>JAUNBF010000084.1 GCA_030527185.1 Planctomycetia bacterium | reverse complement strand
TCAACACCCTCCCTCCCCCACCCTTACCAGATATGACCATCCCCACCCTTTTTTTTCACCTTTTTTTGAAAAATTTCTGTTTTTGATAGTTCACGGTATTTCTGAAAGTTCCCATTGAATAATTTTTTTATCAGTCCCTCCTGTGAGGAACTTTTTTTCTTCATAAAAATGGATACAACGGACAGTTCCGTTATGTGCGATTTCTTTGGCTAAACAGGTTTCAGAGGAGATTTCCCAGAGGTGGATTTCCCCATTGTCATGTCCACTGACGAAAGCATCTTCGGTAACTACGGCCAAAGACCTGACAGGACTCCCTGTTTCCAAAGTCCGTTTAATATCGCCAGTGGCAATGTCCCAAACCCGCACGGTTCCCAATTGATCCCCTACAATAATTGTGTCCGAGGTGGAAACAATGGCAGTAACAGGGGCATGTCCATTTTGTTTGTCAAAGATCAGATCATCTTCCAGCAGAGAATAAACCTGTAATTTATTTTCCGTCCCTCCCATCATGACGAATTTACTATCCTGCGAAAAACATAGAGTGTTCAATCTTGCGTGATGGTCAATGTGAAAATTTACAAGCACTTTGAAAGAAGGAAATGCGCAGACTTTCAAGGCGTAAGGGGGATTCAGAAAAGCAATCAACTTTCCATTGGGTGAGATGGCGACATCCATAATATCGCTTGAAACCCAACTTTTTCGAGTCGATTCACCTTCAAAAAGGATTTTTCTGGTATTTGTATCAGGTTTCCAAATCCATAAATGTTTCCATAAGGATGCGACCAGAACAAGTTTTTCCTTTTTGACAAAGAAAACATTTTTTATTTTTTTAGCTTCATTAGATCTTCCTGCGGGGGGAGTTACTGCATGTAAAATTTTTCCCGTTTCCAAATTCCAAATCACCACCCGGCGGTCATCACTTCCAGAAACGATACGTCCTTCTCTTTTGTTTTTCCAGACATCAATTGCATTAACAGCATCTCTATGTCCGATGAAAACCATTTCCTTTTTGAAAGTGAACTCCACTGCCGAAAGACTTTCTGAAAGCAAGCTCAGGAAAAGTATTCCTATAACATTTGACCAACGCATTTTTACCTCCTTTTTCCTTTTTCCAAAAAATATTCATCAAGAAGCAAGACTTACATCCCCACACTCTCTATTATGACAAATTCCCCACTCTAAAAGGAGAGGGTGGGGAATTTTTTTGGAAAATTTTTCTAAATCTTAATGGCAATCATGCTCCCCTACAACCTAAAAATCCCTTATTTCACGAACTTTCCCTCCAAAAAATCCCCACCATTTTCTAATGAACACCCATTCACCTCCTTGCAAAATCTCTCAATCGATATAAAATTACCCTTACCTTGCCGGGTTCCCTGACGTTCTATAGGATCATCCCCAAAACTGCCATAACCCGAAAAGGTTACGCTGTATTTTATTCTGTATTCTTAATTCAGTATTGTAATTCCGTAAGTTTTCCCCCTGACCCTGGCCTCCCCACCAGTTCAGGGGTTATTTTTTTAGGCCATTTGTTCAAAATCACCCTCATTTTGTTAAAATTGAACCGATTTTGTCAAAAAATCCCCCAATCGTACCGAAAAACCACCTCTAAAACGTAGTTTTTGCCTCCATCGTACCGAAAAAACTTTCTCTGGCGAAGTCTTACCGCTCCCCACAATGCCAAATTCCCCACCCCCCAAATGAGGGGGTGGGGAATTTTTTTGGGAAATTTTTTCTGAAAAAAATTTGGCGGCGGGTTCAAGTCCCGTCGTCTTCGTTTTTCTAAAATTTTGCCGCTTGTGAAAGTCGCAAAGGTTTTCCGTAACTCGTTGTTTTGCAACGTCTACGGGACAAGAAATGCTGGGTGTAAATTTTATATTTGCGTGTTCACCCGGCATTTTTTATTTCTTGCACCGCGTTGACAATGTTTTTTGTATCTCTCTAAAGTTTTTATAAAGAACGTATAAATTTTGGGTGGATTAGTCCCCATCAAAAAATTTTGATACGTGTCTAACCGCTACAATCGGTACGATGTGATTTTAGACTGAAAAAATATCAAAAAATCCCCATTTTATTGGCCTGAGAATTTGTGTACTTGAAGAAAATTTCCGCGTCTGGCTGTGTGCTTATCTTTTTTGGCTCTGACGGGGTGGAAAAGATGATACCAGGGAGTACGGAGGCACAAGATGTGCTGAATTAAATGCCGCGTGACAGGCCGGAAGACCTGATTTTTGAGTGGCCGCACAGTGCCAGCACGTTTGGCGGAAAATCATCCGGTAAGCCCGCACCCAGCTTGCCCTTGGTCACAATCTGTCGGTATTACCCGGCTAGACTATCAGAGTATGACGCAAACGACGTGATGGAAACGGCGGAGAAGAGGGGGTGGTGTATCGATGTGTGTGTTTTAAATAATATTAAGGCCTTGTCCACAAATAATCATAACTTTATTAAACGCACTCATCTTCGTCAAAATTACTCAACCTAACCTCCCCAATTCGCTCGCAGCGCCAACCACGTTCACACAAATGAAACCGTCTGCACAGTTCCGACAACCCCAGTCCGCCCAAACTTTTCACGTGGTCAAGCGTTCCGGATCATTCCCGTCCGCAAGACGTAAACCGTTACAATAAAACAACTTCAGTCATCGCACTTCCGCTTCCGACCCCCGCCCAAAATTCGTCCGATATTTCCCATCGGTGTGTGCGTGGCATTGGTTCGTCCTCCTACGAACTTTATCGAAAAAAGAGGACTTGTTTCGTTATTTGTGGACAAGCCCTTATTTATCTCGACGATAATCCCCGTTTCCAGTATCCGCCGAGAAAAAAGGAAGAACGGAAATATCTGTACCTTCTGCGGACAATTCTTAACGTTGGAAGTGGTTGAAATTTTTGGATTTATCTAAAAATCTTTCTTAAAAAGTTGTTTTCCTGCACTTCCTTTTTTGTTCGCAGATTACGCGGAAAACAGAGATGATTTTATTTCCATCTCCATCTTCTGCGAAAACTTTCCTACATTCCAGATGAAGTTTTCCAAAAACCAAATGTGGAAAACAAATTCTGGAAGTGTTCTAACTCCTTCAAATACAAACGGTTATCGTTGTTCAAACGGGAGCGTGAAATACTCCAACACCGCATATTTTCTTGCCTCCGCCTTGGCCTTGGGGGATTTCAGGTAGGTTTGGACTTTTTCGGATAGACGTTCGATTGGAACGGTCAATTCTATCTGTTCACACACGGAGAATTTGAATGTTTTTTTCGCTTTGTCCAGGCCAACCAAAATTCCTTCGGAATGATACCAACCTTCTTTTGGAAAATTCTCCAAAAAACAATCACGAAATGAAAACGTTCTATCCTCCCCTTTTTCAATTTCTCCAACTTCTCTTAAAAAGGTAGTTCAACTCCCCAACACCAGTCCCTCCAGGCGTGTCTCGGGGCAGGAATTTGATTCTTATCCCGTTTTTTGTTTCTTGTTTCTGCGCTTTCTATCCCGTAATTTAAGGTATCCAAGGAAATTATTTGCGTTTCTATTCGTCTGTAGGCACTGTGCTTCCAATATTTTTATGTTTTTTTACACCGTTTAATGAAAGCAATTTTGATCATAGCGAGGTAATGGAAGGATAGTTTTTCGTAGCGGGTGGCGATTCGACGAAACTCTTTGATTTTTAAGAAGATACGTTCGACAATGTTGCATTTTCTGTAACGTTCACGATCAAAGGGAAGTTTGGCTTTCTTTTCGTTGCAACGTCTTCAAAATGTTGCGTTTCGTACTCCTGACCAGCTGACAAAACGGCATTTATATAGTTGCCATTCGCGTTGCGGACGAGGTGGATTTTGGTTCCGTAGCCACCACGTGAATATCCTAAGTCGTGATTTTTCATCTGGTTAGGAGAATTTTGGGGACGCGCCAGCCACGCTGCGGTGAGTGCGGACGTTACTTCCATCAACGAAAAATATCTCCCAATCAATCTCCCCATTTTGCTGCGTTTCCTTGTAAAGTACGTTGAGAATTTTATCCCAAATTCCTTCTCGCGACCACCTTACGTAACGATTTAGACCGATTTCCACTTCCCGTACCGTTCCACCAAATCCCCCCACAACGATCCAATTCCAACAATCTCTTCAACACCATTGACATAAGTCCTTAAATCTAGCTACCTTCTGCCACGTCCACGATTCTGTTCCGGCCAAAATGGCCTGCTTTTTTCCCACTGTCCGTTCGTCAATCCATGTCGTTCCATTTGATAACTCCTTTACTAAAGTTATCAGCAATTTCTTAAATTTTATGGATTTATTTTGGGCAGTCTTGTCATTTTAAATGGAAAGCACAGTGTCTAGTGTTGAAATTTCTATATTCCCATCCTACTTCCCCCTCCCACACTTCTCAACACGTGGAGAAATAAAAAAAGAGCGTTTTCGTTGCCAAAAACGCTCTTTTATCAGGAAGTGGGACGTTTTATCTCCAGACGGGAGGCCAACTTGGAATTTCTTCGCCGGTGAGAGAGTGTTCCCCTGTAGGAACGGCGACGTGGACGGGAGTGACGGGCGTTTCGGGGGTGGATGGCTCGACAATGGAGGTTGCGCGACGTGGCAAGTCGGTCTGCGGATTCTTCTTCATCGGCAAATCGGTCAGCAAAATAATCGGTTCCGTGTCCGGCATCGTTTTGGCCATCTGTTCACGCGGATGTGGTTTCCCCATTTGCAGACTTTCGTTGCGAGGTTGGACTGCCACTTCGCTCAATTTCATTTTGTCCAGATACTGATAAATCGCATCGACGGACGAGAAAATACCTTCGTTATCTTCCGGGTTGGCTGCAAAACAGACACCAATGACGTAGCCCTCTTCGGAAAAAGCTCCGCCACCGCTGCGTCCCTGGACGGGGAGTGCGGAAACTTCAATGTTGGGCGTTCCGAGAAAGCGGTTGATGTTCGTGACAATCCCGGTTTGGACGGTTGGGATGGCGCCGTAACTGCAACCGGCTGTGCAAATGGGCATTCCTTTGCGGGAAGGATAACGCCGAGGTGCCACAGGCAAAATCGTCACGGGATGTTTTACAGGAATGCTGATCAGACCCAAATCGGACTGCAAATCGTGTCCCACATACCGGCCTTCGACCCCCTGGAGAGCATTTTCGCCAAACAGATCGACTTCAATTTTATCGCCCGGCTTGTATTCCCGGAAAAGGTGCCCGCAGGTCAATACCAGGGCACGGCCATTCCGCGCATCGATCAGCGTTCCACTCCCACATCCTTGGCCGGAAGCGTCCTGAATCCGAATCCGAACGGTGGCGGCAAGGATTTTTTGGTGGTGTTCGGATTTTTTGCTCTCGGCGGCATTTCCCAGAGGAGGCGTATTTTCCGACGCGGAAATCGGCGGGATGTAAGCGGGTGGTCGAGGCGGAGCATTTTCCGAGGCAGGGTTGGAGATGGGCTGCAAGGGGAAAGACGTTTCGCTGGCAATGGTATGTGAGGCAGGCACGACGTTTCCTGTCTCTTCGCCACGATTCTGTGCCCGACCATGGGGGAATGTGCAGCGTTGCAACAAAATGTCCGATACCGCCACCTGAGCTTCTTTCCCACGCCACGCGGAACGGTACGGGGACGTTTTCGCGGCGGGAGTGGTCGATGTGGAAGCCATGTTGCGGGCAGACTTTTGCTGTTCCAGGGCAACTCGATACTGTTCCCCTTGAAGCAGCATTTGTTCCAGGCGAGATTCCGTCGTCATTCCCACCAGACGTGTGTATTCCTGACCATCGACCAAAACGACAAAACAGGGAATCTGCGTCACCTGCAATCGTTGCGTCAACCCTGGTTCCTGCGTGGTATTGACTTTCCGCACGGGATAGCCACGTCTTTTGAGCCGATCCACAATCGGGAACATATTTCGGCACGGGCCACACGCGTCGTTATAAAAATCGAGCAAAACCACACGTTCTTCCTGTCGGGAAGCGGTCGTGGAGCGATCTGAAAAGGGGCGAGAAAAACGTTCGACCTGCCAGGCTTGTTCGGAATGAGGTCGATTCATGGAATCGAAGTTTTCTGCGGCATTTCCCAAAAGGATACATGAAAGTACCCAAGAAGAAAGAAAAGTCATTCTCCATTCTCCCAATTCAATCCAATTTTGTTCTTATCTCCTGAAAATCGCGTTTTTCACAACAGGCCGAAATCCAGGCAGAACGTAAACAGGGCAGGACGAGTTGCCTCATCCTGTTCCTGTCGTAATAGATTCCGTGGAAATCGTCCCTGATCTTCCACTTTCTGGAATACTCTAACCCTCCTGGTCAAAGCTGAAGGCATTGTGATGTTTTTTGAGATTTTTGGCAATGTCAATTTGAGAAATCTTGAGAAAATTTTTGGAAAAAGTGAACTTTCCGAAAGATTTTTTCTCGAATGACGTTTTTTCAGAACCTGTTGGAAAATTTATGAGAATCGGGAACGGCGAATCAGGAACAAATACTCTCGGTTGGGTTCCTCCAGGTGTTGAATCCACTCCCGCGTCCACTGCATGTGAGACATGACGTGTCGAGGATGACCAATGGTTTCGATTTTCTCCAGTCGCCCCACATCCTGAATCACCTCCATCAAATCTCGCGTCGTGGCTCGTCCACGGGAACTGTACGAGAGGAGTACCCACGGAACTTGAATTTCCCGCAACATCCGATGAATCGCCTCCACCGCCAGAAATTTTCCCGTGGAATCTTTGCGAAATTCCTCAAAAACCGACGCGGAAAGGAGATCGGCAGAATCGTTGCGGCGCAGAGCCTTCCCAAAAATGGCCGGACGATCGTTGATAATCAGCGTTTTCCAGAAATGGTAGTACGACGTGTAGCGTATCCGAGAAGGAGGCATTTTTTCATTCGCCGAGCCATAAGGTGGGTCCAGATACGCTACGTCCGCGCGAACTTTTCCCAGCAAATCGAAAATATCGGCCCGAAAAACGTCATTTTCCCTCTCGTTCACCCACAGTTTCGGAACCCGTAACGTCAAATCCCGATAGGAACGAGGCGACCATACCCGCAAATAAGAGGCAAAATGCCCCAATGTATTATCTACCGCATCCAGTGCCAGTATCAGACTCACCAGCCCCACCGCGTGGGTTATGGAATCGAGATTCAACCGCTCCAATTCTTCCCGAATCGCGTCCGTTTTTCGCATGTTTTTTCGTTGAAACGGACGCTTCCGACCATCCGGTTGAACCGAACTTCCATCGGGCAAAACGTCGCCACCGTAATGCTCCGAAAACCAACCATCCACAGACGACAAACCATTGAGATGGTCGATCAATTCCTGGTATTTTTCAGGAGATTGACGATTTTGAAGATAGGCTGTGGCAAATACTTCCGACAATTCCGAAATGTCGCTCGAAATCACCTGAAAACCGGATTGAGCCAATGCTTGCGAAACCCGCGTTGTCCCTGAAAAACCATCCCACACACTCCGGCACGGCAACTCCGAAACCATCGCCAGAATATGCGGCAAAAGTTTCCGTTTCGACCCGGCGTATTTGACTCCTTCTGTGTGGATTTCCATCGCTCCACATCCTAACGGCTCAAAACCACAATCGCCATCGTGGCACAATCGTTGGGATTCTGGTAAACTCGGCACCCTTTCAGCGTATCGAGCGTGATCTGCTGCAAAACGGAGTACCCTTTTTTCTCGCAAAAAGAGTGAAAATCGGCAATCGTTAAAAATCGCACATCTTTCGTGTCGTACCAGTTCCGGTCTTCGTCGCAACCAATTTTCGGCATCCGACCGTCTCGATAGAGACTCGTCCGCCACGGCAAATACGCACTGTTGGGAAAACTGACAATTCCCCGCCGACCCACACGAAGCATCTCCTCAATCACACACTCCACGTCCATCACCGTCTGCAACGTCCGCGAAAGCACGACGTACTCAAACTGCCGGTCGTGAAAAGCCTGCAAACCATGGTTAATATCCTTGTGCAGAACGTCCAGCCCTCGCGCGACGCACTTCTGAATCGCCCGTTCGCTCAACTCGACACCCATCAGGCGACTTTTGGTGCTGCGCTGCCGGAGCCGTTTCAGCAAATCGCCATTCCCGCACCCCAAGTCCAGAACACTCGCGTGTTGCGGAATCAGCTCCAGAATCGACTCGTAATCAATCCGCCCGTCGTACAACCGGCCGTAATCATCCGAAAGAACCCCGGAATCGCCACTGCACGGCATGTCGTGTACATCCACCACGCAATGACTTTCCTGAATATCCTTTTTCTCAATTCCCGGTCGCGTTTCGTACAAATTCGTCAGAAATTTCTCCATCAGCCCGCCGTAGGTACTCAACTGATTCGGCAGCAAAAAGGCGTCGTGGCCAGCATCGCTCTGAATTTCGCAGTAACTCACCTGTTTTTTCTGCGAAATCAGCGCGTCGACAATCATTTCCGACTGAAATGGCGGCAAAAGCCAGTCGGACGAGAAACTCATCACCAGCCAACGGCACGTCGAGGGAGCCAGTTTTTCCGCAATCTCCTCCACACTGTTCCCGAAATCCATCAAATCGCACGCCCTGGTCAACGCAATATAACTGTTCGCGTCGAAACGGTCGTTGAAACGAGAACTCTGGTAGGCCAGGTACGAACCGACGGAAAAATCGATCTCAAACGGCGTCTGCATCGGACGGGCGGCACTGCGATCCACGTCAAACTTCCGCATCATCGATTCCCGCGAAAGATACGTGATATGCCCCAACATCCGGGCAATCGAAAGACCGACTTTGGGTGGATTTTTGTCGTAATATTGCCCTCGCTGAAAATCGGGGTCGCAGGTAATGGCGTTGCGCCCGACAATATCAAACGCCAAAGCCTGGCTGGTCAGGCAGGGACTCGTCGCCAGTGTCACCGCTCCTCGCAGCAAATCGGGATAACGGGCACTCCAAATGAGCGTCATCATCCCCCCCACCGAACCGCCGACAACCGCCAGAAACTGCTTGATTCCCAGGTGTTCCATCAGCATTTTCTGGAGATTGACGCTATCCTCCATCGTCACCACCGGAAAATCGGCACCATAAGGTTCCTGCGTGGCGGGATTGATCGATGCCGGGCCAGTCGTTCCACGGCAGCTTCCCAGATTGTTCATGCAAACGACGAAATACCGATTCGTGTCGATCGATTTTCCCGGACCGACCAGAATTTCCCACCAACCTGGATGATCCTGCATGTTATGCCGGGCAACGTGCGAATCACCCGTCAGCGCATGACAAATCAAAACCGCGTTATCCCGGTTTTCATTCAATTTCCCATACGTTTCGTACAAGGCCGTCACATCCTGGAGAAAACCTCCCCGTTCCAGAGGAAACGCTCCTGGAAAAACCACCGTCTCGGCATACGGCAAGTCAAACGCCCCTCGATGGGAATCGCTACTTTCAAAAATATCTTCCATCATGGATAATGGTTAATGGTCAATGGCATTTTATCAACATGAAACACCACTTTACAACACAAAAACGGCCTGAACCGAAACAATTATCAATTATCAATTTTTTCAGTGTCTGAAGTGGCGACGTCCGGTGAAGAGCATGGCAATGCCGAAGCGGTCGCAGGCGTCGATTACGGCGTCGTCGTTTTTGGAGCCGCCTGGCTGGATGATGGCGCGAATGCCCGCTTTTTGGGCATGTTCGATGGAATCGGGGAAGGGGAAAAATGCGTCGCTGGCCAAAACGGCTCCGGCAATCCGATCGCCCGCTTTTTCAATGGCAATTTCCACCGAATCGACGCGCGACATCTGCCCGGCTCCCGCACCCAACAACATCCGGTCTTTGCACAACACAATCGCGTTGGACTTGACAAATCGGCAAATTTCCCACGCAAAACGCATATCTTCCATTTGTTTGTCCGTCGGCACGCACTTTGTCACGACGTGCCAATCCTCTTCCGGGTCGTCCAGAACATCGGCGTTTTGCACCAAAATTCCCCCCTCAATCCATCGGCACGTCCACGGGAACGGTTTTCGGGACAAATCCCCCACCGCCATCAGCCGAACATTTTTCCGCCATTTGGGAACGGTCGTCAGCAATTCCAGAGCTTCCGGCGAGAAATCCTCCGCGGCAATCGCTTCGACGAAGAGTCCCGGTTCGCAGAGAACTTTGGCCGTTTCCGCGTCCATCACCCGGTTGATGCCCAAAATGGAGCCAAACGCGGAGAGTGGGTCGCCTGCCATTGCCCGTTCACAAGCTATCGCCAGGGATTCCGCTTCCGCCGCGCCACACGGATTGTTGTGCTTGATGACCGAAACGGCCGGGTTTTTACAACGCAACACGATCGACATCGCAGCGTCCAAATCCATCAGATTGTTGTAGGAAAGCTCTTTGCCATTCAATTGTCGGGCGGTGACGATGCTGGGGTACTTTTCCGCGTCGGGTGCCTTGTAAACAGCCGCTTTTTGATGAGGATTTTCGCCATACCGAAGCTCCTCCTGGCGGGTAAACGTGAGCGAAAACGTCTGCGGGAAATCCCCTTCTCCCGTCTGGCAGGCAAACCAGTCCGCAATCGTCCGGTCGTACTGAGCTGTATGTTCAAACGCGGCGGCAGCCAATTTCTGCCGAAATTCCAGCGTCGTACTTCCGTCATGAGTACGAATTTCTTCCAAAACGGCCTCATACTGCGACGGATTCGTCACAATCGTGATAAAACGATGATTTTTCCCGGCCGCACGCACGAGAGACGGGCCGCCAATGTCGATTTTCTCAATCGCTTCGGCAGGTGTCACCCCCTCTTTGGCAATCGTCGCGGCAAATGGATACAGATTGACGCAAACCAGTTCAAACGTCAAAATCCCATGTTCCGCCAACCCCTGGCAATCGTCGTCACGATCCAGACGTGCCAGAATCCCGCCGAAAACGTTTGGGTGGAGCGTCTTCAACCGACCGTCCATCATTTCCGGGAAGCCGGTATACTCAGAAATATCATGAACCTGCAATCCCTGAGATTCCAGATACGTCCGCGTGCCGCCTGTACTGTAAATCTCAATCCCAGCCTCGGCAAGTCCACGTGCCAGAGTATCCAAACCGGTTTTGTCACTAACGCTGATCAACGCTCGTTGAATTTTAGGAGATTCCATATTTCTGCCCCTGCTTTGATTATGTATCGTAGCCATTATTTAAAATTAGAAAACGCTCTCAACTCTATAGTGTATAGATTCTCACCGAAAGTACAAGAGGGGTCAGCCAAAAAAAGAGAGAAATGGCAATCCCCCCTCAGAAAGAAGGAATTGCCTCACCTATCATAAATTAATCATAATTCATTAATTCACTGTTTTTTCATTTCTTTGGCCCAGCTGTCTTTGAGGGT
Organism: Planctomycetia bacterium; assembly: GCA_030527185.1. Classification (GTDB taxonomy): domain Bacteria; phylum Planctomycetota; class Planctomycetia; order Pirellulales; family Thermoguttaceae; genus RGIG3701. Next base: position 6,779 of record JAUNBF010000084.1, on the reverse strand, counting down.
GACGGTTCGGTTGAAGACTTTTTGTTCAGGGGTAGAGTCGGAGTCGAGGCAGAAATAGCCCAACCGCTCAAACTGGCAGCGAAAGCCCGGTTCGGCAGATGCCAGACTCGGCTCCAGCTTGCAATGGGTCAACACTTCGAGCGAATTCGGATTGATGTAATCCAGAAAATCGCCCGGCAAATCGTTCAGCGACGGTTCTGTCAGCAGATTGTTGTAAATCCGCACTTCCGCGTCGATGGCATGGGCTGCCGAGACCCAGTGAATCGTCCCTTTGACTTTCCGACCGTCCGGGGACTGTCCCCCTCGCGTGGCAGGGTCGTAGGTACACCGCAATTCCACGATATTTCCCGCGTCATCCTTCACCACCTCGTCGCACCGGATGTAATATCCCCACCGCAACCGGACTTCTTTTCCCGGCTGGAGGCGAAAATACTTTTTCGGCGGATTTTCCATGAAGTCGTCCTGCTCTATGTACAATTCCCCGGTGAACGGAATCTGCCGCGTTCCGTCGTCGGGATTTTCCGGGTTGTTGACCGCCTCAAGCATTTCGACTTTCCCCGGCTCCCAGTTCGTCAACACCACTTTCAACGGCTTCAGCACCGCCATTACCCGTGGAGCCGTCGCGTTGAGATGGTCTCGCAGGCACGCTTCGAGCAATTGCAAATCGACCAGACTTTCGATCTTGTTGATCCCGATTTTCTCACAAAAACGCCGAATCGCCTCCGGGGTATAACCGCGTCGCCGCAGACCGGAAATCGTCGGCATTCGAGGGTCGTCCCAACCGCGAACGTGCCCTTCCTGAACCAGTTGCAGCAACCGCCGTTTGCTCATCACCGTGTACGTCAGATTCAGCCGCGCAAACTCAATCTGGCGAGGATGATAAATCCCCAGATTTTCGCAAAACCAGTCGTAAAGTGGCCGATGATTCTCAAATTCCAACGTGCAGAGCGAATGCGTGATATGTTCGATCGAGTCACTCTGTCCGTGCGTGAAGTCGTACATCGGGTAAATACACCAGCGATCGCCCGTTCGGTGGTGCGTCGCCCGCATGATCCGGTACATAACGGGGTCGCGGAGGTTGATGTTCGGCGAAGCCATATCGATTTTGGCCCGCAGCGTATGCGACCCGTCGGGAAACTCCCCGTTTTTCATCCGCGTGAAGAGGTCGAGATTCTCCTCCACACTCCGGTTGCGGTACGGACTTTCGATGCCCGGTTCCCGCAGCGTGCCGCGAGTTCGCCGAATCTCTTCCGCCGACAAATCGCAGACGTATGCTTTCCCGCTACGAATCAATTGCACCGCCCACTCATAAAGCTGGTCGAAATAGTCCGACGCAAAAAATTTCTTATCCCACTCAAATCCCAGCCAACGAATATCTTCCTGAATCGATTCCACATACTCATCCTCCTCTTTGCTGGGATTCGTATCGTCGAAACGGAGGTTGCATTTCCCGCGATATTGTTGGGCAATACCAAAATTCAGACAAATCGACTTGGCATGGCCGATATGCAAATACCCGTTCGGTTCCGGGGGAAAACGGGTCTGAATCTCCTGATGTTTTCCACAGGCCAGATCCTCTTCCACAATTTTCCGAATAAAATCTTTCGGCACGACAACTTCACTATTTTCAGAAACGTTCGACATCTTGGATCAATGATTAAGGGGTTAATGATTAATGAGTTAATGGGTTAATGGATAATTCGGGGTTAAGAGAGGGTTTTGGGAGCTTTTTTCCAGAGGAAATTGCCCAAAAAACGGACTACATTCTGAAAAACGCCTCCTGATGGCAGGGGATGAAGCAGAGAATGAATCCGGTGGAAACATGCCATCCGCTCCTGAAAAGAACCGGCCTGGCACGCATCCAAAAAATCCGCCAGAAACGTTCCCGACGGAATCTGCACCCCCTCTTTCGGAAAAATAAGCCGATTTCCCGTTTCTCGAAACTGTTTCAAAGGCTCGTCAGACCACCCTTCGCACACTTTCGCCCCACACGGCAAAATCTGTACGACCGGAGACTCGGCGGCTTCCAAACCTGTCAGAATGGCTGTGACGAGGTCTTTTTTTCGAGAATTCTCCACAAAACGAACCTCCTCCTCCCGAAGTTCGTAAGGATTGGCATAAGGCGTATTTAAAACGACCAGTATCTCACACTCCTCAGGACGATTCTCCAATAGAGAAAGAAGCGTCTCCTCCAGAAGCGCAGGGTTACTTTCGTAAGGTATAATCACACTGAATTGCGTCACGGTGTCCTCATAAATGAACCTGGTGCCATGGAATTCCCACGATTCCATTCGATACCTGTTCCCCATCTGCTTTTACCCGGCATCTCCAGGGGAATCGCAACACGTCGCTCGAACAACAAACAACAGGAGGAAATTTCAAAGGGATTCCTATCATTTTACAGAACCAACGAAAATTGGGGAAGGGGTAGGCAGGGGGATTATCGAAAATTCTCTCGTCGGCAGGAATTGGGCAAAGGTTCCCATTTCACGGCCACGCCGCGAATCTGTTCGGGCGGAATCGTTCCCCAAAGCCGACTGTCCCGACTCACGAGACAATTGTCCCCTATTAAATAGTACCCGTTCTCCCCCTCCTTTGCAAGGGTTTTCCCCTCCAACTTTGGCATTTTGTCAAAATAAGGGGGATAAAAAAGCCAATATTCCCCCCGAAAGAGGGTTATCTGTTCCCATTTCACCGTTCCGATTCCCTGAAAACCGACGCGGACGGAACGATTTTCTTCTTCCCATGGCGGCATGTGGATATTTGCACGATATTTTTCAAGGCTTTCCGTGGGATACTCCGACAGCAACTGCCGATTTCGCCACACCCTGGGCACTCCGTCGAGAGTGGAAAAAACCCAATCGTCCGATCTTTCTTCTGAATTTTCTTCCGACGGGAAATTCCCCTCATAAACGCTCCACGAACCGGTCGGAAACGATTCTTTCGGCAAACGAGCCAAAACCGTTGGCCGCGAAAGGAGCCAAAACGTGTGAACCGTTTCCCCCAACGGAAGCCGCACCATCACCACCCCTTCCGAAATTTCCGCCGAAAGCCGAAACGTCAACTGCAATTCATCCACCGTGTGAATCCACGCATCACGCATCTGCGGGCCATTTTCACTCCGCAAATTGGTCATGGCCGCGGGAACAAAACTTTCGCCAGTCGAGTTCGGAACCTCCTTTTCTCCCCCAAAAAACGAACCTTCCGCATGGTGGTACGTCAACCAGGCCGGAGCGGAAAAATCCCGCGTTTCCACTTGCCACCCCTCCGGGAAACAGTCCCCTTTCCCCGTCGCCAGCCAACGGGAAATTCCCCCCGGACGAAAACGGTCATCGTGTACCAGAATCCGGTTTTCCTCCCATTTTTCCAAAGGCCGAATCGGGCGTTTTCCATCAATCCAAACTTTTCCCTCGCGAATTTCCACCGTTTCTCCCGGCAGTCCCAACACCCGCTTCACCGCCAGCGTCCCCTCATCCGAAACAACCAGCACGCAATCGTCCCGTTGTGGTTTTTTCCCTTTTTGCAACACGACCTCATCGTAAACAGGCTCTTTTTCCGCAAGATTTCCCCGCTCTTTTTCCCGCACCAACCATCGGCAATTGGCACATACAAACGTTCCCGACGGACGACCGGGACTGGTGTAGCCGCACTTCGGGCACGTTTCGAGGACGCTCCCCCCCAAAAACGTCGGCAGCATGGAATCTCCCTCCACCCGAAATTTCGTTTCGCAGCCTGCCAACAATATCCCCCCCAGGAGGCACCATCCCCAAAAGCCCGTTTTCATTCGTTCCACGGATTTTTCCAATCCCCCCAATTGGCCAGATAAAGCTGTATTCCCAAATTCGTTTCCGCTCGCTGTTCCAGCCAACGTTTCGTCTGTTCCACCCGCTGCTGTTCCTCTTCCAGCGAAAGATACCCCTGAATCACCCGTGTGCGAAGAAAAACGAAGTACGTGTCCAAAACATCGCAGACGCAATAGTCCTCAATCGCCTGAAATTTGCCTTCATCGTGCAGATCCTGCACCCGATTTCCCTGCACGTCCATCTTCCCCGGTTTCCCAATCAGCGACGCGGCCAGATTCAGACCACCGGTAAAGTGCGTGGCGCCATGATTCGTGAAAAAGTCCTGCAAGTCGAGATGATAGAAGGAATTATACCGATTTCGCGGCTGTTCGTACCCTTTGACAAAGGGAGAAAACCATCCGGTAATCGTCACGCCGTAACGAAACGCGGCCAGTTCCAGAAGTGGCAAGTCGAAACCCCGTCCGTTGAAACTCACCAGCGTCGGACGCCCATACGATTCCCAACCACGCCAGAAACGCTCCACAATTTCATGCGGTGCGTACTGCGACTCGCCCAGAATAATGATGTCGAGCAGTTCGTACTCCTCGGAAATTTTTGCCAAAACGATCGCGGTCGGGATCTGGAACGTGTACGGAATAAAATCCTTCCCCGTCTCCTCCATGAGCGAAGTCCGCCACCGGTGGATGGCCTCTTCCGGCGAGAGATTTTCCCCAGGATATTTCTGACGGGAAACCAACGTACCATCCGCCACCGACTCCACGTCCAACAGAAAATAACGTACTTTTTGCGTACCAGCCATCGTTTTGCTCCTGAAAACTTCTCTTTCAACTACTTTATTATAACATGGATGAATCAAATTTTCAAGCAGACAGGGAATCATCATGGGAAATGTCTTGCTATTTCTATCCAGCCGTCCCATCTTGCCATCCTTTTTGAAAAAATTCCAAAAAATTTTAAAAATTAATCTGGGGAAGCCTTGACATGTCGGGGGGGGGGGTAAAATGGAGAAAGCGAAATGGCGAAGGAATTCGTGTAAAACCTTTTTCCGTGGCATCTTTTGGGAAGGAAAATTTTTATGAAAACGAAATTTTGGGCACTCTGCGGAGTGATGTTGTCGGGGCTGGTGTGTGTTTCCGATTTGTCGGGAGTGGAGTACACGTGGAATGGCGGGACGGATTCCTGGGGCACGGCCACGAATTGGACGCCCAATACAACAGGAACGTCAGGGCCGGGAAATGGAGATACCGCGATTATTACGACAGGAACGGTCAATTCGTTCAACGGTGGTCGCTCTGGTTTAACCATCCGACTTTCAGGAGGAACCCTCGAGACTTCTAATAATGTCGCTTTTTTAGGAAATAGTCTGGTAGAAATTACGGGCACAGGAAATTTTAACAGTTCCCATCAGGTTCAACCCCGTGTAGAAATAGAACCATCTCTCGAAACCTCTATAAAATACGGTCTTTCAGAAAATCCATTCCTTCAAAGGGGTAGGATTGGGGGCAGGTTGAATATTGAGCAGGAAATATTGGAGCTGTTGCGGTCGTTGGATTCGGAAAGAATGAAAGAGGTTTTGGGCGTTTTGGGAAATATCGTTGAGATGGAGAAAATGGGGGTTGGGCGGAAAACAAGGGAGGAAGGAGGGGCGGGAAATGTTTGAGCGGAAGTTTTTGAAGCGGATGGGGGGTGGCGTTCCCCCTCCCGTCGCCGTCGCCCGCCGCTCGCCCTAGGGAGCCGGGAACGAATGGAGAAGCCGTTAGCAAGGGGAAAAATCGTAGTGAAGGCGGAAAAATTTTTTCAAACGTAGTGAAGAAAAAAATTTTTTGGCAAGCGTAAAGCGATTTTTCAACTTGGTAGGCTTCGGAGTGAGTGGAGGCGTTGGGCGGCGGGCAGACGGCAGAGGGTAGGGGGAGGTTCCCCTTTTGTTGGGTCGTTTGTTGTGTGGAAGTGGGAAAGGTTTTCAATTGGAATTGGTTTTCGTAAACGTTTAACAAGGAGTAGGAATCATGCGTAGTGAATCGGAATTAATGAATTATGCGGGAATGTATGACTTTCAGAAAGATTCGCCGTTCCAGATGCCGGACGAAAATATTTTGTTGCCGGTGGATGGGAATCCGATGGAAAAGGGGCAAATGGTGATGGATTGGGACAAGCTGCCGGTTTCGGCTGATGGGCAGATGGACGCCGGGGCGGCCGCTGACCGCAGTCGAACCGGCAGTAAGGGCGATGAATCCCCTGCCACTAACAGGGGATTTGCGAGGTACCAGGGCAAGTTGTACCCAGACCGTTGGGGCGGGTATGACGGCGGCGTTGAGGCAAGTATTCACGGGAAATGGGAGTATGGAGCGTTGGAGCGTTTGGCGGCACGGTTGGAGATTTGCAAGATGGCGGCGGACAATGGCGAAGTGAATAAAAAATACATCGATTTGGCGGGGATTATTTGGGAAGTGAAGCCGACGGGGGCGAGTAGTGGGTTCTTCAAATACAAATGGGTGATTGAGAGCCACGGCGTGAAAGTTTACATCCACAGTAGCGGGAAAAAAGGTGTCATTCCGGTGCGTGTGCGGTTTGGTTTTGAGTGTTTGGCTCGCACGGATTTGTTCAAGGCGGTGGAGACATTGCGGAAAGTTTTGGAATCGGTAGGGTTCTGGTGGGAATCAGAAATAGTCTCTCGCGTCGATATGCAAGTGTTGTTACCCGTTGATATATATGAGTTTACGGAAGCTCTCAAAGGCCAACGGGTGGTGACACGTTGTCGGGGTGTTTACCAGTTGAATGCGAATATGAATACCATGCGAATCGAGACGATTACGCTTCGTTCGTGCAATGCGGAACTGTGTATTTACGATAAACGGGCACAACTTTTGACCGCCGACCTGGTCTATTTTCGGACGTTCTGCAAGGAGATTTTGCAGGATGGGGAAATTCCTAAACACTTGACACGTGTGGAGTTCCGTTTCAGGCGTCGTATGCTGG
>JAUNBF010000083.1 GCA_030527185.1 Planctomycetia bacterium | reverse complement strand
CAACCCACCCCCCGCCCTATCGGGCGTACCCCTCCCAAAGGTAGGGGCTTTCTTTCGTTTTCTGGAAATTCAAAGCGGAAGGAGTATAGAACCATCCATCTGGTATAAAACAAGTTCACGAGAAAGGAAAAACATGAAAAAAATGTGTCTGTGGCTGCTGTTTCTAACAGGTATCGCGGGAAGTCGTACAGGAATGGCGGAAGAGCCGTATTATCTCAATTTTCATCGTGGCGGCGGGGTGGAGAGGCCGGAAAATACGCTGGAAACGTTTTTGTGGGCGTGGAATTTGGGCGTGATTCCAGAAGGGGACGTTCAATTCACGAAAGATGGCGTGGCGGTCATGTTTCACGATCGGAATATCGGTCGTCTGGCGTGGGGAATTCCCGACGAGATGAAAAACCGGAAGATTTCGGAGATGACGTGGGAGGATGTTCGGAAACTGGACGTCGGACGGTATTGCGGGGAAGCGTTTGCCGGAGAACGGATTCCGACGCTGGAATCGGTTTTGGCAGCCATGAGCGGGTTTCCAGAACGGCTGCTTTATCAGGATGAAAAAGGGCTGACAGACGAACATCTGGAACGGATCGCCCAAAAATCGAAGCAGTATGGTTTGGAAAAGCAGCTTTTTTTCACGTCGGGAAATTATGCCCGGATGTTGCGTTGGAACGAAATTTGCCCGCAGGGGGTGGGGATGTTGTGGCTGGGCTACGTCTGGACACCGGACAAAAAATGCAATATGCCGGGACTGGAAGCGAAATTGGACGAGCTTCGGAAGGCTGATTTTCAAGGCGTAACGCACCTGGTTCTGCACATCCAAACCGATTTTAACCAGGCCGATCCTTTCTCCCCTTCCAGCGAATTTTTGCGAAAATTGGCTGCGGAAATGAAGGAACGCGGCATTCCGTTGGAAATCATAACCTGGAGCAACGGCCAGAATCCCCGCACGTATGAGGAGTTGCAGAAACTGGGAATTACCGGATTTGCCACCGATTATCCGAGTGTACTTTTGAAAGTATTGGATAAATAAACCGTTTGAAAGAAGGAGAATAGGGGGGAGGGAAATACCCTGCGAAGTTTTTCCGATATTTTTAGAAAATATTTAAAATTTTTGAGAAATTTTCTTCTTTTTCGTTGACATGCGGAAATTTCGCAAGTATAATAACATTTGCGAGAGCAGGTTGTTTAGGGCTTCTAAAGAAGAAAGGTACTTTCATGAAAACTTCGTCAATTGCCCCCCCCCCGTATTTTAACACGATTGTTAGATTCTGGGTGGGACTGGTCTGTTTCCTGGGGATGTGTGGTCTTGCGAAAGCGGAAATTGTGGATTATACCGGGGGTGCCATGAATGGGTACCAGTTGGTGTATGAGTTGAATATTCCTGAAAGAGCCAATTATGGTAGCACCGCGCCGGCGTATACCGTGAATAACTCGGCTTCGCTGGCAGGCAAGGGAATGGTCGAGAGTATTGGTTATTACCTGGTGCTGGGCAATAACACGAATACGAACTGGGTTTTTACCTCCATGAACGCATTCACGGGCGATTTGACGAAAATCGGCGTTCCGACCGCGGCCAGTGGAGCGGTTCATCAACAGTATGTGCAAAACCTCTACTACAAATCGAACGTCGCTTCTTTGAACGCAGCGGACGGAAAGACGGTTTCTCAGGGGAATATCGAATTCTGGCCGAATAATTATTCTGGAGGAAATGCCACCAATATTCCCAATGCCAGTGGTGATACCTACGATTTTGGCGATACTCGAGATACCAGTGGCAATCATGGTTCCATGCAGGTTCATGACTATCAAAATAAAACCACCGTATTTGCCTACAATCGTTGGAATGGGGGGGATACTGGAAGTATCGGAATTGGAAACAATCCTTCCGGTAATCCTGATTGGACATTTGCAACTACGGCAAACACCTACACCACACGCCAACTGGGCGTTTATGTCAAGACGCTGGATTTCGACGCGGTGACGGACGCTTCGCAGCGTGCCGTGATTAATGGCGAAACGGCGAATATGGAGATTCTTTACAAGTACGATGTCAGTACGCAAGAAGGCAAGGGAACAACGAAGCTGATTGACAATTCCGCCAGCACGGGCAGTTTCCTGCAAGGTATGCCACTGAAACGGACGGCATATTATTATGAGTTGACGGATAAAAACGGAAACAAAACGTATGCGTATGCTTCTTTCGACGCTTTGACCAACAATCGTGCCAAAACGGGCTTGCCGGGAACGTACTATACCGGAGGTGAAAATTCTCAGCAGCTTTCGACGTTTTATCACCAAACTACCGTGGATAACATGACGGTGCAGTCCAACGTGGCGGGGGTCGTCAATGGAACGGGAATTACGACCGGAAATGTGGAGATTTGGGGAAGTAATTATGGCTCCCAGAATGGCGCCAATGTTCCTGGTGCCAGTGATTCGCTACATGATTTTGGAGATCAACCAACTCCTGGTGGGTATGGTTCTTTCCAAATTCATAATTATGGGGCAGAGCAAACCGTGATGGCGTTGAATCAGTGGACGACCAATAATGCCTGTGTAGGAATCGGGAACAACCCCAATACAGGGCAAGCGGGGTCTGGGAACAACAAACAGCACCCCGACTGGACTTTTAGCAATAATGCCAACAGTGCCTATTCCGACGTAAAATTATACGTCATGGCGGAAGCGGCCATTGCTCCGGGGATGGAAGAGGCGATGAACGGTTCGCAATATTCCGTCGTTCAAGGTGCGAAACTGACCTCCCAAATGACAAACAGCTGGCATAATGGTGGATTGAAGTACGATATTGTGGACAATCTTTCCACCATGCAGTCCAACGGAAAAGTGTTCGACCGCGTAGGGTATTATATCGAATATGCGGCGACGGAAGATTCTCCGCTTTATTATGCGTTTGTTTCGATGGACGCGTTTACGGACGACTTGAGTAAAATCGGCGTTCCGATCGCCGGTTCCGGCATTACGTATCAGCAGACAGTGAAGAATCTGGAAGTTAGCAGTAATGTTCCCGCTTCGGAAGGAATCCTGACGAACGGTTCGTTCAAGAATGGTTATCTGGAATTCTGGCCGTCGAATTATGGAGCGGGTAAGGGAAATGTCATCGGTGAAGGAAGCGGTGCCGTCTTTGACATCAATGATTCTGGTTGGGACACAAGTGGTGGGCATGGTTCCATGCAGGTGCATAATCTGGATACAGGCGAAACGGTCTTTGCGGTGAATAAATTTAATGGGACGAGACAGTATGGCATCGGAACCAATCCAAACGGTTCGACAACATCCAGCTCGGGCAGTGTTCCCCAGTTGGACTGGACGTTTGATTCCAGCAAGCAGAACTACAAAATAGCCAACATTTACACATTTGTTCGTGAGGCCGACGCGGTTTTGACGACCCTGGACGCAGCCAGTGGAGTCGACTTCTATCAGCGTGACCGCGCGACGCAGACCGCTTCGGTGGATATTTCCGGCAATTTCCAGACAGCAGATGGCGTTTCCATTGCCAAAATCCAGGCGTCGGCAGATGGGACGAACTGGATTGACCTGGCGATTGATGCCAACGGTTCGTACAACGGCTCGATTGATTTGCCGGGAGGCTGGCATTACGTGAATGTCCGCGCGTTGGACGGAAGTGATCAGGTTTTGACCTCCACAACGACCGGAAAAATTGGCGTTGGAGAAATTTTCATCACGGCAGGACAGTCCAACTCGACCAATTGTGGCGATGCGGCGACCCAGACACAAACAGGAGATGTTGTTTCTCTCAATCTGGCAACCGGGCAATGGCAAACGGCCAACGATCCGCAGCCAACGACCGTCAATGGCAGGACAGACGGCAGTAGTCGTGGCTCAACCTGGCCGGCATTTGGCGATGCTCTTTCGGAAATGTTGGGCGTTCCTATCGGCGTGGTTTCGGTGGGATGGAGCGGTTCCAGTATCCAGCAGTGGAATCCGGCTAATGTCGATACTTCGGTAGATGGTTGGGATACGATTGCCTTTAATCCAAATGACCAGACCCTTTTTGGCCGTCTGGCGTACGCGATTCAGGAACTGGATGGCAATGTTGCCGGTATCCTCTGGCATCAGGGAGAATCTAATGCTAATTCTACACAAGATTTTTATCAGACTCTGTTGGAAAGTCTGGTAGAAGCCTCCTGGGACGAAGCGGGGTGGGAGATTCCGTGGCTGGTTGCGCTCGTTTCCCGAACAGGATTCAGCGATACCAATAAAACGGGAGTCATTCATCAGCAGATTCGAGACGCTCAGATGGCGGTCATCGACGAGTACGACAACGTCTTTCTCGGCCCCGATTCGGACGCGTTGATAGAATATCTCCGTGGTCAAAATTCAGGCAACGGAATCCATTTCAGCGTTGAGGGTTTGCAGGAACTGGGGCGACTTTGGGCATTGCAGGCCGAAAGTGCACTCTACATGCCAGAACCGGGAACCTGGGCGATGATGCTTTTGGGCATGGTGGCGTTGGTATGGTACCGGAGGAAAGCTCTGATGGCGAAGATGGCGGGCTGATCTTGATCTCCCCACCTTTGTGAAGAAAGTAAAAGAGCGTATCGGTTCTGACAGAGTACCGCAGACCGATACGCTCTCTCATTTTTCATCTTGTCCATCATCCCTGTTTCCATATATCCGCCGAGAAAAAAGTGGGAATGGAAATATCTGCGTCTTCTGCGTCATCTGCGGATAAATATTAACGTTGGAAGTTGTTGAAATTGCTGGATTTATCCAAAAACCTTTCCCAAAAATTCGTTTTCTCGCACTTCCTTTTTTGGTCCGCAGATTACGCAGATGACGCAGATGATTTTACTTCCAGCTCTATTCTCTGTGGAAAATCTTCTACACTGCCAAATTCTCCACCGATGTTTTCAAAATACCAAATAACGAAAAGAAAGCCCCTACCTTGGGGAGGGCTTTCGTGTGGAATACCGGAAATTTCAAGGAACACTGGTATAAATATGGGGTAACGATTTCCATTCCAACCTGATAGGTTAGAAAACGAAAACGCTATTGGAAATAGGTCTCGCACCAGGCGTCGCGCGACTCACGGCAAAAACCGAGAGTCGCTTACCCGTAAAGACTTCCACCGCCGTGGAGAGGAAACCTTTCTATAGAAAGAGTTATCCTCTCCAGACCTCTCCTTCCAAAGATTTTTATTTACGGCTACGCCGCGATTGTTTTTGTGCTTATACAATTAGTTATTCATTTTTGCTTCATTAACAAAGCGCTAGTGAGCGGTTATGAGCAATCCGTTCACGCGAAGATTTCGATCCGCTTTTGTTACGGGATCGTAGGAATCGTTGACGAATTGCAGCTCCACGCGATGTTCCCCGGCAGGAATCCTTACCGTGCAGGAGAGCATTTCCGGGCTCCTTCCGGTCAGTTGATATTCGCCTACCACCTTTCCGCCGATTTTCAGTTTCAGCAGAGGATACACTCCACCTTCCGCAGTCCCGGAAGCAAGCAGTGTGAACGTATATTCCCGCGTCTTGCCAAAATGGACGTTCTGGAAGATACTTCCGTTCGTCCCCATAAAGACCGTACCTCCGTGAGAAGAATACGTGTCTTTGCTGGGGGTGAAGGAGGCACCTGTAAGCGAAAGGGTGTTGAAGTTATTTTTTCGAGCGGCCGACACACTTCCCAACAGGGAACCGAGGTAGTATTCCCGGCGGGACGTTTCTGGAAATTCCGGGGCAGACCAGTTGATTTGATCCAACAGGAACGTCTGTCCCGTTTGAGGATTTCGGTAACATCCCAGAGCAAACGGTTCGCTCCACACGGTCAGTCCCGGAATCGTTTTCCCCGGAGTCAGCTTCATTTCGCGGAACCAGAGATTCCGGTCTTCCTTCGTTTCGGGATCCCATTCGTCGTTGATGAAATGCACGCGGATTTCCAAAGTTTCTTCAGTCGCTTCGGCATGCACGGGAAGGGTGATTTCCTCCCACTGGGATGTCAACTCCACCGTTCCCTGTTCCCGGCCATTGAGCCAGACTTTCAGTCGGGAGAATTCGCCATCCACGGAAGAACCACGTGCCAGGAACGTGAGAAAACCTTCTCCTTCGGTGAGGGTATTGCGGAACGAGTACGTAAATCCCACCGTGATAGAAGAAACCCAATGATCTTCACGAAGATGAGGTTTTTTCTGCGTGGTAAAATTGGTAATTTCCCGGAACGAGGCTTTCTGGACGTTTTCCGGTGTGGGATTCGGCTGCGTCGTCGCGGCAACCCAGCACGCGGTATCCTCCGCCAACGGTGTTCGAGTGCGATAGTGCCAATCGGCACGACGCGGCTGGAGCCAGTGAAGGTCGAAATTCAAACAGGGGGCATTTCCTTTCGTTTCAATCTGCCCCAAATGACGATACCATTGCATTTTGTCCGGCAGACCACCCACAAACGTCCAGTTTTTCGCGTTTTCCGGCCTCAATTGATGCAGAAGAATCATCGGCCGCTTTTCTGATTGCGAGGTTTGCCCCAGCCATTTCACGAACTTTTCCGTTGGCTGCGAATTGGCATGGATGTACCAGAGGTCGTAATCGGACGTCTCAAAATCGAACACTTCCCAAGCATTTGTCAGGTCATCAAAAAGAAATCCACCTTTCTGGAGTACCGCAGCCATCGTCCCCGTGGTATCGACAAGAGCGACTTTTTTCGGCTCGGCAAGGGGTTGAAAATCTTCCGCTTCCCAACGGGATTGTTGCCGCAAAACGAGTTTTCCCCTGCCGACGGCATAGACCTGTTTCCACAGATAAATCATCCCATGCGGACCGCCGTAAACTTCCTGAGGCTGGACGGGCATGAAGGGGTCAGCACTGCGGAGGAAAGGATGGTAAGTGGGGTAAAGAACGCCCCCTTTTTCACCATTCCACGGAATGTAAGGTGCCAATTTCACTGGGAAAATCCCATCAGGATAGACTTCCTGCCCCAGAATAATCACCGTTCCCCCTTTTTCCAGGAATCCCAGGAGTTTTTCTTTCACACCGGTCGGCGTCGCAATTTCCGGGATGGCTTTCTTCGGGAAAAGTGCGGCAAGGGTGTTCTCATCGAGAATCAGCGTTCGCGTGGGGAACGTTTCTTCCAAATTCTTCAAAACGCGGACTTGCGGAAGCTGTTTTTTCAGCTGCGACAAAATTTTGGACGATTCGGCAGCCAGAATTCCAATCGCGTTTTCTTCGGCAGCAAAATCCGGCAAAGGAAGCGTCTTGCGCGGCATGGGAAGCGGATACGATTCCTGAACAGAAACCGTCCCATCCGCCGTTTCCAGCCGAATATCGAGTTGACAATCGGTATTTTCAGGCACATCCCACGCCAACGTCCGCAACGCATGCCCGGCTGGAGGGAGGGTGAGCGTTTCGGTTTGGGGAGACTGGAAAACAGCCTTATTTTGGAGGTTGCGAACCTGCCAGGTGAATTTCAGTTCCTGGGGATGGAGCGTATCGTTCCAAATATCGACCGGAGCCAGACACCGCTTTTCCTCCAGCCGCACCGCCGGACGCATGGCCGCAAGAATGGGACGGTAACTATCCTGAACGGCCTGGAAACGGGGATTCGGGACACCATTGACTTCCGCGTAAGGCCCCGGTTCCGTCAATGTCCAGGGGCACATCCCCGAAACGCCTGCCGCGCGGTAAGCGAGAATTTGCATCCGCCACGCCTTCGCTTTGCAGCGAGCCATCGCCTCGTTGAAGGAACCTCGATAGGCATCGTCACCCAACAACAACGTGTAGGGGTCGCGAATCACCCAGTGTTGCAGGTGCAGAAACTCTCCAAAATAGAGCGGCTTTTTTCGATCCCACTTCCAAAAATTACCGGGATAACAAGCCATTTCCTTCCCTTCGTCAATCCACCAGAAATCCCACGGCAAAAAAACGTCCTGGGATTTGTGCGACGCGTTGAAATCCATCGGGTAGTGCGGATTCACAATGTCCGCCACGCCAGTGGGGTCGTCGGGATGGAGTTTCGGATCCATGTCGCCGTCGAACATGATCGGACGGGTGGGGTCCAGTTTTTTAACCAAAACGCCTAATTTCGCAAGGTTTACCTCACATTGAGAGTCATACGAAAGCCCGCCGCAATGCAAAATTTCGTTGCAGAGCGAAACCATCATGATGGAAGGATTGTTCCGATATTTTTTGAGCATGGCAGTCAAATGTGTCTCCATGTTCTTCCAAAACCGCTCGTCCCCCAGCGCAAAAGAACGGGCACGGCAGAAAAGGGACGACTCCAACACCAACGGCATTCCTACCTCATCCGCCACCTCAAACCAGACCGCAGGCCACACATTGGCATGGAGCCGCATGGCATTGCAGTTCGCTTCCCGTACCGCACGATACATTTCGGTAGCCGTTTCGCGAGCGGTGGGATAGCGGGAATGGCTGGCCGTGGCGAGGAAGTGGAACTTCGTGCCGTTGAGATAAAAATCCGGCCCGTCGCACCAAAATTCCCGAAAACCGAACCGTTCCCGATGCGTTCCGAGGAGTTTCCCCTCAGACGTTCGGAATTGCAGTTCCAAAAAATAAAGGTGCGGCTGTTCGGGATTCCAAAGTTTCGGATTTTCCCACGGCTGCGAAAACGTGATTTTTCCCGAAGAACACGATTCCAACGTCACTTTTTGCGGGGCAAATTGCGGAATATTCGTTTCTTCCGTCGCCAGCCGACACTCCACCACGATTTCCTGTTTCCGGTCGGTATGGTTGGTCAACTCCAACTCCGCGTCGATCTTTTTTTGACGCACGGATGTCTGAATCAGCAAATCCTCCACAGCCACCTTGTCACGTGTCTTGAGAACCACCGGCTCCCAGATTCCAAGCTGAGAGAACGAAGAACCCGTCGGATACAGAAGCGTCTGGTGGAGAATCGCGTGTATAGCCTCTCCAGGCTTTCGCGTTTCCCATGGAATCGGGTCTTTAACAATCGCCTCCATACCCTCCACACGAACCAGAAGCTGATGCGGGGCAGGGGAGTCGGCACGATCCTGTCGGGCAAACTCCGTCACGCAAAATTCAAAAGGCTCGAACCCGCCAACATGCTTTCCAAGCCGCTTTCCATCCAGCCAGACTTCGGCGGAAAACTTGACTCCGCCAAAAGCCAATAAGATGTCGTAAGCAGCCCGCATTTCTTGCGGAAACGTGAACGAAAGCCGATACCAGATGGGAGTGATTTCATCCCCCCACACCGTTTGAGGCATCGTGGCAGGCTGCCAGGCAAGTTCCGCTGAAAGCTCTTCCGGGGTGGCCGCTTCACTACGGGTATATTCCCACCCCTCCTCCAAAACGGTTGTGGCTGCAAAAGAAAGAGTGGCAAGGGTACTGACCCCAAAAAATAACAAAATTCGTATCATCTCCATATTCCTTTGTAAAATTGATAATGGTTCATGCAAGCCCCTACCTCTGGGAGGGATGGCAGCCGTAAAGCTGACGGGGTGGGTAGGTTAAATGGCTACAGAACGTCCTACCTTAGTGCATCTAAAAAATATCCTCACCTTTTTATTCTTCTTTATCTCGTCGCTAAACCCCGTTTCCAGCATCTGCCGAGGAAAAAGTAGGAATGGAAATATCTGCGTCTTCTGCGTAATCTGCGGATAATTTTTAACGTTGGAAGTGGTTGAAATTGCTGGATTTATCCAAAAATCTCTCCTAAATTCATTCTAAAAAATTCGTTTTCCCACACTTCCTTTTTTTTGTCCGCAGATGACGCAGAAGACGCAGATGATTTTACTTCCACCTCTATCCTCTGCGGAAAGTCTTCTACGTTGTCAACTTCTCTGGCAAACAAATTCTGAAAATCCTTTAACGTACCGGTTGCGTCCAGGCTCCGGGACGTAGAAGTGGACTGCGTTCACGAATTTCACTCTTGCCGGGAATGGTGACGCGGGCGCGGACATAGAGGTCGTCTTCCTGCAAGGTGTAACTTGCCTCCGTGCCATCCACCGATTTCAGCACGATGCCGATTTCGTCGGAATAAACATCAATTTGGCGGGCAGGAGCTTTCTCCACCGCAGGAACGTCCACCACCTCATGCTTCTCCGCGTAACCTTTTTTCGTACCGAGAAATTCGATTCGGTAGGAAACGCCTTCTTCCGCTTTGACCGCGACGTGGAGTGTTTTCGTCGCAGCGTCAAAATCCACCTTTTCCAACTCAATATCCTGGGATGTGTAAAAATTCCCTTTTTGAATCGCTCCCAAAATGGCCGGAATGGTTAGCGAATCGGCTTGGACGTACATGCACCCTCTCAAAGGCTCGCCATTGTAGCCGTGGCGGTCGTCACTCCCAATCGCCAGGAGTAATTCCTGCCCATGTGTTGCCCGATATGCGTTGACGACATCCCAAAATTTCTCCGGCGTCCATCCCTTCTCATGCGGCGGGAATGTCAGTCCGTTGTTATTCAGCTCCCAAAAACGGATGTGCGACAATTCTTTCAGAGCCTCCGGGGAAACGTCATAATAACGCCATAGCGGATGGTTGACGAAGAAAAGATACCCTTCCGGGATGTTACTGTAGAGCTGTTTCCCTTTCGCTTCCGTCTGGCGAATCATTTCCACAGGTGTTTGATTTTCCTTGAGATACGCAAACGGTTCCCGAACGTTGACGAAGTTCATGTGAACCTGCCGACCATCCGGGCAACCACCGGTTTGCTCGTAGCCGGGAATCATCAGGAAACGTCCCGGTTCGCCGAACTGTTTTGCCAACTCATCAAACGTCTTGAGGCGAATGTACGTTTTTTCGCCCACCTGCTTGGAGAGAATCGAACCTTTGCCGAAAATTTTCTCCGTCTGCTCCACCTGCTTCGTCGTCAGGCGTGCCCAGCCCTTACCGTCCATCGGTTTCCAGGTGGACGTTTCCCCTTCAAATGCCTTTTCATCCGTTTCGGGGAACCTGTAGCCAAAGATTTCCCGCACGTTCAGTTGCTCCGATTGAAAAATATTGTGGTCGGAAAGGCAGAGGAAATGATAGCCATTTTCTTTGTAAAACTGAACGACGTACTCTGGAAGCGCATTCCCGTCGCTCCAGTGGGAATGGCAGTGTAGGTTCCCC
Source organism: Planctomycetia bacterium (assembly GCA_030527185.1). Lineage (GTDB taxonomy): Bacteria > Planctomycetota > Planctomycetia > Pirellulales > Thermoguttaceae > RGIG3701. The sequence goes on along the minus strand of JAUNBF010000083.1, from coordinate 7,109 downwards.
CGATACCACTCTCCATACGCGGGCATCGTCAACAAAACCAGCCAAAGGCATCCTAAAATTCTTCTTTTCATGGTGTGTTCTCCTCTTTTTAAACTTCTCTCTTACAATACGCCAACCGCATCTTCTTTGGTATTAAAACATACTTCCCTGAAAAAAACAAGTCACCCGTCACGATCGAGAAGTATCTTATCCCCCAGATGGAAGATTGCCCAAAGAGAATTTGAAAAATATTTTTCGCCATAAAAAAATTCTACCAAAAGGAACGTTCCTTCTGGCAGAATCATTTTGAGAATACTCGAAACGGTTTAATCGCGGAATTGACCCATGATCAGGTCGATGAATTCCTGATTCGACTTGCGCTTCATCAGTTTTTGCGTCAATTGTTCCATCGCGTCGATCGGATTCATACTTGCCAACGTCCGACGAAGCATCGTCACGGCATGAAGAATATCTGGCGGAAGGAGCTTTTCTTCCCGCCGCGTCCCGGACTGGCTAATGTCCATCGCAGGCCAAATTCGGCGGTCAGCCAGTTTACGATCCAGAACCAACTCCATATTTCCCGTTCCCTTGAACTCCTGGAAAATCAGTTCGTCCATCCGGCTGCCAGTATCAATCAGAGCCGTTCCCACAATCGTCAGAGAACCTCCCTCTTCAAACTGGCGAGCGGTCGCAAAGAGTTTTTTGGGAATGTCCATCGCCTTGATATCGACACCGCCACTCATCGTTCGGCCAGTATTGCCGACCCATTTATTAAACGCGCGTGCCAGACGGGTAATCGAATCGAGAAGGAGGAAAACGTCGTGCCCCAACTCCGCCAGCCGTTTGCAGCGTTCGATGATGAGTTGCGAAAGCCGCACGTGGCTCTCAATATCGCGATCCAGACTACTGGCCACCACTTCGCCGCGTACCGCACGTCGCATGTCGGTCACTTCTTCAGGACGCTCGTCAATCAAGAGTACAAACATGTCCACTTCGGGATAATTCTCCGAAATGGCCCGACTGATCTGCTGCATGAGAATCGTCTTACCCGTTCGCGGTGGAGCCACAATAAGCGCTCGCTGGCCTCTTCCCAGAGGGGTGAGCAAATCCATCACCCGAGTACTGATCGGTTCCTGCCCGGTTTCCAGTCGATACCAGTTTTCCGGCGTGATGGCGGTCAATTCGTCGAACGGACGCACATTGCTGTACTCTTCCGGCGGCATCCCCTCCACTTCCGACATGGAAATGAGTCGCGGTCCCTGATTTTTCCGTCCCGGCATCATGATTCCCGTACAACGGACACCCTCTCGCAGGCCGTAGTGTTCAATCATATTTCCCGGCACAAACGGATCGATCAACTGGCGGGTATAAGTGACTGCCGGATCGCGTAGAAAACCGTAGCCATTGGGGTGCAATTCCAGAACTCCGGAGATTTCGACTTCTTCAAAAACTTCTCCATTTTCTCCTTCAAAGGGATTGACATTCCCGGAGACAGGATCGTTACTGGTCCGCATTTTGGAGTTTCGTGGTCGCGGAAGCCTTCCTGTTCGGTTATCGTTGTAACCTCTATCGTTGTAGCCTCTGTTATCGTTATATCCCCTGTCGTTGTAGCCTCCGCGAGGCGAATCGTATCCACGAAAGGAATCGTTACGATAGGTGGTTCCATTTCCATAACCGGAAGCGTGGTTGTCTTCGGAACCGAATCTGCGAGAACGCCCGCCGACTTTCTTTTTAATCATTGCTTTGTCACCCTAAAGCTACTCGTGTCTCAATGAAACTGAAGGGATGGCTTTCTGAAGAAAATCCACCCACAATCCAAAACAGCAATCCATACACTTAAAACCAGACACCGAAGAAACATTTCCAGGACTTGAGAAATGAAAATCCATTCAAAATGCCAGAATCCTCCGGATGCAATTTTTACAAAAAACGGATGAAAACCATTTGACAGGGAAAGGCGATTTCACAAATCCCCAAGAAATTTTTCATCTTCATTTTGACTTGCTGCACACAAGATTATCCGGCAGCAGTCAAATTCCAAATACCTGATGGCCTGTCCCTACAGAAGGAACATTGAACCTGAATCAGAATCACTCTAAGAGCTTCTCACTCTCAAATTCATGCTTCTATCATAGCATTCTTTTCCTTTGTGTCAAGCGAGATTTGGCAACTTTGGAAAAAATTTTTGAAAATTTTCTAAAAAAGAAAGACTTTTGGGAAAAACATCTTGCCAGAAATGGACATTTTTTGTAAAAGGAAAGAAAATCCTTCGAGAGAAAGTTGGAAAACATGCGAAGTTGGTTCCTCTGGATATTATTACTGTTATTGGCGGGGTGTCAGCCCTTTCCTTCTCAGAAGACGGCTCCCTATGCCTCCTATGTTCCGACAGAGAGGGGGGCGGTGGTTGCCAATCCCATGACGGTTTCCGGTGGTGATCCCTATGTTGTCTGGGAAACGGTGGTCGATGTTATTCGACTTTATTTCGATCGGATTGAAAACGAGTATCCCTGTCAGCGAAATGGCGAGGTCATTACCGAAGGACTCTTGAAAACGTATCCCCAAATCGGAGCGACGCTATTGGAACCCTGGCGACGGGATACGGTCAACATGGAGGAGCGTCGGGAAAGTACCGTCCAAACCATGCGGCGGATTGCCAGCGTTCGGGTTCGGCATGTGGGAAATGGTTATACCATCGATGTGCGGGTGGAAAAGGAACTGGAAGATTTGGCCAAACCGAGTATGGCTCAACTCCCTTCCGCCACGTTTCGGTTGGATACGCAATTACCCCCCGTGGACGACCCCATTGCCGTTCAGGGATACCATCGTGGTTGGATTCCGCAGGGACGGGATACCGCACTGGAACAGGAAATATTGTGTCAGTTACAGATGCGTCTTGGAAAATAACGAAAAACGACAGGAAAAACAATGGCCTCTTTCACCATCGCACGCGAAATGGAATTCTGTTACGGACATCGGTTGCTGAATCATCCTGGCAAATGCCGATTCCTCCATGGTCATAATGGCCGCGTTCGGATTGTGGTGGCTGCCGATACGCTCAACGAGCAGGGAATGGTGATCGATTTCGGAGAGATTCGTTCCACCCTGGAAAAATGGGTGGACGAAGAACTCGACCACCGGACAATCCTCTCCCAGGACGATCCCCTGGTCGAAGTTTTACAGGCACAAGGAGAAAAAGTCGTCGTTTTGCCTGTCCCTCCCACGGCAGAAAATCTGGCACGTTTCCTGAGTGAAAAAGGATGCGGAATGGGGCTGAATATCGTCGCCGTTCAATTCTGGGAAACGCCAAAATGCTGTGCCCACTATACTGTTGATAATTATCGATTATCATCACCGTGAGGTGGTTTGCGATTGGCGAGCGGTTTGAATCCAGACTTTTTGAGCCTGAGAGAGATATTCTTCCGGTTGTTCACGGAACTTGGCGCGATTTTCTTCGGACGCGAAAAGGAAGTTTTTACCATCGTAACGAACACCGTATTTTCGACTTCCAGGAACCACCTGCTGGGTATCGACGAGCGGAACAATATCCATTCCATGAGCTATCACCGCATAATTTTCCGGCATCCGATAAAATTTTTCCATCGCTTCCTCAGAGGCAAAGAAATAGAGACCGTCTTCATGCCAGACGCCCCATTGTTCGTCCCCTTTTTTCCAACGTTCTTCTTCCACCAATGTTACCGGACAAAATCCTTCCAACATAAGAGACTTTTTTTCCGCGAACAAAACTTCTGGCTCTTTTTGGGGAGAATCTTCTTCGGATACGGCAAAACCTGGGAGAAACTCCCTTTCCGCAAGTGCCGATTCAGTTTCTGGAATGGGGGAGACTTCTCGGCGAATGGCAATTGGCTGGAAGGGAATGGAGGGAACCACCTTGGCCAAAATCTGTTCCGTCTGTTCCGGGGAAAGGGGGGGAAACTGCATTCGTGAGGCGGTTTCTTCCAGAAAACGTCGGTAAGTCTCCGCAGAATGAAATCCCATCAGGCGGGAAATCACTTTTCCGTCATGCGTGAGAATATAATCCGACGGATACCCTTTGACGTGAAACTTTTCCGCCATTGCCGGCTTCTTCCAACCGTCCACTTTCACCGAAAGATAATATTTTTGAGTTGTTTTCTGAACTTCCTGAGAAGCAAAAACCTGTTTTTCCATCATTTGGCATGGTCGGCAGGAGGGAGAGTAAAAATGCAGAAGAATGGGGCATTTTAACTCTGCCGCCAGTTCCATTGCCTGGGAAATATCCGTAAAAAGAAAGAAATGGGACTCTTTTGCCATTTCTTCTTGGGAGGAAAAAGGAGAGGGTTCTTCGGAAATTTCGGCTCCGCAAGCCCAGCCCAGCCCACTCAAGAGAACCATTGCGAGAAAAATCTGTTTGTTCAAGGTTTCCCATCCTGTAAAAAATTGACCTTACACAGCGGAAATGTCGGTGATATTCCACGATATAAACATTCGTCGTAATTTTCAAGGAGAAAATAAAATCTCTTTGGGAAATTTTCAGATAGTACGAACAGGGGATTTTTCTCAAAGGTAACGGTTAAAGGAATCATTGGAATGTTGACGAATAGGAAGAACCTGGAAATCAGGAAGAGAGGTTGGCGGCAGAGGGTGGAATTCCTGAAAAAAAGTCTGTAAAATCCATGAAAAAGAAGGAATTTTTAAAAAAATGAAAAAATATGGGGTGTGTTTCTTGAAATTCGTGGGATTTCGTTATATAATAGGAGAATCGGGTGAGATGACATACGCCCCTTTTCGCATTCCGGGATTCGGAGAAAAAACAAGATGATTCAAGATTCAGCCTCCCTGTTCAAATTGATTGAAAAGAGTCGCCTGCTCAAGTCGGATGAACTGAAAACCGTCCAACAATGGAGTGAGGAAACTCCCGAAGCGCCGACCTTTCTGAAAATGCTGGTGAAGCAGAAAATGCTGACACGGTGGCAGGCGGGGCAGTTGCTTTCGGGAAATTCGTCGTTTTATCTGGGGAAGTATAAATTGATGGAACTCCTGGGAACGGGAGGAATGGGGCGTGTTTTTCGTGCCGAACATACGACCATGAACCGTTCCGTCGCGTTAAAAATCATCGGCAGAGACTTTGCCAGTGATACGCAGGCGCAAAAACGGTTTCTGAACGAAGCCCGCGCCATTGCCGCGTTGAATCATCCCAATATCGTCCATGCCTACAGTATTGATAAGGAAGGAGACCGCTATTATATTGTCATGGAATTTGTGGAAGGGGAGGATTTGGAAAAACGGGTTCAGAAAGAGGAGGTTCTGGACGAAGAACGGGCGGCACGGTATATCCTCCAGGTGGCAAGTGCCCTGGTTCACGCTCATGGTTGCGGAATGATTCATTGCGACATCAAACCAGCCAACCTGCTTCTGAATGAGTCGGATCAGATCAAAGTTTTGGATATGGGATTGGCTCGCTTGTACAATGTTTCGGAGGGAAATACGTCGTCGCTGGCTCAGGAAACGAACGAAAACTACCTTGGGACGGTCGATTACATGGCACCGGAAATGGCGGAGAATCAGGAAGCGTCGCCGTTGTCCGACCTCTATTCTCTGGGGTGTGTGTTTTATTTTCTGCTCACAGGTTGTGTTCCTTTTCCGGGAGCCACATTGCCGGAGCGAATTTTGAAACATCAGACGGAAGACCCTACCGATCCTCGGATACTCAATCCGAAAGTATCCACGTCGCTGTCGGAGATATGCCTGAAAATGATGGCTCGCCAGCCGGAAGAGCGGTACCAGAGTGCGCAGGATGTGGTGGAAGTGCTGACGGAGTGGCTTTCCCGCCGCGCGGAGGAGGGAAATTCGGTTTCGCTTGATTTTGTTCAGATGATGACCGGTTCGGATGTGGGCACTTCCCCGGAATCTTCGGGAGTCCAAAAATCAGCCTCCCTTTCCGGCAGCCATACCAACCTCTCCGCCACCCATCCCTCCCCGTCTGGAAAAGGGAAGAATTTGCCGGAAACGTTTACGCTTCCCGATTTTTCCAGTGCTGCCAAAGGAAAATCGACGCAGGTACGGCTCCCTGGTTTTCCCGGTTTTGAAGAAAAGTCGCGATTCAGTTCGGTGGATACGTCTCGTGAGCGGACACCCGTGCGACGTACTTCCGAAGAAGACGACCCGGATGCCACACGCAGTGAGACCGGTTCGTTTACCCACACGACGAAATCGTTTGAAAAAACGAAAGAAGAAGTTTTGGAAAAGTCGAGGCAAAATGCCGCAGGAACGGAAAAACCTGCCTTGTACGACTCGGATGGCAATCCGCTCCAGTTTTTACCCGACGATGCTCCTGCGCACAAATCGGGAGGCTCTTATACCAGTTTGACTCCTGCAATAAACCCCAGTATGAAAAAAGAGGAAACGAATATGGAACACTCATCTCCCACAAAGAAGCCGGCTCAGGGATTGGGAAAAGGAAAATTACGAGTCGCCAAAAAGATTGAGAATGACGCGGAAATCAGTAGCATTCATGTCATGAAGGTGGCAAAATCGGTAGAACCGTCTTCCTCGGAAGGGGAATATTCTCTCGATCTCTCCTCCGCGAAGGAAACCATTCCCGTTCCTCCTGTTTCTAAAGGCGGAAATCCCTCAAGCAACTCGAAAAAAGGAAAAACCACGGCTGGCGGAATGGCGGTGGTGAAGAATATTCAGAACACCCTGGCCGGAATGCTGAAAAAAGTTTCACCCAAACAGTGGATGATCGCAGGATGTGGTATTCTGGGAATTTTGCTCGTTGGCGTGGTATGTGCGTTTTTCCTGGGTGGAGACGATTCGGAGAAACAGGAACTGGCACAAAATGTTCCGTCGGAAGTTATCCCCGAAACCGTTCCGTCGCAGGAAGAAAAGAACGAATCTTCCCCGGAAACGGAGAAGGAAGTTGTCGAGGAAAAGGAAGAGGGGGGAATCACCGATATTTTTGCGGTTCCGCCTAAAAAAGAAAAAGAGGAGAAAGAATCGACAGAATCGACCGATGAGAAACCAGAAGCGACCCCTGATGAAGCCAAACCGGAAGGGGAGGGAACTGCGGAAAAACCGGCGGAAGGGGAAGCAGCACCTGCGGAAGCGAATGTGACCGACGAAGCCAAGGCGGCGGAGGAGGCGAAAAAAGC
>JAUNBF010000009.1 GCA_030527185.1 Planctomycetia bacterium | reverse complement strand
AATTACCCCAGCCTCCCCTTGTTTTTCTGGGGGTGGGTGTTATATTGGAGAATTTGTTCGATGGTTATTTTGTTCACTATTGTGAAGAGAAGGTTTTATGGCAGCATTAAGTTCCCGCCCATTCCGTGTCGCCGTCGTGGGGGCAGGCATTTCCGGTCTGTCGGCAGCCCATCGTTTGAAGGAACTGGCTCCGCATGCGGAGGTTTCTCTTTTCGACCTGAAAGAACGCCCTGGGGGGGTGTTGAATACGTTGATTCAGGATGGGTTTGAGATTGAGGAGAGTGCGGATAATTTTATCACAACCGTTCCCTGGGGAGTTTCGCTCTGCCAACGGTTAGGTTTGGGGGATGATTTGGTGACGACCACGCCGAAACACCGCCAGACGTTTGTCGTGTGGCGGAATCGACTGCACAAACTGCCGGACGGTTTTATGATGATGGCTCCGACGCAGTGGTGGCCGATGGCGACGACGAGGTTGTTGAGTCCGTGGGGGAAACTCCGCGCAGGGCTGGAAATTTTCGTGCCGCGACGGGATTCGGAGGAAGATGAAAGTCTGGAAGCGTTTGCCGTCCGACGTCTGGGGCGAGAGGCGTATGAGCGGCTGATCGAACCGTTGGTCAGTGGTGTTTACGCGGCGGATATGTCCCGGTTGAGTCTGCTGGCGACGTTGCCGCGATTTCGGGAAATGGAGAGAGAATACGGCAGTCTGATTCGCGCCATGCGAAAAAATCGACAAAAACAAAAAAGTTCGACCGCTTCCGTGCAGAGTGGCCCGCGTTACAGTCTTTTCGTGACCGTCCGGGGCGGATTGAAACGGTTGACGGAGGCGTTGATGGAAAAAGTGGGGCGAGAGGCGTTTCATGGAAAAACGTCTGTCGAGGCACTCTCCCCAACGGAACAGGGCTGGCGGCTGGTTTTGCGGGAAGAAGAGGGGAAAACGCGGCGGGAAGAGGTTTTTGACGCGGTGATTCTGGCAACGCCGTCGCATGTGGCCGCGCAACTGTTCGAGACTGCGGGGCGGAAAGCGGTCTCGAAGCCGTTGGGAGAGATTGAACATACCGGAACGGTGATTCTGAACGTCGCTTATCGTCGGGAGCAGATCGGGCATCCTCTGGACGGAATGGGGGCGGTCGTTCCCGCAGCCGAAAAAAGTCCTCTTCTGGCATTGAGCTTCAGCAATGAAAAATATCCCCATCGGGCACCGGAAGGATATACTCTTTTTCGCGTTTTTACAGGCGGGGCGAGGAATCCTGAAATGTTGGAAAAGTCGGACGAGGAGGTGACGGCCATTCTTTTGGAGAAAATTCGTCCTCTGGTGAAAATTTCCGGGGAACCTGTCATGACGACGCTTTCCCGTTGGAAAAATACCATGCCGCAGTATCATCTGGGACATTTGGATCGTGTGGCAAAAATCGAGACGGAACTGGAACATTGCTCGACATTGGGCTTGGCGGGAAATGCCTTTGCGGGCGTGGGAATTCCTCAGTGCGTCCATTCGGGAGAACAAGCCGCGGAGAAAATCTGGCAGGCATTTCAAAAAAACAAGCATGAGCCACCGAGTGCTTTATTCAATGGATAATTATTAATTGATAATTGATAATGATGGATGTTTATACTGTATTTTCAGGCGTGGTCGTGTTATGATTCATGATATTGATAAGTTTAACACAACACTAGAGCATTTCGAGAATTTGTTTGCCACGTTTTTCCTTTTGAAAACCTCGGCTGAGAAGTTGGCAACGTAGAAACATTTCCGTAGAAGATGGATGATGGCAGGTTTTTCTCCTTTTTATCATCAGGAGGAATTGATGGGAAAAATAAAAAGGAGAAAAGGTTTTTTAGAATTGCTCTAATCATTATTTCATTAATCATTACATCTTATGGATTGTAAAATTGCGGTGGTGGGAGGGGGATTGGCGGGATTGGCGGCAGTGGTGAAATTGTTGCGATCGAATGCGAATGCGGAAATTCACCTCTACGAACGGAGTCCTTTTTTCGGCGGACGAGCCAGTTCCTTTTGGGTCACGTCGAAAGGGATTTTTCTGGACTATGCGCAGCACGTTTCGATGAAACGGTGCCTTTTTTTCCGCGATTTTCTCCAGCAGACCGGTTTGGAGAGATTCTGGCGGACAGATTCCTGCATGACATTCTGTTCCCGCCGGGAAACGGAGTGGAGGCACGAGAAAAAGCCACTTTGGCTGGACGATTTTCGGAATACGCCGGGATTACCGGTGCCGTTTCACCTGGCGGGGAGCTTTTTCCGAATGCGGTTTTTGAACTGGTCGCAACGATGGGAAGTTTTGTATCATTTCTGGAAAATTCGCAAAAGCACTCCCCCGGAAGGAATTTCGTTTGACGCATGGCTCCGAGGGTGGGGAGCTTCCGAAAAAGTTCGACGTTTTTTCTGGGAAACGGTTCTTTTTTCCGCGTTCAGCGAGTCGCCGGAAAACCTTTCGGCACGCGAGGTTCGGAATTTACTCCTGGAAATTTTTGGCACCACGCCCGACGCCTGGCATTTACTGGTTCCCCAACGGCCTTTGTGGGAGATTTTCCACGAAGGATTGCAACCGTTTTGGCAACCCTATGTGGAAAAACGTCGATTTTTCTCGCATCCCGGACAGGCCATCCAGAAAATCGAGTGCCGGGAGAAGGGGTTTCAGCTTTTTCCGGTGGCGGAGGAACCTTGTTTTTACGATAGCTGCATTCTAGCCGTTCCGTGGCATCAGGTGACGAAAATTTTCCCGCCACTTGCGGAAAAAGGACTTTTCACGCCGGAAACCTGGAAGTCGAACAGCATAGCCGCCATTCACACATGGCTCGAAAAGCCCCTTTTTTCGCAGCCGCACGTGGCGACGCCGGGGAAAACGATTCAGTGGATTTTCCGTCCGCCGTTTGGTTCCGGCCAATGGGGCCATTACCACCAGTTGCTCATCAGCGACAGCGATCGGTGTGCCTCTTCGCAAAGCGATATTTTACAACAACTTGCGGAAAGCGACCTGCAAACGCTCTTTCCCGACGTTCGTATTCGGGAGATTCGCGTCACCCGATTCCCGTCCGCGGTTTTTTCGATTCCACTCGATTCGCCTCAAAAACGCCCTTCTTGCCAAACGCCCTGGAAAAACCTCTTTCTGGCCGGAGACTGGACCGACACGGGCTTTCCCGCAACGATGGAGGGTGCCGTGAAAAGTGGCTTCACCGCCGCGCAAAGGGCAATGGAGAAGGATTAATGGGAAGTCGTATCGAAAAATAGGGGTTCATTCCCGACAGGTAGTTCCTCCAATTCCTCCGATGTGCCACATGCGGTGGACATGGCACGCCAGACCGCAGCGTCGAGACTGTTGCTGGCAAAATCCACTGAACCATCGCAGCAGACACGGTTCACACCGCCAATATGATGGCTTCGAGCGGCAATGACCTGCAATTCGGTACTCACACTAACAGGGGAGGGAATTCTCATCGTGGCGTAGTCCGCATTGTTGATTGCCCCTAGAAATGTTTCATCAGCAAGTCCTGAATTCGGTGGATTCCAGCCGGTAAAAGCACATCCCAAAGAGATGGACGCGTCCGAAATGGAGCCACCCCAGCCCGTACCGTTGTTGGGAATCACGCAAACTTCACTCATCAGGAGTGTGTTGCTCAAACCATCTTTAATAACGGATAGGATAGTTTTACTCCGTGACTGAAACGGGGCTCCACGAAAAGCCACGCCGTTTTTTTCGGACTGGCTGTAATTGGTATTCCCCCAATTCACGACGTAATTATGACGAAATCTGGCCCACCTCTGCGAATCCCACTCGTTCTCCTGCAAACCAATATCTTCCGGGCAGGCATACGTCGGAATTTTGAAGCGACGTGCCTCCTCATTGACGATATGGGTCATCGCTTTGGTAAAATCAATCCTCTGATACCACGCTGTTTGTTCGATATACGGCCCCATTTGGGAGTACCAACAATGGTCGTTCCGCCAATGCTCCTCACCGCGGGAGACCATATCGTCCCCTTCAAACGTGTACATTCCGATCGGAAAACCACGATTGTTCGACTCGTAATTCAGCATTGCCAGCCCCAATTGACGCAGATTGTTCGCGCAACTCATCCGTCGGGCAGCACTGCGAGCCTGTTGCACGGCAGGCAACAACAATCCCACCAGCATCCCGATAATTGCAATCACCACCAACAATTCCACCAACGTAAACCCGGCACGTTTCATATAATTTTTCCTTTCGCTAAAGGTCAAAATTCTGTTCTCGATTATCCTCCGTGGCCTGAAGGGAAATTCCACGTTGCCTCGACTTCGGAACGAGAGTCCGCGTTTCGTCATACTCCAGCCCTTCCCGTTCCCGGATTTTCCGGCCAGTCGCCTCCTTCAAAACAAAATAGACCGTCACCTCCCCGCGTGGCACCTGCTCCAGACGGTACTTCCCCTTTTGAATCACCGCTTGCGTCGGGCTGGCCTGCCCCATTTTTCGAGCGTTGGCAGGACGCACCTGAATATATGCCTCTTTCAAATTCTCCGGCAAATCCTTCCCCTGAATCGTCACCCTCCCCTCCCAAATCACCGTCGGCCCATTCGGCCTGGCCTTCTCGCCACACCCAACGATGCCTGCCGTCAGCCCCATCACCATGAGAACCTGAAAAAGCAAAAATCGTGTCATTTTTTACCTCTTTTTCGATACTGGAAACCGACATAACCCAGAAAAACCAGTCCCATCAAAATCCAGCTTGACGGCTCAGGAACACCTTCGGGATTCCCCGCCACCACCAAATTCCCATCTTGCAGGCTCCAGAACCAGTTTCCATTTTTACCGACACTGTAAATCTGGTCGAAAGCTCCTTCCCAGAGCTTGCTGAAAAGGTTCGTGGCCGCAATCGAGAAACCTTCCTCCAGTTCCATCCCATCGACTTGAAGCAGTAAATCGCCTCCTGCCACCAGAAAATTTCCCGTGACATCCAGAAAATCGTTCTCCGTAAGTATTCCTTCCACGTAGTTCACATCCATTACCAAGGCACCAGCCGTTTGGGTGAAATCACCATCGACGGTCATTCTTCCCCATTCTGTGAACGTCGGACGAACATTCGCTGCCGAAAAGTTGTCCAAAATTTCCAAACCACCTTGAATTTCTATCGTCGAACCTTCGTTCGTGAGACTTATGGCAGAGGTTCCTATCGTTGCAACTCCACCCTGTAAAAGGATTTGTGGCTGGAGGATTGTTCCTGAAGTCGTTGCCATGGTTGGATTCAGAGTGACGGAATGGACAGCCAACGTCCCCTCCTCAAGCTGATACATGTTTGCCCCTGTCGCCTGGTAATCTCCCTCTCGGCGGGTGGATAAACGAAGCGTGCCGAAATAGGCTTCTCCTCCCTTTTGCTCAAAGATTCCTTTGCCACTGGGCCAGGGACTTTCATACCAAACATCTCCAATTTGCGTTAAATTTGAGTAAAAAAGAGCATTCTCAGAAATGCTAATCTTTGCCAACGTTCCTTTTCCAAAAGAAAACGCAGGTCCACCGGTAACAGAAATGTACGATCGGGCATCGCCACTCAACGACCATGTGTCGGTGCGTTGCCAATTCGGATGGGATTGGTTCATGATAAACCAACCCGTTCCCGTGTGGGTATAAATTCCTCCCGACTGGTTGAACGTGAATGTATGATTCAGCCCGAAAAAATTCATTCCCCCGGAAGTAAGCGTTCCACCCGTCATGAGAATGGTGGCATCCGAGGTTTCCGCAAAATTCACTCCAGAAAAAGAAGCGGTATCTCCCACACCGATGTTCGTGGCACCGTTCGGATTCACCGTTACTTCCGCGGCAATCAGAGGAATAGAAAATCCCCAAAGAATTCCAACAAGACCAACCCCTCTTACGATAAAATCGGGGGGGGGGGTAAAATACAACAAATAGCCTTTTTCATTGTCATTCTCCTCAAAAAAATTTCTTCTACGTTGGAAAAACGCAATCCCAACTCTGAACTTTTATTATACCCTAAAATTTTTGAAAGTCAATCCTTTCCATCTCAATAATGCGACAAAATACCCCATAAATTTGCGACAAACAAGAAATTTTTGGGATTGTTTTCGGATTTTGAAAAACGGAAAATGGGAATGACGTCATGATTCATTACCAACAACCCAGTAGGAGCATGAAAAATCCCATCGGAATCAGGTACCACGCAAAGATACCAATCTGACGCATTCGCAAGAGCCGAATCAAGAGGTGGAGACTCAGCAGGCTGACGATGAAACAGACGATAAATCCCAAGATTAAAGGAAATACGGAGATTTCCCCCACGCCGTCTTTCGCCACTTTCAGGATTTCCACCAGTCCCGCTCCGCCAATGGCAGGAATGGCGAGGAGGAAAGAGAATGTGGCGGCATCGTTTCGTTTCAAGCCAAACGCCAATCCGGCGGTAATGGTGGAACCACTTCGGGAAATGCCGGGCAAAATGGCGACCGCCTGAGCCAGCCCAATTCCCAATGCCCGTCGCGCGGAAAGCGTTTTGAGGTTTTTCCGCCAGTGACGATTTTTTCGATGGTGAGGATTTTGCATGGAAATTTTCTGCCCCACCAGGAGAACTGCCGCCGTGACCCAGAGCAGGCAGGCGACCAGAGGGACGTTGTTAAAAATCTTTTCCTCAAAAAAATCGTCCAGGAATAGTTTGACGCCAAACCCCACAATGGCAACTGGCAACGAACCCCAGATAATCAGCTTCAACAACGGAATATCCCGTCCCAACGCCAGCCGCAGCAATGGTCGCCAGTAGTAGCAGAGAATGGCCAGCAGGGAAGCGAGATGGAGCGCAATTCCCAACGTGTACGTTTCCTCTATGGTGGACAATCCGCACTTTTCCAGAATTTCCTGCAAAAAAACGAGATGTGCCGAGGAACTGATCGGCAAAAATTCCGTAATTCCCTGGAGAATGGCCAGTAATAAAATCTGAAGCGTTTCTGTCATGGCGTTTCCTCCTTTCGGTGAATGCCTAAAACGGCGGGTGGATAAGTCCGTATTTCCCACGGACCGAGGTCGTCGAACGCGTGCCAGTCAAACGTCGTGTCGGACTCCGCGACAAACACACTTCCAGCCGGAGCGCGGAAATACAACCGGGCAAGGAGTTGGCACAGTGTCTCCGTTCGTTCCTTAAAAAAACGGTACGGCGGCGAACAAAATACGAGCCAGGGATGCGCTACAGGCAAATCCGGCTCTTTCTGATAGGTTAGAAAAACATCTCCCACCCACAATTGTGTCTGGGCTTCAACCCCCAGTGTGGTGATATTCTGTTGGATAATACGAGCGGTGGGAAAATGTTGTTCCGTGAAGGTACAACCGATGGCTCCACGGCTGATCGCTTCCAGTCCGAGCGCCCCGGTTCCGCCAAACAGGTCCAAAACATACGAGCCGGGCACATATCGATGAATCAGGTTGAATGTGGCCTCACGAACACGGTCTTTCATGGGACGGACTCGGCGATCGCCCGCGTAAGCCAGTTTTCTTCCGCGAAATTTTCCGCCGATGATTCGCAATCCCACCGAATCGACTTCTTCGGATGGTTTTCGATATTTTTTTGCCACCATTTTCACACTCCCACCAATACGATTCAGACAAGCGTCCCACGTTTAACAAATGAAAGTATAGTATACTGGATTTTTGTATCTCCCGCAAGTCGGTTTTCGAGGAATTGCGAAATTTCTGTGGATTTTCGGGGAAACTGACCTTGCCATTCTTTGGTAGAAATGGTAAACTGCTTGAAAACATTTTTGTTTAGACGGAAAGGACAGTAGAGAATGATTCAGAATGTTGGGAAAAAAGCAGGTTTCCTGTTGTTGGCAGGGTGGTTCTTTTCAGGCATGATTCTTTGGGGACAGACAACGCGACCCTCCGTGGAGTCGGCACGTGTGGGAAAAACGGCTCCCTCCGGCAGAAGTGCCATTGCTGCGGGAGCGGAAGACGATTGCTGCGACCCTGTTCCAGACCTGACGCAGACCTTTGGAAAGAAGACCCAGTCGCAACTTTCACCACAGCAGGCCTTGGCGGAATTTGTCCGAGCTTATCGCAAACTCGATTCCATTATTGACGAGCATGACGAACTTTCGGAAAAAATCGTGGACGCGGACGAAAAAGAGCAAAAGGAGATGGCACCGCGACTTCGGAAGCTATCCAAAGAAGTACACGATTTGTACCACCAGACACAGGATTTGATCGAGCTGGCGTGGCAGGCCAATCCGCAAAACCCGGAAGTGATTTCCTACACACTTTTTCTGCTTGCTTCCGCGTTGGATGAAGACCAATATGAAGTGGCAATCGGACTTTCCCGCGAACTGATGGGAAAGAAAATCCATGAAAAAGAACCGATGCTTTATGAAATGGCGGGAATCGCGGCATTTATGGTCAATAAATTCGACGTGGCACGGCTCTGTTTTAATGAGGCACTGCGGAACAATCAACTGACACAATCGGGAGGGGCTTATCAGGAGTCGATTCCCTATTATACCGAAGCGTGGAAAGCGGAATCGGCATTGCGTCAAAAGGAAGTTCAGGAAAAAACGCTTCCCCGCGTGTTGTTGCAGACCTCGAAGGGGAATGTACTCGTCGAATTGTTTGAGGATCAGGCACCCAATACGGTGGCGAATTTTATTTCGCTGGTGGAAAAGGGATTCTACAACAACAACGATTTCCATACCGTCATTTCCGGCTTCATGGCTCAGACCGGCAGCCCGACGCCCGATGGAGCTGGCAATCCCGGTTATTCCATCCCGGATGAATTCAAACGTCCCGACGCCCGGAAACATTTTCGTGGTTCGTTGAGTATGGCTCATTCCGCCGCGCCTAATAGTGCCGGTTCCCAGTTTTTCATCACCCTGGTTCCCACGCCGCATCTCGACGGAAAATATACCGTTTTCGGACGGGTAATCAGTGGAATTGAGGTGATTTCCGCACTGGAACGCATGAATGTCCACGAAGGGGAATACGAAACGGATACCGGACTGAACGAAGCGGATAAAATCATCAAAGCGCAGGTCGTTCGGAAACGGAATCATCCGTATGAACCCCAGACACTCCCGTTGGCGAAATAGGATTGAAAAGAGGTTCTCTTGCGCGGCGTTCCTTCAGGAATCATCGGAAAAATACGTGGCACAATCGGTCTGACGGCACCTGGAAAACTGGCTCGTTGGACGGAATTGTTGCCACGTATTGCGTCGTATGAACCTCGGCTGATGGAACTTTCCGACTCGCAAATCCGCAAAGAGGGACTTTCTCTGCGACACCGTGCCCGAAGTGGCGAACCTCTGGGACGGATTCTCCCGGAGGCCTACGCCCTGATTCGGGAGGCGGCTCGGCGGAAAAATGGCATGCGGCACTACGATGTCCAGCTTCTCGGCGGGATTGCCATGTTCAACCGTTCGATTGTGGAAATGCAGACGGGGGAAGGAAAGACGCTGACCGCCACCGCGCCGATGTTTCTTTACGCGCTGGCTGGTCGGGGGGCGCAGTTGGCGACGGTGAACGACTACCTGGCCAAACGGGATGCCCAGTGGATGCAGCCGGTTTACAACGCGGTGGGAATGTCGGTGGGAATCATTCAGTCCCAGCAACAACCCCAGGAACGTGCCCATGCGTATGCTTGCGATATTACCTACGGAACCGCGAATGAATTCGGGTTTGACTTCCTGCGCGACCGCCTTTTGCTGCGAAAAATCCGTGAAGGACAAAACGACTTGATCGGAGCCATGCTGGGAGAAACGCAGGCCTCAGGCGATAAACCGGTGCAGCGTGACCCCTATTTTGCGTTGGTGGATGAGGCGGACAGCATTCTGATCGATGAAGCTCGAACGCCGTTGATTATCAGTGCCATTCCAGGAGAGGCGGAAAAAATTGAGGTGGCTACATACACCTGGTGTGCCCAGAACGCGGAATTGTTTCTCGAAGACGAGGATTACGATTTCGACGAAGATAAAAAAACGGTGGAATTGACGCGAAAAGGACGTTTGAAAGTCCGCAATCTGGAAAAGCCGCCACTGTTGGATAGTGTCGGGATGTTCGATTTGTACACGTTCACGGAAAGAGCCATCAAAGTCCAGCGAGAATTTCAGAAAGACCGGCAATACGTTGTGCGGGATAACGAAATCGTGATTGTCGATGAGTTTACCGGACGACTTTCCGAAGGACGAAAATGGCGGGACGGGATTCATCAAGCTCTGGAAGCCAAAGAGGGGCTGGAAGTTACGGTCGCGACAGGACAGGCTGCCCGCATTACGATTCAGGATTTTTTCCTCCGCTACGAAAATATCGCCGGAATGACGGGTACGGCCGCAGCCAGTAAAAATGAATTGAAAAAAATCTACCAGTGCCACTTCATTCCCGTGCCGACGAATAAAGTACCTCAGCGAATCCTCCTCCCGACGCGCATTTACGGTGATTCCGACGCGAAATACCGTGCGATTGTGGATGAAATCGTGGAATTTCACGCAACAGGACGTCCCATTCTCATCGGCACGCGGTCGATTGACAAATCGTTGATTCTAGCCAGAATGCTGGATGAAAAGGACATCGAATACCAGATTCTCAACGCCTATCACGTCGAGGAGGAAGCGGAAATCGTTGCCAAAGCAGGGGAGATGGGACGTGTCACCGTTTCGACGAATATGGCAGGACGTGGAACGGACATTCGGCTGGGGAAAGGGGTGGAGGAATTGGGTGGGCTGCACGTCATCTGCACGGAAATGCACGAATCCGCCCGTATCGACCGACAGTTGATTGGACGCTGCGGTCGTCAGGGTGATCCAGGGACGGTTCGCCAGTATCTCTCTCTGGACGACGAACTGATTCTCGCCGGTTTCGGTCCCAAAACGGCAGAAAAGTATAAAAAAAGAGGCGAAAACTCGCTGAAACGGTTCGACTATCTGGAAAAATTTTTCAAAAAAGCACAAAGACGAATCGAAAAAAAGCATTTCCGCCAACGTAAAGCTCTCATGTACTTTGAAAAACAACGAAAAAAGATTCAACGGGAAATGGGACAAGACCCCTATCTGGATTCGACGAACTGAGATTCGGTTTTATACCCAAATACCGGCTCAAACGTTGTATCGTGATTATTCCTGTCGCTTGCTACAAATTTTAATGGAACGCACATGAACACTTCGCTTTACACACAACATTCGCGATTCTGGCAGAAAAACATGTATGTTTATCCTGTTTTGAGCCGTCGTTCACGAGGAATATCGATTGGACTGAATTTGACGCCGGGAGGGGAATGCAATTTTCGCTGTTGTTATTGCCAGGTGCGGAAAGAGGAACTCCGGCCCGGATTACCCATCCATTTGGAAAAAATGGGAGAAGAACTGCGACATTGTGTGGAAGCAGCTCTTTCAGGAGCGATTTTTCAACATCCGCCCTTCGATTCCACGGCAACAGCACTGCGGCGAGTGAATGATTTGGCTCTGAGTGGCGACGGTGAACCGACAATTTCGCCTTCCCTCGAAAAGGTGGTTCAATTGGCGGCAAAAGTACGTCAGGAAGCCATCGAAAAATATCCGACAGCGGAAGCGATGCAGTTGGTATTGATCACCAACGCAACGCGATTGCGGAAACCAGAAGTTCAGGCGGCACTGGAAATTCTGGCTGCCAACAATGGTGCCATCTGGGCAAAACTTGATGCGGGAACGGCGGAATATTATGCTCGCGTAAATCGTTCGAGTGTCGATTTCGAGGAGATTCTGGCAGGAATTACGGACTCTTCACGAAAATATCGGACCGTTTTGCAAACGCTTTTTATGGCTCTGAAGGGTGAAAACCTTCCAGAAGCGGAACTGGAAATATATATCCGACGTCTTGAGACAATTCTGGCATCGGGCGGGAAATTGGATCATATTCAACTACACACGATTTGTCGCCCTCCCGCATGCTCTTTCTGTACCCCTCTTCCGAAAGAGGTATTGGAGAATTTTGCCCAAAAAATTGAGCGAAGAACTGGAATTCTCGTGGAAACTTTTGCTGGCTGATAGGTGCTATGGGGAATGGTTCGAGTTCCGTCGTATTTCCCATGGATACAATCGGTATGCCGTAGGAGTATTGAGGAGTGTAACTCAGCAAGTGGCTCGACGATCCATGACGAATTTTTTGCCGCACTGTCGCATTCTTGAAAACGATTGACGGAAAAATAGTAGCGGAAAATTTCTTCTCATGGTATAATCTCTTCTGAATCCAATTTTTACGAGAGGTTTGATTTACCCAAAGGAGAAAGAAATGAAAAAATGGATTGGGCTACTTTGTGTGTTGGGGAGTGTTTCTCTCTGGGCCGCCCCGCAGAAAGAAAATACGCCTCCGCCTCCAGGAATCGTCATTGGGCAAAGCGACCGTTGGGAAACGGTGTATCTTGGTTCGCCGTCGTTGGAAATCCTGGCGGACGGGACGTATGTCGCTTCGCACGACTGGTTCGGCAAAGATTCGGGAGGGCGACGAACGACGATTTACGAATCGAAAGACCAGGGGAAAACGTGGCGGACGATCGGTGAGTTTCCCCGACAGAATTCCGGTTCACTCTTTCGGATTGGCGAGACGCTTTACTCGATTGGATTTTGCAAACCAGGCATTCCGGGAATTTCCAACGAATGTATTGCCATTCGACGTTCCACCGATGGCGGGAGGACGTGGAGTACGCCGACGGATGCTCAAAGTGGCTTGATTGCTTCGGATCGCTCCTATTATGCCGACCCCGTTCCTGTTTTGTTCGCCAAAGGGCGTGTCTGGTGGCAGATTGACATTTCGGAGAAAAAAACGCCCGACCAGCCGTGGCCGTGGTTTCAGACGCAGATTATCAGCGCCCCCGTGGAGAGCGACCTTCTCGACGCGAAAAACTGGACCCGTTCCAATATCGTCGAGTGGGTTCCCCATCCGTGTGGGAAAGGGTGGTTGGAAGGAAATGTGGTGGAGGCACCCAATGGAGAACTGAACGTTTTTATGCGTGTGGAGTCTCTCCCTGCCAAAACCGTTGCTCGGCTTCATCTTTCGTCGGACGGTAAAGTCCTCACCTACGATCCTGCCAAAGACTTGCTCGATTTTCCCGGCGGCTCCTCCAAATTCTGCATTCGATACGATGAAATCAGTCGAAAATACTGGAGTTTGACCAACCTTCGCCTGCCGCAACAAAGGGGTGTACGTTCCACATTGGCTCTGGTCTGCTCCGACGATTTGGAGACGTGGGAAGTCCGTTCAATTATTTACCAGATGCCGTTGGATTTTGGAAATGAGAATGGATTCCAATACTGCGACTGGCGAATCGAAGGGGAAGACCTGATTTTCGTCTGTCGCCTGGGTTGGTACGGGAAGAATTTCCACGACTCCAATTACATCACGATGGACCGAATTCCCCATTTCCGCCATCGTACTCGCGCAGACGACGCACTGCCATTTGCCGTCCCTGTTCGAGAAGAAAAGTAAGTTTTCTTAAGAAAAGCGTGGGGATACAGACTTTGCGTTGTCGCCGCGTCGTGGTCATTTTGGGATAAAGTGCCAAAATTATAGTTTAAAATATAAAAAATGGAAGTGGTTTTTCATACTTCCATTTTTTATAAAAAATATTTCTGTAGACCGTTAAGAAGACTGATAATAAAATTCCCCCAACAAAAGGCAATGGCGATAAAAAACTCCTGAAAAACGACTTTTTCAATTCTTTTCTCGCTTCTTCCTTTTCTTCGGCACGGGAGCATTGACTTTTTCCAGCATATTTTTTCCCGCTTTGAACCTCACCGCGCGATGAGCCTCCATTTTCATGGTTTCCCCTGTTCGAGGATTACGAACGATTCGCGATTTTCGTTGTTTCACCTCAAAAACACCGAAATTTCGCAATTCGACACGTCCTTGGGATACCAACATTTCAATCAACACATCCAAAGATCGCTGAACAATCTTTTTCACCAGGACTTGAGAACAATCCAGTTCTTCGGAAACAATTCTCACAATATCTTTTTTTGTCATCATCAATCTCGCATCCTTATTCTATGGGAAACATCCTACCGGTTTCGTGTTTCATTTCCATCTGACCTGACATCAGACAATCTGATAACAGGACTACCCACAACCAAGAAAAATCTTTTCCGTATAAAATTCATCAATAGGGAAAACTTTCTAAAGGTTACACCACTTTGAAACGTCTGACAATGGGGGAGGTTCCCTTTTTACATCATTTTTACCAAATTTTTTATCAAATTTTTTTATCGGAGATTTTTCTAACCTCTCTAATTTCAACATCCTGTTTCTATAATAGCGTCGAGGGCAATGTTGTGCAAAATTCCATTACTGGCACAAATGCCACGATTTTCCTCCAGGGTTTCTCCATGGGAAAAATCAAGGTCTTTTCCGTCCAAATCGGTCACTTTTCCCCCCGCCTCTTCCAGAATGATGGAACCCGCGGCCTGATCCCAGATTTTTTCCTTGTAATGCGGCTGTTTGGCGGAAATCAGGCGAAAGAGAAAATCACTTTTGCCGGATGCCAAAACCGCGTATTTTGCCTGCGAATCCATCCGTACCGGCTCACGAACGACTCCTAAATTCCGCACCAGAATATCCATCTGACTCAAATTCGTATGCCCCGATTCCACGGAACGCAGCACGGTCGCTTCCTGGACATCTCGATGCTCGGAAACGTGGCACGCTTTCCACTCCCCCGGTTTCCACAAATCGTTTGCCCACGTCCCCTTCCCACGCACCGCATGGACCAGATTTTCTCCCTGTGTGTAATTTGGCAGTCCCAAAAATCCCATCGTCACCCGATTTTCCTCCACCAGAGCGAGTGCGGTGGCATACTGTTCGCGTCGCAGAAAACCTTTCGTTCCGTCAATCGGGTCGAGCGTCCAGAAACGGCTTGTTCCCGTCCCCTCTTTTCCACGGGCAATCCAGTGAACCATATTTTCCCGCGTAAATTTTCCCAAAAAAGGTTCCAGATAGCGCCGTAGAATCTCCCCAAACCGTTCCCCTTCGTCCGATTCCAGCACCTCGGTCGACTCCTCCGCCACCAGAGGAATTTCCGGGCAAAGTTGCTCCAAACGGGCAGCCATGAGTGTCTGCACCGCCAAATCTCCCACGGTCACTGGCGATTTATCCTTTTTTTCCCAGGTTGTGGGTGTGATAAAATCGTGTTGAATTTGTCGAGTCAGTGTGGCGGATTCCCGCAAAAGGGAAAGGAGAGATTCCAACAACATGAGGTTCATTCCTAATTCTCAAAGGGAAAAATTCTGAAAAACAATACCTTTTCCGAACGGCTTATTCGGGAAAATTGCGGAGTACCAAAACAGACTGCCCTACTCCGTCGGGGGGAGCCACCTCGCGTGTGAAGTAATTTTTGACGATGCTTCCCAACAACCGGGACGTGCCTCTTCTTTTGTCGGCAAGTCGGCGGGCAAGTTCTCGGTCCAGCCGTTGCGCATCGACATTCCTTGCCTTCTCATCCACAAAGCCATCGTGGTACAAGACCAGAGATTCTTCTTTGCCCAGGTAGAGAATATCTTCAAAACAGTGAAATTCCGCACACCCGCCTAAAAATGGAGTGTACTCCACCGTGGTATCCTTTCGGACAAGGGTGGTTGAATCTGCCTGCAAAGAGATTCCCCGAATGGTTCCCGCCATGGCATAGGAAACGGCCAGACGTTCTTTTTGCGCATCGACCAATCCACAAAAAAGAGAGATTTTTCCCTCCGCGGCGGACTGCTGCCAGAGCGTCTGATGAACCTTCCGCAACAGAGAGGAGGCGGTCTGCTCATAACAGGCATGACTTCGCAGGGCGGACTTGACAGACGCCGTCATCATGGCACCTGCCAGACCGGGACAACCGACATTTCCCAACGCGATGAGCCATTTTCCATGGGGGAGGGAAAACCAGTCGTAAAAATCTCCGCTTAAAACTTCCTCGTCAAAAAAGCCTTGGGGCGTTGCGTTACCACGAGTCACATACCGCGTCGGACGAACCCAGCCGAAAAGTCCAATCTTTTCCAGCCACGCGGCCTTCAGAGGAAGTTGATTTTTTTGGATTTCCACCGCCTGCTTCACTTCCCGGCGATATTCCAGCGACTTGGCGTAACGATTGAAAAACGCGGCACGTTCCAATTCTCCTGAGATATGGTCTGCCGCCATTTCCGCCAGCCGACTCGTAAATTCATCCACTACGGAATCGTGATTCGAGAAAAACCAGACCGTTCCCATCAGCGACCGATTCGTGACCAGGGGAAGGCAAATGGCCGAGAGAAAATCTTCGGGGGGCACCAGCCCTTCCTGACGTGTTTTTTCATCGATGACACGGATTTCGCCCGTTTGCAACGAAATCAAATCCGGCATTGCCTCTTCCAAAACTCGCGGGCGAACGGAAAGCCGGTCCAGAGGAAGTCCCACTCCGGCTCGCAGTTTCAGGGCCGTCCCTGCCGTATCCAGAAGATAAATCCCCACCGCGTCCATCCCCAGATTGTCTAGAACGCACTCCAACAGCCGTCGAAACGAGGGGGCAAAAACAGGCTGAGAAATCGAAACCGGACGATTCATGAGTTTGGAAAAGTTGGCTTTTTCCGACTCGTTGACCCAAACCTGCATTCGCAATGTCTGCATTTCCGAAAGAAAATCTCCCAATGCCACAGCCCAACGACGTGCTTGCTCAAAAGAAAGCACCTCCCTTTCCTGTTTTTCTTTCGGTGCCTCCTTTTCCAGGTGGAGAAAACCTACCATGTACGCTCCGTTACGCCCCTTGAGCCGTTCGGAAAGAACATGATCAGGAACATGACAAGCCTCTATTTCAATCGGAATCCATAAATCTTCCTCCTCCACCAACTCACGAACCAGCGACGGCGGAAGAGGGCTGGGAAGTTCCGCTTCTTGAGGTACGTTGCCAATGGAAACGGTCAAATTTTCCGATGAAAATCCATGGGAAAGGGCAGAATCCACCTGATGGTAGGTCAGATTCCAACCCGTCATTTTCTGAAAATGCCGCAACATCGGCGGCAGGCTGCCGATACAAAAAAGTTCCTGCAAAAAACCCGCTTCGACGGATGGGTAGGAGGAATCGCCTGATTCGTGAAGTGAAATTCGTGAGGGCACGTTCGTTTCCTTATAAATGAACGAGAATATCTCGTTAAGGGGTTTTATCATCAATGATCTTTACAAAATCCTTTGCTGATGATAGTATCGGCCATTATTTAACCTCTTTTAAAAATTTTTCAAGAAGGGCGACATACGCAGGAAATAACGATTGTATCAATCAGAAAAACTCTTTCTTGAGAGGAGGGACATCGTTATTTTTCAAAAAATTTAGATTCTTTTTAGGGAAACTGGTTGCATTTTGGAAAAATTTATCCTATAATGATTTTTTAGTAATTTTTCCTGAAAATTTTCAGGAACCACGTGGAAATGAAAAACGCGGCAGGCATATTTCACAAAACCAAAGGCCAAACATGATTACCAATTCAGGACGCAAAGAGAAACTGGCGTGGCGGGTGTACGCAACTCGAGAAGAAATGGGGCTTTCCGCCGCAGCTTATACCGAAGGGCTGATGACGATGCTTCTGGAAAAGCAGCCGGAAATTCGGATGATTTTTGCCGCGGCTCCGTCGCAGAACGAAATGCTGGCGGGGCTGCTTCACTCTCCATCCATCGACTGGTCGCGTGTGACCGCCTTTCACATGGACGAGTACCTTGGCCTTTCGGCAGAAGCGCCGCAGGGATTCGGACGTTTTTTGCAGGAACGTCTTTTGGGACGACTTCCGTTCAAAAACGTTCATTATCTTCAAGGACAGACGGAAAATCCCGAAGCGGAGTGTGCCCGATACGCCGCGTTATTGCAGGAGGCTCCGATCGATATTTGTTGTCTGGGCATTGGCGAAAACGGGCATATTGCCTTCAATGACCCTCCCGTGGCCGATTTTCACGACCCGGTCTGGGTCAAGCCCGTGGAATTGGATGACATCTGTCGGCAGCAGCAGGTCAACGATGGTTGTTTCGCCTCACTTGATGAGGTTCCGACCCATGCGCTCACCCTCACCATCCCGGCCTTAACCAGTGCGGCTCACATGGTTTGTGTCGTTCCTGCTCGAACCAAACGTGACGCGGTACGGCGGCTCCTCTCCGAAGAAGCGACTTCCGAAGCCCTCCCCGCCAGCATCCTCCGACACCACCCACACGCCCAACTCTTTCTCGACTCCCCAAGCGGAATGAAAAATAATGGATAATTGATAATTGATAATTGACAGTTGATAGTTAGGTTGGCTATGAATAGATCGTTTTCTCCCTGTATGGTTGATATGCAGGTGAATGGGTATGCGGGGGTCGATTTCAACAGCGAAGAGTTGTCGTTTGAGTCGTATGTTCATGCCATGAAAGCACTGTATCGGGACGGTGTTGCGGTGGCATTGCCAACACTTATTACGAATCGTGTGGATTTTATGACCCGGCGGCTGGCACTTCTGGAATCGTATCGAATCCGTACTCTGGAGGAGAATCTTTCCGAAGTGTGTAAGGCCGATTATTACCATCTGGAAGGACCGTTCATCTCGCCCAACGATGGGTATCGCGGTGCCCATCCGTTGGAATTTGTGAAAGAATTGTCTGCCGATACCGTTCGTGAAGCACTGGACGAATGGATTCCCGCTTCGGGAGGTCGGATTAAAATCATCACACTTTGTTGCCGGGGGTGTGCGGATTCTGTGGATAAAAAGACGGCGATTCGCGTGATTGCCCAAAATGGGATTCATCCGGCGTTGGGGCATACCGACGGAACCGCGGAAGATATTGCGGCTGCGGCAGAATCGGGAGCCGACTTGGCGACGCACTTGGGAAACGCGTGTGCGCAACTCCTCCCACGGCACCACAATCCGATCTGGCCGATTTTGGCAGAGCCACGACTCTGGATTTCCATCATTGCCGACGGATTCCATCTTCCGAAAGAGATGCTTCAGGTTTTTCACGCGGTCAAACCGGAGAAAACCATTCTGGTCAGCGACGCGACGCAATTTGCCGGATTGCGGCCTGGCACTTACCAGACGCATATCGGTGGCGAAGTCGTGTTGACAGAGCAGGGCAAACTCCATGTTATGGGACACCCCAACGTGCTTGCCGGAGCCGCTTGCGGATTGAATGCCGGTCTGGAAAATGCCATTCGTATCCCCTTGGGAACCCCGGAGGAATGCCTTCGTCTGGTTTCCCACAACCCACTCCAATTTTTAGGATTATCGTCACCCTCAAGTCATTCATCATTATATCATTAATCATTAACTATCATCGGAGTGTTTATGCAAACGTTGGATTGGATTTCGTTGGGACTGTTTTTTGCCGTATTGATTATTATCGGTCTATACAGCGTTCTTTCCATTAAACAGAGCAAGGATTTTCTCGTCGGTGGAGGAAAACTTCCGTGGCAGATTGGTGGTATTTCGCACCACGTCGGTGGTTACAGTGCCGTGGTGTTTACGGCATACACCATGTTCTGCTACCGGGATGGATTTTCCATCTACATTTGGTGGGCATTGGGTTTCGGCGTTGCCTGTTTGCTGGGAGCGTGGCTGGTTGCCCCCAAGTGGAGCAAACTGCGGAAGGAACTGGAAGTCCAGTCTCCCACAGAATATCTCGCGGTTCGTTACAATGTTCCGACGCAGCAGGTGATTGTGTGGATGGGGACGGTTTTGAAGATGCTCGATTTGGCGGGAAAAACGCTGGCAATGGCGGTCATTTTGTACGGATTTGCGGGCGTTCCGGTCTATCAGGGGATTCTGATCACAGGCGGAGTGAGTCTGGCTTACACCGTTCTGGGCGGTTTCATGGCCAGTACACGCAACGATGTGTTTCAGTTTCTCGTCCAATTGGCGGGTGGCTTGCTGATGTTTTTCTTTGTTTTGGCTCACTTGAAAGGTGAGTTTGGGTGCAACTATTTCACGATGTGGGACAAACTTCCCGTCAGCCATTTCACCCTTTTCAGCGAGGAATGCGATCTGTTTTTTGCGATCGGATTCTGGTTGGCACTCTTTTTTGCGGCCAACGGTGGAAATTGGGGAGCTGGCTTGCGATTCATGGCCGCGCCCAGCCCGGAAATGGCACGAAAAACGGCAGCGCTTTCGGGCTGGCTTTACCTGATCTGGCCGCTGATTCTGTTCGCGCCGATGTGGGCTTCGCCGTTGTTTTACCCCGACATGGCAAAACCGGACATTATTTATACACTCATGGCAAAACAGTTCCTCCCCGCGGGTCTGGTGGGAGTCGTCCTGGCTTCCATGTTTGCGGCCAGCATTTCGACGATTGCTGCCGATTGCAATGCCATTTCCGGCGTCATTGCACGGGATATTGCCCCGCAGTTCCATAAAAAACTGATCGACGAAAATGGCCAGACCCCCCTCTGGTTTGTCCGAACGGTCTCTTTTTTCATGGCTGCCGGGATGATGGTGATTGCGATTTTCAGTGGCGACAACGGCGTCGTCCAACTCGTCGTCAAATGGTTTTCCGGCCTGATTGCCCCTATTTCCGTACCCCTTATTTTCGGCCTGTTTTACCGCTTCCGCCGATGTGGGGCCACGGCCGCGATTCTCTCTACGGTGATTGGCGTGGGCGTGTTTTTAGGCATGGAAGGTTACTGCTGGATGACCGTGGGGAAAGGCGTTGGATTGAGTAACGCGCTTTTCTATCCCGCCGTCAGCAGTATGGTCGTTTACATTGTCGTCGGCATGCTTTTTCCTCAAGTCCCCCATCCAAGAGTGGAGAATCTGCTCCGGGAAGTGAACAATCTGCCGCCTGCAACAGTATCTGCCGAGGAAACAAACGGATGAAAAAAGCCCCTGTGAAAACCACCGTGGGAAAGGGGGGGCGAAGAGGAACGTTTTTTGCTCTTGACAAGAGCCTCAATATTTCCTAAAAGAGAGTGGTGGAGGACTCTTTTCGTCGAGAAGAATGAGATAGAAATAGATCCATAGGGTTTGGATTTTCAGGGATGATGAAAAAATATTTTTTATTTGGCATGGCTCTGTTGGGCTTCAGTGTGGCGGGATGTGCGTCGAATCCCCTGACGGAAGGAGCGTATGTTGGCTCAAATACCTGTGCCCCTTCGCCAGGGATGAATACCCCTCCACCGCAGGCAGCTACGACGGTGCCACTTTTTGCTTCTTCGGAAGTGAAGGCGGACGCGCGGAATCGGGCAGCCATGGAACGTCGTACCGGACGTCCGGTGGTGGCACGGCCGGTTTCCGTCGACGATTTGATCGGATGGCATCAGGCTGGTGTGGAAGAAATCTATGTGATAACGCACATTCGGACTCATGGTGCGTATCGACCGTTGACGCCGCAGGAGGTTTTGACGTTGCAGCAACGTGGCATTTCCAATAACATCATTCGTTCCATGCAAGAACATCCCTATGCCAAAGTCTCTGCCCCGACGCCACCGCCTTCCAACGTTCGTTCTTCCACCCGCACATATGCCAAAGCTCCGCCGACGAACGATACGTACAATCGTCCTCTGGAACATTGCGATAACTGTACCACCGCGCGGCCTGTTGTGGGAAATAGTGGAAAAGTTCGAGTCCGTTCGTCTCCCGGAGCGTGTTCCGACGGTTGTTATTATATCGGGGAACCCATCCTCATTTCCGACAGTATTTGGGTGGGGGATGGGTGTATGCGTTGTCAGGAAGGCGGTTATTAAATGCCAATGCCGCGAAAAGTGTTGATTACCGGCGCTTCCGGGGGAATTGGGCTGGCAATGGCGGAAAAGTTTGCTCAAAATGGTGATTCCCTTTTCCTGCACGCGTTTACACGAACCTCCCGCCTGGAGACGCTACGGGAAAAGTATCCTCAAAACGCGATTCACCTTCATTCCTGTGACCTTTCTCTTCCCCGGGAGCAGGAAAAATGGCTCGACGCGGCATGGAATTGGGAGTCGGAAGGATGGGACGTCCTGATTTTGTGTGCTGGTGTGGATATTCTTACCGGAACGATGAAAGCGCGGACGTTTGAGGAAAAGTTGGAGGCTCTCTGGAAAGTGGATGTGGCTGCCGGAGTGCGAATTGCCAGAGAATTGACTCGACGTCGAGGGGATGCTGGCGGGGAAACGTCTCCCGGCACGGTTCTCTTTCTGGGTTGGGACGCTATAGAATGGGGCATGGCAGGAGACAGTGCCGAATTGTTTGCTCTGGCGAAAGGAGCCATCACGGCGTTTGCTCGTTGCCTGGCGCAAAAAGTATCACCCGATTGTCGTGTACACGTTCTGGCTCCCGGCTGGATTCAGACCGATTGGGCTGCGCAGGCTCCTGAAAAATGGCAAAAAATTGCCATGGGGTCTTCGCTGATGAAACGGTGGGGAACGCCGCAAGATATGGCTGAGCTTGCTTTTTTTCTCACTTCCCCGGAAGCTGCGTTTCTCAACGCGATGGTCTGGCCCGTTGACGGCGGACGCGACATGGCAGTCTGACGCCTCCCTTTCCCATGTTCTTATCCCTTCGTTTTGCGGGAAATTTCGGTAAAAGATAAAAATATCCAGTGGTCACTTCTTGACAGTCCTCTCGGGACTTTGTAAAATATCCATATCTTGATGTTTTTATCACCACCCAAAAGGAGATGTCATGAAAAAAAGCATGTTGGCAGGTCTATTACTGATTTTATCGTCCTCGTTGACACTGGGAGCAGAAACATTTACCCTCTGGGAAGGTGCGGCTCCTGGTGAAAAAGAGGGAACCACTCCTCCCACTTTGGAACTCTGGCAACCCGCCGAGAAAAAATCGGACACCTGTTTGATTGTCTGTCCCGGTGGAGCCTACATGGGTCTGGCATACGACCATGAAGGAAAGAAAATTGCCGAATTTTTCAACAGCAAGGGAATCACCGTCGTCGTTTTGAAATACCGCGTTCCCCGTCGGGAAGGATTACCCAAACACATGGCTGCCTGGCAGGATGCGCAGCGATGTGTGAAGTTCGTCCGTTCCCACGCGAAAGAATGGGGATTCCACCCGGAAAAAATCGGAATCATGGGATTTTCCGCTGGTGGTCACCTCACTCTGATGACCGCCACAACCAGCCAAACTCCTGCCTACGAGGGGAAAGAAGAACTCGATAAAGTCCCCTGTCACGTCAATTTCGCGATTCCTGTTTATCCCGCGTACGTACTGGAGGACGGAAAAGATGGCGGCAACAAGGAGAAGGGAAATAACAGTCCCATGGTGAAAGACTTTGCATGGGACGCCAAAACACCACCGATGTGCTTGATTCATGGCGACAACGACCCCTATTCCCCGATGGGTTCCGTGGCGGTCTACCACCAATTGCGACGGATGAATATTCCTGCCGAAATCCACATTTACGCCAAAGTCGGCCATGGCTTCGGTGCCAATCCAACTGGTGACCATGTGGGAAATTGGCTCCCCAGCGTTTACGCCTGGATGAAAGTTCTAGGATTCTAGAGCCTTGTTAAATTGATAATTATGGATTTTCAGACCGTTTTAAGTTTCCCAGAGTTCTGGAGTGTTTCTGGAAGTTGTTTTCCCCATGAATCTCTCCAGAAATTTGTGTATCGCCAACCCCCGCAAAATTGTCCATCAATTTAACCCTGAAGGAATCCATCTTTCCCTGCGCTTGACAGCCATATTTCCCCATGTTACAATGAAATCGGACACAGAGGTTCCCATGGGGGGAATTTTTTTACAGTTGCCTGTCGGAAAGGAGTTTTCTATGAAACACCGGTGGATTTGGGTAGCGGTATTTTTGGGGTGTACCTGCGTTTTGAGCCTGCGGGCGGAAGAAATGCGGACGTGGACGGACAAGTCGGGAAAGTTCCAGGTAGAGGCGAAATTCCTCTCCCAGGACGATTCCAAAGTACGGCTTCGTCTGGCAAATGGGAAGAGAACCTCAATTCCTATCCAGAAACTGAGCGAGGAAGATCGCGAGTATTTGAAGAGTTTGGAAGAAAACCCGTTCCTGGTTGGAATGGAGGAAGAAGAGGAGGTTTCGGAGCGTCCTGAAAAGCCTTCTCGGAAAAGTTCTGTAAAAAAATCGTCGAATGTCCCCAATACGGATGTTGTTCCCAATGGAAATACGCGGCGGGAGAAAAAAATCATCGTCGGTGGGGATGGTGTTGACTGGTCGGTTCAACCGGAAGTGGTGCCTATCCGAAAAATAACCAAAGCGATTCATCCGATTCCGGTTCGCAGCGATTCTCAGTTCACAAGAGTCAACATGTTTGGGGAAGAAGCCCTGTTTTTTGGGGAACCTGCGTGCAATACCATGGTTTTCGCGTTCCGAACCGGCCATTTTGAGGGAGAAAAGGGGTTTGTGGAAAAGTGCAGTCTGGCGAAAGGGGACGCGGAGTTGATTCCGTTGCCAATGCGTGGAATTGTAACGGATATGTCGCTGGACGGGAAAGCTCTGTTGTGTATCTGCGAAACACCTAAAGACAACAAGGGACCTTTTTACAACAAATTTACGCTTGCCAAACTGGAATTCCAGGGAAATCGATTGGTGATAGCGGCACAATTTCGTCCCTATTATCCCAGCGAACCTGTTTCCAACCCGGTGTTTATTCGAGCGGATATCGATACCGCGTGGTTCATCACGGAGAATCAGGCAATGACCGGTTCTGGAAATACCACGACACTCTGGAATCTGGAGACTTGCCGTTCGATCTGGTCCATGAACGTTTCGAGCAAACAGGTGACGCTCTCCCCGGATCGGAAACTGATGGTGGTCGTCACGCAAAAACACTTGGAATTTCGCAATACGCAGGATGGCAAACTCTGCGGAACGCTCCGTCTTCCCGATGAGAAAATCTTCCGTTGCGCATTCGACCCCACAGGTGGAAAACTGGCGGTGCTCGGTCCGACGGCACTGTGGGTTTACGATTTGACCGATGGAAACACACTTTACGACATTCCGCTCATTGCGACGCAAAACAATAGCAGAATCCTCTGGACAGGCGAGAAAACGTTGTTAATCGGTTCCGTACTGTATGATTTGGAAAGTGGCGTTCCGTTGTGCGATTACGGAATCCATCCCCGCGCTCCGCTGGCCTGGTTCCGGGGGCGTGTCTGGTTGCCGGTGCAAACCGGTTTCCGGGAAAATCGGGTGGATGTGGTGCTTGGTATGGAACTGCCTCATCCCGAAGCGGCGGAAGCGCTGGAGAAAATCGATGTGATACAGCAATTTGCCGTGTATCCTGGTGTTTCTGTCAAGCTGACAATCGAGACAAATGACTTTGCCGACGAGGAGGAAGCTCGTAAAATCCTGACCGATCGACTTGCGGAGCGGAAGATTCAGGTGGCTGACGACGCGTCGGTGGAGGTGATTCTTCGCTACGTCGATACTGGCAAAGAGGAGGAAATCTCCTACGACCGTGCCCGTACCATCCACGGTATTCCCGTACCGAGACCGCCCCGTTCCCCGCTCTCCCGTTCGCGTGATAAGCCGTTGGGAACGATGAAACTCAAGGTTTTTGAGCAGAGTCTGGAATTTGTGGAAAATGGCGAAACGATCTGGAGAAATTTCACCCACACCACGGGACCGAACCAGGTGAAATACAATCCTGAAAAGACGATCGAAGATACTTTTCGGGAAGTCAACAAGCCCAATACGAATTATGTGAACGTCGTCCCCGTTCCCGGTTATGTTTCCCGCAGCACGAAAGGTTCCCAGGCACTGCTTCGAGGGCAGATTCATGTGGATGGGAGCGTTCGGTAGCCTTAGAATAGATCACCAACGTGGGGGAAAGTTTTCTCCTGGGAATTTGGGAGAAAACGAAATTTCCTGCGAAAAATTGGAAAGGTTGATTACTACAGGAGTAAAAAATGCGAAGAATGAAGAGTTTGGCCTTCCTTTGGATTTGGATGGTCATGGTTTCGGTCGTTGTGGCCGATGTTCGTCTGCCGAAAACGTTGACGAGTTATGCTGTTTTGCAGCGGGATGTCCCGGTGAAAGTCTGGGGCTGGGCGGATTCAGGTGAAAAAGTGACCGTGGCGTTTAACGGCCAGACGGTGGAAACGACTGCCGGCGAAGATGGCAAATGGTGCGTCACGTTACAACCCATGGCGGCCAAAAGCGAAGGTTCCGATCTGGTTGTCACGGGCAAAAACAAGCTCACCCTTTCCGACGTGGTGGTGGGCGAAGTCTGGATTTGTTCCGGACAGTCGAACATGGAATGGAGACTTGGCTCGCAGTCGGGAACGGAAGAGGAGTGCAACGGCAATTATCGCTTCATCCGTTTCAATCGGGATGGCTACGTCGTCAACGAAACGCCTCAGGAAGAATTGACCGGCAATGGCTGGGTGGCGTGTGAAAATGGGAATCAGAAGCAGTGTACGGCGGTCGGTTTCCACTTTGCCCTGGCACTCTACGAAAAACTGAACGTTCCCATCGGGCTGATTCACTGTAACTGGGGCGGTTCCCGAATCGAATCGTGGATGCCGGAGGATTGTTGGGAAATGCTGAAGGAAAAGGGAATTTCCCGCGACGAAGTTGCCAAGTCGATGAGTACCCGTAAAGAGGGACACACGGTCGTGGGAGGAATGTACAATGCCAAACTGGCTCCGTGGCGGAATTATGCCGTGCGCGGAGCGATCTGGTATCAGGGCTGCTCCAATGGCGGCGAAAGTCTGACCTACTACGAAAAACAAAAGGCGATGATTGCCTCCTGGCGAAAAATCTGGGGCGATATTCCGTTCTATTGGGTACAGTTGGCAAATTACACGGCTCCCAGCGAAAACCCGAATGAACGCCTTGGTTGGGGACCACTGCGGGATGCGCAGACGAAATGCCTGGAAGTTGCCAAAACGGGACAGGCTGTCACGATTGACATCGGCGAAGAGAAGGATATTCACCCCCGCAATAAATACGACGTCGGACGGCGGCTGGCGGCATGGGCACTGGCGAACGACTACGGTTTCGATGTACCATTTGCGTCGCCTCTTTTCCAGAGTGTGAAATGCGACGGGGCAAAAGCGATCGTGACATTTAACCATGCGGGAAATGGTCTGGTCGTCGGAAAACAGGAACCTCGGAAATTCTCCCTTTCGGACGCTCCGCTCTACGGTTTTGCCATCGCGGGCGCGGACAAGAAATATTTCCGTGCCACGGCCAAAATTGTCGGGAAAGATACCGTTGAGCTGACGTGTGAAGCGGTGCCGGAACCGAAATTCGTCCGTTATGCCTGGCAGCAAAATCCTGCCGGCTGCAACCTCTACAACGCGGAAGGTTTCCCCGCCACACCTTTCACGACAGAATGATTTTCCCCATTTCCTTTCCTCCGTGTCGCCTTTCACCACGGAGGAAAGGATTTTCAATTTTCTCCATCATTGTACGGTTTCACACAAAGAAGACTTTTTTACCTCCACCTCCGAATGGGGTCTGGGCTGGCAGTTGAACCAAAAATCCAAAGCCCCCAGAACAAACCCCTGCAAATCAAGACCACTTGCCTGGATTTGCCGCATCAGGCCGTCGGGAATGGTGACAACGGCAGATGATGGTTTCTGCTCCTCTTCCTCCAACGTAGCAAGAATGGCCGCCAACTCTTCCGGCGTTTTTTCCCTCTTCACGTTTTCGTCCACCTCCCCAGAAATGGCAACAATCTTTTGTGTCTGTCCGCATTCTATATCCGCCTCCGGGGTCGGGGTTGGAATCGGATCTTTATTGATCACCATTCCTTTCAAATGTAGCTCCATCACCTCTTTTGCCTGTGAAATGGCATGGCGGAAATTGTCCCCCACCGTAATACAACCGGGCAAATCTGGAAACCACACTCCAATATCTCCATCCTCACCATAATCCAACTCAAAAACGGCTGGGAATGTAAACTGTAACATGGCAAATCCTTTCTATTCAAACGTGAGTTGAGCCTGTTTTTCAATACTTTTCAGGAGATTTCCGCAAATTTCTTTTTTCGATATGGGAACGATTACTTTTCCCTTTTTGGTTGGGTGTAAAAAGTGGATATGCCCCCCCCCCGTCCCACCAGCAGGATACCACCCGTCTCTCTTCAATTGGCGAATGATTTCGATCGGCTTGAAATTTTTCATGGTTCTCTTCCTCCATCATCTCTATAGGGATTATACCACATTTTGGTTTTTTAGAAAGACTGGAATATCAGGAAAAGAACACGTATCCCTCCCCTTTTTCCTTCTACCGTCCCCCAATACATGAAAACTTTTCCACATAGACCATTTCTCTATAATTCCCACAGAGATTCTTTCTGTCCCCCCACCTCCACTCATTAATCATTAAATCCCATGTCCACTTGGTTTTTCTGGAAAGAAGCGTGGTTTCAAGGTCCTCGGCGACTTTCCCATCACGATCGAAAAGCGGTCTCGTTCCAACGGTTGATTCGTCGGAAGGAGACTTTGCTGCGACAGTTGCGGATTCTTTACCAAAGGCATCGTTTTCAAGTCGCGGAACTGGAAAAAACGATTCTTCAGAAAGAAATTTCTCTCCCGAAATGCTCTGAGCAAAATGACTTGCTGCAAAAGGAACTCGACCTCCTTTTACAACATCGCCGGAAATTGGAGGAGGAGAAAAAAGAGCTTCTGCACCATTTCCGACGTCTGCAAATTTCCCTCGCCAAATTGCAAATTTATACTCAATATTGGGAAACGCACCTCTCCGAGGAGAAAACCTGAAGATATTCGTCGGCCTCAGGGTAACGCCTTCCGATAAGCCCGTGGTGTCATGCCGTAAAATTTTTGAAAAGCCCGGTAAAAATAAGGGACGCTCTGAAAACCGATTTTGGTGGCAATCTGTTCCACCGTCAGCGGCGTTGTTTTCAGCAACTCGCCCGCCGTTTGGAGCCGAACGCGGTGCAATTCTTCCAGGGGCGTCCGTTTCAGCACTTTTTGAAATCGCCGTTCCAAAACACGACGGTGCATTCTCGCATACGCTGCCACGTCGTCTATCC
Organism: Planctomycetia bacterium; assembly: GCA_030527185.1. Lineage (GTDB taxonomy): Bacteria > Planctomycetota > Planctomycetia > Pirellulales > Thermoguttaceae > RGIG3701. The sequence continues at coordinate 40,933 of JAUNBF010000009.1, read as the reverse complement.
CAATTCCCAGGCAGGCATTTTGTCGCAAAAACTGAATCGCCCGAATCAATTGCCGATCCTCCAGTGCCAAAACGTCGGTCGAACGGCGGTTCACCAACCCCAACGGAGGGACTTCCAACGGCTTTTCCGGGGGTTGCCTGCCATTCATCAGCGACTCCAGCAACTCGCACGCCGCGTAACCAATCCGAAAACCATCCAGCGTCACACTACTCAACGGCGGTTTTGCCAGCCGACAATACGATTCGTCGTTGTTAATGCCAACCACCGCCATCTCTTCCGGCACCTTAATCCCCACCCGCTCACAAATTTCGAGAATCTTCAACCCCACCGGATCGTAACATCCAATCACGCCGATCGGTTTGGGAAGTTGCAGGAGCCAGTTCTGCAAATGCGTCGTCTCGCTACGGGGCAACTTCGGCATCGGCAAACCACTGCGAATCTGGAACACATACCCCGCGTTTCCCACCATTTTCTGAAAAACATTCGTCCGCCAGTCCGAAAATTGGAGATTCTGAATCCCCACATACGCGAAATGTTCCAGAAAACGTTCTCGAAAACAATCGATACAGAGCTTGATATTCAGGTACTCGTCCATGTGTACCGTCGGACGTCCGGGGTAACGGTAAATACTCAAATCGACCACTTTCGCACCCGTTTTCACGGCCTGCGGATACGCCAGTCCCAATTTATCGCGAAGGATAATCCCGTCCCCACGCCAATTCGCCAGCCAAGGTGGTGGGGAGGTTTCCGTCACGAAATCCAGGTGCGTCGTCTGCCAGTGCGGATGTTCGTAAACATACTTTCCAATGGCCGAAAGAATTTCCGAACCAAAACGATTGAACGTTTCCACAATAATAGCCACTTTTCGAGGTGGATGAATCTCCATTTTCGCTCCTTTTTCGTCATCTTATCGACACTCTTTCCCTTTGTCAAGTTTTTTCCGGTCAGAAAGTCGCAAAAAGGTAGGATGAAAGCCGCAAAAAGGTAGATTTTTTGGTTGCAATCCCGTTTTTCCGTGGTATAATCGTTGTTGTAGCAGCTAGAACCCTTCCAGAATTTGTTTGCCATGTTTGGCATTTGGAAAACATCGTTGGAACCGTTGGCAGCGTAGAAAAGTTTCCGCAGAAGATGGAGATGGAAGAAAATCTCCTCCGCGTCCTCTGTGGACAAAAAAAGAAGTGCGGGAAAACGAAAGAAAAGCCCCTACCTTTGGGAGGGGTACGCCCGATAGGGCGGGGGGTGGGTTGGTGAAATGGCGGAACGACGTTCTATTGGGCAAATTACGATAGAACGCCCCATTCCCGTCCCACCCCGTCGTCAAGGAAAAACGGTGTCTTCCTCCCGCCTAACGGCTGCCACCCCTCCCCAAGGAAGGGGCTTTCGTGCGGAAAACCGGAAATTTCAAGGGACACTGGTATAAAAATAAAGAAAGGAAAATCCAATGCGTTTTTCAAGTTTTTTCAGTATGCTCTTCCTCACGCTTCCTCTGGCGGCGGGGGAATGGAGGCCGGTTCAGGTTTGGACGGAAGCGGAGACGTTTTCGCCGACATTTTCGGTGGAAAAGATGATCGATCAGGATTTGGGAACGTATGCCTGCATTCTGGACGATAGTCGCGACGGGACGAATGAGAACGTCTGCCCGCCGAAAGCGAAAGCACCGGTGACGGCTCTGTTCGTGCTTGATTTGGGAGAAACGCGGAAGGTTCGCGGCCTTCGGATGGTTGCCCGGAACAATTGGGTGTGGACGATGCCGCAAAATGTGAGCGTTTTTGCGTGCGACGACCTTCAGGGAAAGGAGAATCGACGCTGGCTGAAAGAGCGGGTCGAAATTCCCGGCATGGGGTGTTCTCATTCGGCATTTGTTCTCTGGGAGCCGGAAGTGGAAACACGTTATCTCGGCGTTCGGGTGAACGATTCTTTCCAGAAAAATTGGCAGTATCACTGGAAGTGGCAGCAATTGGAATGGTCCCGCCGTCTGGGGCTGGCGACTTTTGGCGACGGGAAGAACTTCAATATCCAGATTGCGGAAATCACCTGTTTTGACAACCTTCCCGACGATTACCTCCCCAAGAATCCGCCGGAACTGGCATTTCCGCAATACCGCTTGCGCCGCGACTGGATGTATCAGGATGGCGGGCTGGATATTTCCCGTTGGTTCCGGTCGCCGAACGACGCGGAGTATGAAAATCGGATGGTGGAAAAGGTTCTGGCAGAACTGCGGGAAAAGGGGGCGGATGTCACGTCTCTGGAAAACCGGAGAAAAGAACTTCTGGCAAAAAAGGTGCCGGGACAGGCGGAAGATTGGGAAAAACTCTACTTTGAGGCGTGCGAAAAACGACGGGAATTCCGTTTACAGCCGATTTTGGCAAAAACCCGCCAATTTATCTACGTCAAGCACTACATTTTCGGCAGCACGAATGGTCTGATTGGAAAATACGATATTCCCGACGAGCAGATTCGGGATATTACGATGTCGTACCAGCCCGGATCGCAACTTTGCCTTCTCACGGTGCGGGAGGACGGGAGTTTTCAGCACGAAGTCCTTCTCGAAAAGCCGCAGGGGGTGATTTGTTACCCGACGCTTTCGTACGATGCGAAAACGCTCGTTTTTTCCATGCGGGATAATTTCGAGACCGACTCCTACTACCTTTACACCATGGATATGGCGACGCGAAACGTCCGGCAGATCACGTTCCCGTTGAAAAAAGAGGGGAAAGTCCTTCCCGTGGCGGATTGCGAGCCGGTCTTTTTGCCGAATGGGAAAATCGTCTTCACCTCCACCCGCAGCGTCCGAATCAGCGACTGCTGGTACCGTGCCAGTGGCGATATTTACGTCTGCGACGCGGATGGCTCCAACATCGAACGCCTGACAGCCGACCAACTCCACTCCCACCATCCCCAGGTGTTGGAAGATGGTCGAATCGTTTTTACGCGATGGGAATATAACGATCGGACGGCACTTTACCTGCACCCGCTCATTTCGATGAATCCCGACGGGACGGTTCAGACGGAATATTACGGCAACAACAGCATGTTCCCCTCCTCGATCATCCACACACAACGGATTCCCGGCTCCAGCAAACTCCTGGCGATCATCTCCGGGCACCACACCATTTACAAAGGCAAACTCGGCCTCCTCGACAGGAATCGTGGCACGCAGGCGGGGGAAGGGATTACGCTGGTCAATACCAAACTCGACGGTTCGCCGGGAATGGAGGAGCCGAACGTCATTCCGTCGGGATTCAACGATTTTATGGTCGACATTTTTGGCCAGGTGGGACCGCAATATGCCCACCCGTTTGCGTTGGATGAGGAGAACTATCTCTGCTCGTTTTCGCCGGAAGGGACGCTTCTGACGTTTGGGAAACTGAACCCGCCGATGGGGGCGTATTTCATGACCGCCGACGGCAAGCGGGAACTGCTCGCGTTCGACCAATGGCAAGGAACCGGGCGAATCATCCCCGTCATGCCGATGAGTGTTCCGCCGGATCGGGGAAATCATCTGGTGATGGAGGATAATTTCGGAACGTTCTACCTGCAAAACGTCTATTTCGGCCCCGGTCTGGAAGGTATCCCGCACGGAACGGCCAAGAAACTCCGCGTGGTGGCACTGGAATACCGCGTTGCTCGGATGGGGTACGGCCAGAATGGTGGAGAGTGCGAAACGGGCCTTTGCCAGACACCAATTTCGCTCAACAGCGGAAGTTGGGACGTCAAACATGTATTGGGCGAAGTCGATATCGAGGAAGACGGAAGTTGCTATTTTCAGGTACCTGCCCGCACACCTGTCTATTTCCAGATTCTCGACGAAAACGGATACTGTATCCAGAGTATGCGAAGTTGGGCAACGCTGATGAATGGCGAACAGTTTGCCTGTCTGGGATGTCACGAGAACAAAAACGATGCCCTTCCGCCGTCGCAGCGAAAACCGACGCTGGCCATGCGCAAGCCGCCGCAGATTCCACGGCAGGTGACCGGGAAACTCCATCCTCTGGTGGAACGTCTGCAAAAGGAGTCGTGGAAAGATCGCGTGGAGAATTATCTCGGTGTCAATGTTGCCCGTTCGCTCGATGCGGACGCGCCGGTGGAGGGGTTCAGCTACGTTCAGGAAATCCAGCCGATTTTCGATAAACATTGCGTTTCGTGCCATTGCGAAGAAAAGTTGTCGGAGACGAAACTTTGCCTGACGGGGGAAGTTGCCCGACCGGAAACCATTCGCCTCATCGGTGCCGGCCACGTCGATCCGAAACGGGCTTATACGCGGTCGTACGTGGAAATTACCACGTCGGGAAATCCTGACGGCAATCCGTGGATGCAGTGGCTCAAACCGCGAAGTCGTGCGGTGATGCTCCCCCCCTACCATACCGGTTCGTGCAAGAGCAAAATCATGGCATATCTGGAACCGTCCCACTACGACGTGCGGGTTTCCGACGCGGAAAAACGGACGTTGGCGTGTTGGCTCGATTTGCTGATCCCTTTTTGCGGCTCCTATACGCAGAACAATACCTGGACGGACGCGGAAAAACAGGAGTATCAGTATTTTCAGGACAAACGGATGATTTATGCCGTGGATGAATGGGAAACGCTGAAAAAACGGTAAAATTCTCCGAGTACACTTCTAGAAGTTGTTTGCCATTTCGGTTGAACCGTTGGCAGCGTAGAAGAGTTTCCACAGAAGATGGAGATGGAAGTAAAATCTCATCCGCGTCTTCTGCGTCGTCAAGGTATACTCAATAAATTTAAGAAATTGCCGATAACTTTGGTGAAGGAGTTATCAAATGGAACGACACGGATTGACGAATGAACAATGGGAAAAAAGCAGGCCATTTTGGCCGGAACATAATCGTGGATGTGGCAGAAGGTGGCTAGATTTAAGGACTTATGTCAATGGTATTGAAGGAATTGTCGGAACTGGGGCACCGTGACGGGACTTGCCGGAACGGTACGGGAAGTGGAAATCGGTTTATAATCGTTACGTAAGGTGGTCGCGGGAGGGGGTTACGGCACCAAAATCCACCTCGTCCGCGACGCGAATGGCAACTATATAAATGCCGTTTTGTCAGCTGGTCAGGAACACGAAACACAACATTTTGAAACTGTCATCTCAAGCATTTTCAACGCCGTCCACGCCGAATTTGCGGTGACAAAGGTTGCTCCTTAGAAACGATCCGTCAAAAAATCCGTTCACACAACATAACTCCTGTAATACCAAGACGTTGCAACGAAAAGGAGGCCAAACTTCCTTTTAATCATGAACGTTACCAACTACGCAACATTGTCGAACGTATCTTCTTAAAAATCAAATAGTTCCGACGAATCGCCACTCGTTACGAAAAATTGTCCCTCCATTACCTCGCCAGGATCAAAATTGCCTCCATTAAAGGTGTCAAAAAACATCAAAATATTGGAAGTACAGTGCCTAGAACCCAGGCAATTCTCATTCTTTTATTTGGCATAGCGTTATCCTTTCATTGTTCCCGCGTGTTTTTATGTCGGTACGTTTTTTCGGGGAAACCTTACCTTGAAACGGTCCGATTTTCCCAAGAAAAAGGCTTTTTCATTTTACAGACTTTCATTAAGGGTATGTTCATACATCGCGTTAATGCCTATTCCCCCCCCCTCCACATTTGTTGTCAATAGCCTGGAGTTAAAAAAGAAGAAAATTTTAAAAATTGATGGTATTTTATGCGGATTTTATCAGCCAGCTTCCCTAAAGCGTCATCTCCCTTTTTCAGAGGAATCCTCACCGCCCGCTTGACAGGATGTGGGAGGGGTTTTACAATGTAATTTTGGATAAAATTCAGGAAGAACGTTTGAGGTGATGATGAAAGAAGGTTTTGGACAACGTTTATTACGGCTCCTTTTGATTTTTGGGCCAGGGATTTTCTGCGTGGGTTATACGATCGGTACGGGAAGTGTCACGACGATGATTCAGACCGGTTCCACGTACGGTCTGCGATATTTATGGGTCGTGGCGTTGAGTTGCCTGTTTTGCGGATTTTTGATGGAGGCTTACGGCCGTTTCGCACTGGTGACAGGGAAAACGACCATTCAGGCTTTTCGGGAACATTTCGGAAAACCGGTGGCATGGCTCGTTTTGGGAATGGTGGTTCTGGGACAGTGGTGCTGTCTGTCGGGGCTGGTGGGATTGTCGTCGGAGGCCATTTACCAGCTGCTGCGGATGTATTTTCCCGGTTTGGAGTCGGTGGACAGGTACGTTTTTGTCCTGGGAACGGCGGCGTGCGTGATGTTGGCCGTTTATATTTTGCTCTGGTTTGGTAATTATTCGCGATTGGAAAAGATTCTCGTTTTGCTGGTGACATTTCTGGGACTTTCGTTTATCGTGTCGAATTTTATGGTTCCGCCGCATTTCTCTCAGGTGATGAAAGGGCTGCTTCCCTGCAATATTCAAGGCGCGGAACTGTTAGTCGCTTCTCTGGTGGGAACGACGCTGGCAGCACCGACGTTTGTCGTGCGTCCGCTCCTTTTGCGAGGGAAAGGGTGGACGAAAACGGACTTGAAACTCCAGACGCGGGACGTCTGTTTTTCCGCGTTTTTGATGTTCCTGGTCAGCGGTTCCATCATGTGCTGTGCGACCGGGGCGATTTACAATCATGGTGGAAAACCGATCGAACAGGTGATGGATATGGTGGAAACGCTGCGGCCACTGGCGGGAAGCGGTGCTGTGCTGATTTTCCTCATCGGGCTGATTAGTGCCGGTTTGTCCTCCATTTTCCCAATTGTCATGGTGGCACCGCTGTTGATTGGCGACTATCGGGACGGGGAATTGGAAGTCCAGACGCCGACTTTTCGGATTCTGGCGGCGTTTGTGTGCTGTATCGGTCTAACCGTGCCGATTTTGGGAGCCAATCCGATTTTTGCGCAGATTTTGACGCAGGTGGCACAGGTTTTTGTGCTTCCGTTAGTCATTGCGTTGATGATGGTTCTGATCAATCGTCGGACGCTCATGGGTGAACATCGGGCTGGCGTGGTTTTGAATCTGGGCTTGTTCCTGGCATTCTGTTTTTCGCTGGTCATTTCGTATCAGGGGATCCAGGCTTTGAAACAGATTTTCAGTTGATATTTTGCGGACGAAGGAGAAAAAGAATGAAAACGAGAAGTTTTCGGTGGATGCCGTTGGCTCTGCTGGTAGTGTTGGGCAGTACGCTGGCGTGGGGGCAGAACATTGCCGTAACGCCGACGGAAAAGAAGGATGACTGGTGGCAAAAACGGCATCAGGACAAAGTGGCTCAGGCCGCAAAAGGGGAGGCGGAAATCGTCTTTCTGGGAGACAGTATCACGCACTTCTGGGAAGGAGCGGGAAAAGACGTTTTCCAGAAATACTACGGCGATCGCAAGGTTTTGAACCTCGGTTTCAGTGCCGACCGGACGGAACATGTGCTGTGGCGGCTGGAAAATGGCGAGGTGGACAACATCCAGCCGAAAATGGTCATGCTGATGATCGGTACGAACAACGTCGGCCATAATTCCACCACCCCTGCCGAAACGGTGGAAGGAATCCGGGCGATTCTGGTCAAACTGGGCGAAAAACTCCCGAAAACGAAAGTGTTGCTTTTGGCGGTCTTTCCACGCGGTGCGGATGGAAACGATGGTCTGCGGCAGAAGGTCAACGAAATCAACGCCGGACTCCCTGCCCTGGCGGACAATGAACGTGTCTTTTTCCTCGACATCAACGCGGGATTCTTGAAGGATGGCGACGTTTTGCCGAAAGAAATCATGCCTGATTTGCTCCACCCCAACGCTGCCGGCTACGAAATTTGGGCCAAGGCGGTGGAACCGTGGGTCTGGAAGTTGGCGTATGCCGACACAACTACCCCAGCCAGCAAAATGGGGGATAACTGGTGGAAAAACCGTCATGAAAAGAAGACCGCACAGGCTGCCCTGGGAGAAGCTCAAATGATCCTGCTGGGCGACAGTATCACGCATGGTTGGGAAAGTAACGGCGCGGAAATCTTTGCGAAATATTACGCTCCCCGCAAAGCGTTGAATCTCGGCTACGGCGGCGACCGGACGCAGCATGTACTCTGGCGTCTGGAGAATGGCGAAGTGGATAACATTCAGCCCAAAGTCGCCATGGTCATGATCGGCACGAACAACATGGGAGCCAACAGCGTCCAGGAAATCGTGGAGGGAAACAAGGCAATCGTGGCGAAATTGCAGGAAAAACTCCCACAGACGAAAATTCTCCTCCTCGGTATTTTCCCCCGTGGCGACAATGCCCAAAGCGACTTGCGAAAGAAGGTTGCGGAGGTCAACGCACGGCTGGAGAAACTCTCCGATGGCGAAAAAGTTTTCTACTTCACCTTCAACGACAAACTCCTGGCGGAAAATGGCGACATGGTGCCGGAACTCATGCCGGACAAAGTTCACCTGACGAAAGCGGGCTACACCATCTGGGCGGAAAGTTGCGAAGAGATGGTTCAGAAGTTGGAGCAATAGAACGAAAATAAAACGCCTGTAAAATAGCCGCGTTTGTTGCGCGGCTTTTTTCTTTCTTACTCACTCACCAGAATAACGGTCTCCAGTGGCTTCAACGTAACGGAGGTAATGAAACTACTTGACCATCCCTACGATGCCCAAGATTTCGGTGTATTTCAGAATCTATCGCGTAAGCAACCCGGTGAACGGAACCGTCGCACATAGCCATGCCCCACGCACCGGAGTGGCAACTTCCAAACGTCCGCGACATTTCCAAACCTTCTTTGTCCCGCATGGGACGGAAAAAACGGTTGGTGTTGTTGGCCGTGCTGCTATCCTCCTGATTGGGGACGGAATAGGTCGAACGCATAACATCCGCCCCCGCCCCGCCGTAAAGGGTTTCGTTGTCGCCACCGCAGTCGCCCGTGGTGTAGTGTTGTGGATTCATCGCCTTTTCGCCCAACAGATACGTGTTGGAAAGGCCGTCGCGAATCTCCCCCAACATGATGGCACTGTGGCGAAAGAGAATCCCGGCTCGATCTCCATGATTCGTGGCATAATCGGCTTTGGCACACTCGGTGAGCGACTGGCAATTCCTGGGAATGAAGCTGTTTCTGCAAGGATAATTCTGAACCGCGCGTCGGGAGGGACAGTAAAAAACGCCCAGCGGTGTCTGATTGCACGTGGCGGCACCTGCGAGTTGGATACTGGAAGAACAATCGTCCGGCAGACCATCGGAACCGAGGTTGTACAACGCCATCTGCTCCAGAAACGGCAAAATCTGGTAGCACCACGAGCCGGGTTGCGACGGACCATACCCCCGATCGGGATCACCAACCCAGTCCCAGTGCCAGCCGCCGGAAGAGAGTACCGCGTAAATATCGTCCGTCCAATTTTGGATGGCGAACGTTTTGGAAAAAATGCCGTCGATGGAAAGTTGCATGGTAACGGTCTCCCCTTCCAGCCCCAACGCTTCCAGAACGATCTGGTGCGTGAAGAAATCGGTCGCCCCGAGAATTTCCTCGCCGGAAGTGGTGAAACCGTTCTCCTCCCAATCCAGCGAAATTCCTTTCCACGCCAGTGCCCAATTCCCCGTATTGGAATTTTGCAAAATGGTCAGATAAGTATCCTCATCCGACCACAATTGAAGACCACTTTCCGCACCCGTCAACGGCGTTTCCGCCAGAGTTGCCAGCGAATCCCGATCGACCGCCAAAATAAGCTGATTCAGCGAAAATGGTGTGGCGTAACGCAGATGGTTGTCGGTCAATTGCAAAATCCCCAGATTTTTGGACTGTGTGTCGATACCACTGCCAACGTAGTACGTTTTCTGGAGTACGCCGACCGGATTCTGATTCGCGCGAATCCAATCGGTGCCAATGGCAATCTCGGACGAAAAATCTTCCGTCGGTTGAACGATCGGCAAAGCGGAGGTTCGAGTGGCAATAGAAACGTTGTCAAAAACCGCGTTCACGGTATCCCCTGCCGCACGTGCCTGTCCCGTCAGCAAGAGTCGAAACGTTTGGAAATCGACCTCCACAACATTTTGCAATTGGCCGTCGATGTAGGTCCAGACCTTCTCGCCGTCGTGCTTCATCGTCATCTGGTGGTAGCCGTAATCGGTTTTGTCCGCGTCCGCCGCACTTCGCCAACCGACATTTTCCTGATAATTTTCCGTGTCGGTGTAATAATTCAGCTCCCACGAGCGGGTACTCTGATTTTGGTATGTGTTCTGGGACAACTGCACGAAATGCCCATCATCCCCTTCCGCGTTGTAAAACCACAGACTCGAACGCCCTGCCGTCCCGGTTGCTGAAAGGGAAACCCGATCCACCGTCACGGTAATTTCCTGTTGCGAAGCGTCGAAAACCTCCGTCGATTCCAGCGTCTTTCCCTGCCAGTAATTGGCGGTGACGCTCCCGCTCAACGTCAATTCCCCATCCTGCACCGACGCGGCAATGTTGGAAACGTTGGTGTTGGGCAGACCACCCGCACTACTGGAACCCGTTCCGAAATTCTTGACCGTCCATTTTGCGGAATCGATTTCCGGCGACGAAAAATCTTCCCAAACCCGAAAACCCGGTACGTCTTGATTCGTCAAAATCGTCGTCCGAGCCTGATTTGCCAAATGCCGAACCTCCCCTGCGGAAAGGGCGGTATTGTAAACGGTGACGTTGCTGAGTTTTCCCTGCCAGTCTTCATTGGTGTTGTTAACAGAATCTCCCCCGAAACAAAACGGCATGGCGCTGAGATTCAACGAGACCTTTCCCTCAGCATACGGTTTCCCGTTGACATAAACCGCCATGTTTCCATCCGATTTGACAAAAGTGTAGTGAAGCCACGTTTCTGCCGGAAGATTTTCCGAAAAACGGAGCGTTTCGGAAGTGGAACCTCGATAATAACCAGCCAGAGAATTGGTTAATTTGATGAAATTGTTGGAACCATCTTCCAGATACCGATTTCCCACCATCACCGTTCCATTGGCCGCATTGGCAGAACTGTTGACCCAAAACGAGATGGAGAAATGGGTTTCTGCGGTGGTGGAAGTTCCGGTTCCCTGGATGGCTGCCGTTTTTCCTGCCAAAATACCTGAATTTCCTCCGATTTCCAAAACTTTCGTTCCCAACACCTCGTCCGACACATAGGCAAGATTCGTTCCCCATGCCGTTCCACTTGTCAGATTGCTCCAGTTTCCCGTGTCTGTTGGTTGAGAAATTTGGGCATTTCCCGCCAGCGTCCATTGTCCTACAATTTCTGCCTGAAGATGGGAATTTCCCCAGAAAATACCCAACCAAAGGTATCCCCAAAGCCAAAAAACATTCTTCTTCATGATCGAGTTCTCCATTTGACAGCACCTACCCCTTTCTTTTCAAGGGAGCTTTCATTATAATACAGATATACACGGAAATCAATTGCCTTTTTTCGCCAAAATGTTGCCATAATGAGACATCTTGGAAAGTCCTCCCAGAATCGAAAACGGATTCTGATTTTGATGGAGACGACGTTCTCCTATTCGCTGGAAATCGTGCGGGGAATCTCCCGTTACGCCAAAGAACAGGGGAATTGGGTGTTGTTTCTGGTCGATCAGGGGCCGATTAAAAAAGTCCCGTCCTGGATTCGTTCCTGGCAGGGGGAGGGGATGATTATCCGCAGTGCCAAATCGGAAGTTTCCGAACAGTTGAGCCAGTTCCAGATTCCCATGGTGGAGTTGCTGGGAGAGCATGGGGAATGCCCTTCGGAAGTCCTCAGCGACGAGCGTCAGATGGGGCGGCTGGCGGCGGAACATTTTCAGGAACGGGGTTTTCAGCACTACGCCTGGTTCAGCTTCGGACAGACGTGGTGGTCGCGAGGTTTTCGCCGAGAATATGTCCGGACGGTGCGGGAATGGGGTTACGACGCGCACATTTCCCCTTTTTCGCTACGGCAGGCGGAGTCGGTTCATGCCCCGAATTTTCGCCCGAATCAGGAGAGAAAAATCATCGACTGGCTACACGGACTTCCCAAACCGGCAGGCATTTTTTGTCCGCGTGACGTGAACGCGATTTTTCTGCTGAATCTCTGCCAGATGGAGGGAATTGCCGTCCCGGATGAGGTGGCGGTGTTGGGGGTGGGGGACAATACGATTTTGTGTGAATCGACCTCCCCGACACTTTCCAGTATCGACCCTCACGGAGTCCAGACGGGATACCAGGCCGCCCAACTGCTCGATGAGAAAATGCGGGGAAATCCACTTCCCCAACTCCCCATCTGGATTCCGCCAGTGGGTGTTGTGACGCGCCAGTCCACCGATGCCATTGCGGTGGATCATCCCGATTTTACGCTGGCGCTGCGGTTCATTCGGGAAAATGCCACACAACGCATTTCTGTGCAGGAAGTCGCGGACCACCTCTGCGTCTCCCGTCGGACGCTTCTGCGGTGGTTTCAGGAATATCTTCGTCGTTCGCCGGAGGAGGAAATCATCCGCGTTCGGATGGAACGTGCGCGGCTTCTTCTGCGGGAGACGAATCTTTCGATAGAAAATGTCGGCAGCCAGGTAGGGTATCCTCTGGTGGAACATTTTATCCGCGCCTTCCGCGAATCTCATGGAAAAACGCCCCGCCAGTACCGCCTTCAGGATGGGTGATTCAAAGACCGTCCTGAACAGGGATGATTTCCTGTCCATTTCGCGTGCAGAGAGCCTTGTAAATCCGTTCGTCGAGACCGTCGGAGACAAAGGCCACACTTCCGTCGGCACGCCCCAGATGAATCCCGCCGGGATGGAAACTGGAGAGCGGGCAGTTGTTGTAAATCAGCGACGAATCGGTATCGTTGATTTTTCCGCGAACCCCTTTGGAAGCGTAAATCCCGCCGTTGGAATTGTAGTTGGCTCCCATGATCCAGGGACGCATGCCGTAGGGGTAGTTTTTTTCAATCAGGTGTCCGGTAAAATCTCCCAAATAAAAAGTGTTGCTCAACCCGTCGCGGATGGTTCCACCGTGGACTCTCTCCCCCCAGAGCATCATGCCGTTGAGTGCCAGATTTCCCACTTGCCGTGTCAAAATTTGCGATGCGGGAGTGGGAGAATACTCCGGCTCCCAGTCCGCACGTTGGGCAATGTCGGTCGCGCTGCGAATCACGCCGTGGATTCCCGCATAGGAGACCAACGCCCCGGCATATTGGGGAATGGTGTTGAGCGGCGTTTCTCCCAAAGAAGGACAAACATACGTAGAAATGACGGTATTACGCACCGTTCGCGTCTGCGTATCGGTCGAGTCGCAATGAACATTCCAGTCGATCAGGTCGTACAGTGCCTGCTGCTCCATGTACGGAAGGATGATGGTGAAAAAACCGTAGTCTCCCGAACCATCCAGATGGGAACCAAAATTTTTCGTCCCGGTGGCGTAGGGAAAATACTCCCGATTTTGCGCGGCATACTGATGGGCGGCCAGAAGAATTTGCCGGACGTGGTTGCTACACTGCATTCGACGAGCCGCTTCCCGAGCCTGTTGCACGGCAGGGAGCAGAAGTCCGACCAGCATTCCGATAATTGCAATGACGACCAGAAGTTCCACCAGCGTAAACCCTTTTCGGAGGGTTTTTCCCGGAGAGGAAGCTGGATACCTCCACAGGAAAAGGAAAGCCGCTCCCAGCAACAGCAAAACCACGCTTCCCGGTTCCGGCACTTCAGGAGGTGACGCGGTTTGGAGGTAAAAATCATCGAAGCCGGACTGAGTACCGAGAGAAACGAGCATGGCGGAAATTTCCTGCGTCCATTGAGAAATCGTGAACGTTTCGGAGATGTTCTGGTCAATGGAGAGTTGCAGGGTAGCCACTTCTCCTTCCCAGCCAAGAAGTTCCAGCACCAATTGGTGCGTCAGCATGTCGGTACTCCCCAACCCTTCCGAACCTTGCAGAGCGGAAATGCCATTTCGCGACAGTTCCAGCCCATCCCACTCCAAAAACCATCCCCCCGTAATCGAGTTTTGCACCACAGCCAGATAAGTATCCTCACTGGAGAAGAGTTTCAGACCGCTTTGGCCTCCACGCGTCGTGGAAGTGGCAAAGTTGGAACCAAGCCCCACGGTACTCCCCTGGCTTATCGCCATACTATCGCGTGTGACGGCCAAAACCTCCAAATTTCCCAGTGAAAACGTCTCGTTGAAGGCGACTTCGCCATCGGTAATCTGGAGGATGGAAAGGTCTCTCATTCGGGAAACGTAGCCATTGGGAGAATCGGTGTAAGTCAATGTGGGGCTGTCGAACGAACCACGATGAGCGGTCCATCGGCTCCGGTCAAAATCGGCGGAAAAGGTCTCCGTCGGTTGGGAAATTTTCAGAGCATCGTTGCGTCGGGAGAGTGTCAGATTGTCGTAAATCGCGTTGACAGAAGTGTTTGCGGAACGTGCCTGGGCAGAAACCATCAGTTGAAATTCCGTGAAGCCGACTTCCACCACACTTTGCAGGAATCCGTCCACATACGTCCAGACGTGCGTTCCGTCATGCTTGAACGTCATCTGATGAAAGCCGTAATCGCTTGCGTAGAGCGGATTTGTGTTGTAAAGGCCATGATTGGAAGCGGAATTGTAAGTTTCTTTGCCCGATTGAAAATTGATTTCCCACAGGCCATATTCGGAGTTGTTTTCCAACGTATGGTAGGTATTTTGCGACATGCGGACAAACTCGTTGCTGGTGGTACTCAAGAGCGAAAATGTCGAGCGTGCCTGGGAACCTTCCAGCGAAACGCGGTCGATGGTGAGGATGATTTCACTTTCGGAAGCGTCGTAGGAAGATACCGACTCCAATCCAGCTCCATACCAATGTTGTTGCGAAGGTGTGCCGGAAATCTGGAGTTGGCCGGAAGTGGTGGAGATGGAAATCGAGTTGTCCCCGGCATCTTGGAACGACGAGTTGGAAAACGTCTTCGATTTCCATTGATTGTCGGAAGGTGCCGAGGAAAAATCGTCCACGATGGAAAAGGTGGTATTGGGCTGATTCAGCAGGATGGTTCGCTGTGCAGATTGCATTTGCTGGCGAACTTCGACCGGGGAAAATGCGGTGTTGTCAATCGTGACCTGGCTGAGTTTCCCCTGCCATTGTTCGTTGGTAGAACCGGGGTCTCCACCCAAATAAACTGGTAGAGCGGGTAACTCAGAAACGTTCTGAATCGTTTGTGTGGCATATTCCCGACCATTGAGATAAACGGTCATTTTCCCATCCTCTTTGACGAACGTGTAAAATGACCATTGATTTTGCGGCAGTGCGGCAGGATAGCTGAAATTGTCGTTCGCGGACGAGGTGTAGTAACTGACGGCGGAAGGTGTCAACTTGAGAAAATTATTTTCCGCACCATAACGATTTCCCCAGATAACCGGACTTCTTTCCCCGGTGTAGCTATTGGAAACCCAAAACGAAACGCTGAAATGCGAGGCGTTTTCCCCGGAAGAGACCAGCGCGGGCATCGTCCCCAATTTCACCCCGCCGGAAGTTATCTGCAGAACCTCCGTTCCCAAAACGGCATCGGCAACAAAAGTTGCCCCGCCGGTCGTTCCGAAGGTTTCTCCGTCACTCCAGGTTCCCCAACTCCCAGAGCCACGGGAAAGAGCAACATTCCCGTCCAGCGACCAGGTGGCGACTTTTTCTCCCCAAACCGGAGAGATTCCAATTCCCAGGCCCAAAATGGAGCAAAAAAACACCCCAAGTGTTAATTTGCGGGGGGGGGGGCAGAATAGACGATTTTCCCATGATGTTTCTCCACTTTTTGAAATGAAATATTATCCACTCCTTATAGTTTACTCTCCGTGAATAATGGTGTCAACTGCCTTTTTTCGCCAAAATATTGCCATAATGAGACATGAAGCGTGTTTTTTGGGAAGAAATGCGCAAGTCAAAGAATTTTGGAACGGGATTTTTCGCGATATTCCGTCATTGTCATGCCGAACGCTTTTTTGAAGAGGTTTCGCAGGTAATTTCCATTCTCAAAGCCGCAAAGGGTGGCGATTTGGTTGAAGGAGAGGTGCGTTTCGGCAATGAGCGTCCGAATTTTTTCCAGACGGCGTTTTTGCACTTCGTCGTAAACGGTGTGGCCGAGAAGTTGTTTGAAACGCTTGTCGAGCCACTGTCGGGAGACGTGGAATTCGCGTGCCAACTCGTTGACGCGGAGATTCATTCCATTGGCCAGACGAATTCGTTCGAGAATCGGGATGATTAACTGGTCGGTCACGAGTGCTTTTTCGGTGGAAATGCGGTGGATGATTTGTGTGGGAGCGTATGTGGCGGACTGTTTTTTCTGGTGCGGCCGTGTCATGTGAGCATGAAGAAACGAGGCGGCCAGATAACCCGCTTCCTGCCATTCCACCGCAATGCTGGAGAGGGAGGGGAAGCACGATTCGCAGATGAAATCGTCGTCTCCCACCCCCAAAACCGCCACTTCGTACGGAACCGCTTTCCCCAAGGCAAGGCAGGCGTCGATCACCTGACGACCCTCAATATCGCTGGCTCCCAGCACCGCCAAGGGTGTGGGGAGGGTTTGCAGCCAGTTTCCCAGAAACGTCCGCTCCTTTTCCGGCGACGTATTTCGTTGCGGGGAAGATGCGTAAATGTGGCAGGTGGCTCCCTCTTTCCGTAGTGTTTCGACAAACGCTTTCTTTCGCTGTACCGCCCAGTTCCACGACTCGGCAGGCTCCACAAAGGCAAAATGCTGGTAGTTATTTTGCAGGAAATATTCCGCTCCCATCCTGCCCACCGCCGCGTTATCGAGCGAAACGTGAGAAAATTGCCGGAGGATCGGATATTCCCGCAGCCCCTTCTCCGGGTCGAGCAGGACAATCGGACATTTCTGCGTAAGAAGTTGCCGTACCATCTCCAGATTCAGCGTGGTGGTGATGATTCCGTCGCACACCTCCTGAGAATCGGGCAATGCCAACTCCTGAACGCCCCCGACCACAAAATTCAGGCACCAGGGCTGGTGGAGACGGACGTACCGCAAAATTCCGCGAAAACGTCGGCGAGAGGCCTGTCGGGAAGTCTCCAAAAGGACGGTGATGTGGGGAATTACCGGCTTCATGAGGTTTGTGGGAGTTTTTTTATTTTTGGGGGAACCTGTATGTAATGGAGTATAGCACGTGCCCCTGGGAAAAACAAGGTCGGGAGAAATTTTTCCCATGCGGTGGAAAGGAAATTGACAATTTTATACCGAGCGTTTCATATTTTGTATCTTGAAGATAGCGGGGAAGAACGGTAGATTAGTGGTTGGTGGTTAGTGAGAGTGTGGTTAGTGAAAGAGTGGGTAAAAGATATGAGAGCAAAAAGATTTTCATGGCTAGGTTTGATTTTGGGATGGATGGGTATGGTGGTGATGGGTGCGGAGGAGAAAGCGCCTGTTTTTCCTGTGCCGAAAGTCTGGACGGATTTGGAGCGTGTCTGGGACGTGGATTTGGAAAAGACGTTTATTCTGCTCCCTTCCGAGGCAACACCCCAGGAACGTTACGCGGCAGAACGTTTGCAAAAACTGGTGTCGAATCGGTTTAAGAAAACGGTGGCGGTCGGGGAGGTGGTTCCTGAAGCGGCAACGATGGTCTGGTTTTTGGGAACGGGGATTCAGCGTGGCGTGTCGGTGGCGGCTCCCGAAAAATTCAACGGTTTTTCCCTCGATTTCGTGACGGAAGCGGAAAAATTGTGGGCGGTCGTTAGCGGGCACGATTCCAGCGGCACGATTTACGGCAGCGATGTGTTGTTTGATTTACTGGAAAAGAACGAGGAGGGAAAAATCGTTTTGCCGAACGTTCGGATTCAGGATTATCCCACGATTCCCTGGCGGGGACGGCCACACTCGGTCATGCAACAACAGCTTTTGCCGGGGCAGTTGGACGCGTACATTTTCGGGCGAATCAATTTCAGCGACTTTCGAGACAATCCCGCCCAACCCGCGACGCTGACGATGGACGCGAGAAAATCGTCGATGGGCTGTCCTCCGGGGAAGCCGATTGACGAGGTACTTGCGAAGAAGCTCCTGGCCGAGTACCACCGTCGGGGGATGTTCGTTTACGGCACGGTTTCGTGCAACATTTCGGAGAATGAGTATGACAAGCTCCTGAAAACGTACGACGAACTGATTCGGTTGGGCTGCGATGGCGTCTGGATTTCGATGGACGATACGGGGGGTGGGTCGAATCCGGTGAAACTGGCGCAGACGGTCGCGGAATACCTGCGAAAAATGGGCATGACGGGACATCGAATGGCTTTTACGCCACCTCCGGCGGAATACCAGAACATCGACAAGCCGCTCAATTGGGATTTGGCAAAAATCGAGACGTTCCGCGATGGGATCTGGTTTTTCACACGGGTGCCGCGTCGTGAGGACAGGGAGTTGACGGAAAAAATGGGTCTGACACAAAAACCGGGCTGGTGGTACAATTACTGCGAAGTTCCCGGTGTTGATCCGAAAGCGGGATTTATCCACTCCTCCGCCATTCTCACGTCGCAGCGAAAGAACAACCGCCCCAGCTACATGAATCTCCTCCCCATCACGCCGGGTTGGGGTGCTCCGACGTTCGAGAAAATCCGCGATGCCGGGGAAAACACGTCGCACGTCCTCCTGTGGGCATTGTGCGGCGGCTGGCCGGCGGAGTATGCCCTGGGAATGTTCGGCCAGTGGGCGTGGAATCCTGAACAATGCGAATGGGAAGACCTCCGCGACGCGATTTACGATTACGTCTGGGGTCCGTCGCAAGTCCCTGTAATTCGGGAGTTTGACGAAAAATACGCGACGCTGAAAACGTTCTACGTTTTGCCGAAACTTTGGAGTTTTCGCACGCCGGACAATTCGCTGGTTCGTTTGAAGGAGGTGGCGAACCGGCCGCGAGTGTTGGCGTTGTTGGAGGAACTGGACGCGCTGGCTGCCGAACTGGAGAAAACAGCGTTTGCGGAAACGGCTCTGGACGAAGCGCGTTTGCGGGATTTTTATCTCGAACCGATGTTGGCCAATCTTCGTTTTGCGCGAAAAATGGCGACGTTGGAATATCCCGATTACGACTTTGCCCGCTTTGAGGCCAAGGCACTGGAAATCCGCGACCGGGAAGGGGATGCGGCGGCCAATCGTTTTCTGGCAGAGGTTTGCGTGAAAATTCCTCCCATGCTGGAACGCCTTTCGGCAGAGTTGGCGGAGTTGAAAGATATTGAGCCGGTTTTGGACACCTGGCGAAAGCGGCTGGCAAAAGGGCAAACTTGTGCCGATTTGCTGCGAGCGGCAGAAAAGAAATGAATTATAAAAAGTCGCGCAGCGACGACCAAAAATCTTTGGAAAGAGGGGTCTGGGGAGGAGAACTCTTTCTATAGAAAGGTTTCCTCCCCACGGCGGTTGAAGTCTTTACGGGAAAACCACTCTCGGCTTTTGCCGTGATTGGAATGGCGGCAGTTTCCCTGAAAGAGGTGTAATTATCGTAAAATCATTTTCATAGAAGCAGTAAAAAGGAGAATCAAAATGGCC
The DNA here is from genome assembly GCA_030527185.1 of Planctomycetia bacterium. Taxonomy (GTDB): domain Bacteria; phylum Planctomycetota; class Planctomycetia; order Pirellulales; family Thermoguttaceae; genus RGIG3701. Next base: position 21,531 of record JAUNBF010000009.1, on the reverse strand, counting down.
ATCACCGAAACGGGTGTCAGTTATTACGGCTTGAGTTATGGGGAACATGCGCGGGCGGATTTTCAGGAGATGCTGGACCATCATTGCAACGCGGTGGTTCTGGCACTGTCGGAATTCGACATCGACTTCTGGTTTCCCAACATCGTCCGCGTGGCAGCGCTGGCAAAAGAGATGGGGATGAAGGTCTATCTGGATACCTGGGGAATTGGCAAATGGTTTGGCGGCGAGCCGACGAGCCTTTTTTTGACGAACCATCCGGGGAACCGTCAAGTCTCGGCATTTACCGACGAACCGCTTCCCGCAGCCTGCTTCAACACGTATGCGTTCCAGCGTTATTTCTGGGACATCTGCGAAAAGCTGGCGACGTATGTGGACGCGGATGGTTTTTTCTGGGACGAGCCGCACTATGCCCTTCCCAAGTCGTACGCGTCGATTACAGGCGGGGCGGGAGATGATTGGAGTTGTCGTTGCGCGGTCTGTCAGGAAAAATTCCGGCAGGAATATGGCTACGAAATGCCGCGGCAATTGACGATGGATGGGAAACGTTTCCGCCATGACCGTGCCATCGAAATTCTGGAAACCGCAGGCCGAAAAATCAAGGCGATCCGCCCGAACAGCAAGATTATCTGGTGCGTCCACGCGACGCTCAACACATACTACGTCACGGAAAATCGTGGCTACGACAATTGGGACAGAGTGGCATCCAATCCGACGTGCGACGTATTTTCCTCCACGATTCTTTCGTACACCCTTCCGCAGAGCTTTTTCCGCTCGATTACCCAACGGACGGTGGACGCGGCAGCACGATTTGGCAAAGGAAATCAACGGTGGATGATGGGTTATTATCAGGAGCCGGAAGATTTGCACCAGATTGTGGATGTGGCGAAGATGTACGCGGAAATGGGGGTGGAAAGTCTCTTTGCGTGGACGTATCGGGGAGGTTACGGAACTGTTCTGGCAGCTCCCCGGGCGCTGGAGGTTTGGGATATGCTGGGGCGGGCGTATGGTGAGGTTCTGGAACGGAAAAAATAAAAATAATAGCGGCGCAACACCTGGCTACAAGATTATTTTCAATGAAGGAGCGAAAAAATGGCAAACGATTTTGGTTATCTCGAAAAGACGCTGGCGGTGTTCCGGCGGATTGAGGAAGAACAACAGGAAAACATCGAAAAAGCGGCGAGTTGGATGGCGGACGCGATTGCGGCGGACAAGCTCATCCACGTCTATGGCGGAGGCGGGCACACAACGCTCGTCATGGGGGAAATGTTCTTCCGGGCAGGTGGTCTGGCCAACATCAACCCGATCATGGAGACCGGTTTGAGCGTTTTCAACCAGGCTCTGAAGTATCTGGAACTGGAACGGTGCGTGAACTACGGAAAACACATCGTGCGGTATTATCGGCTTCAGAAGGACGATCTGTTGATTATTTTCCACAACATCGGAATCAACGCGGCGACGATCGACGCGGCTCTTGAAGCGAAAGAGCAAGGGGTGAAAATCGTGGCGGTCAGCTCGTCGTACTGGCAGCGGGAAATGCCGTCCGACCACTTTATCCGGCATCCCAGCGGGCTGAATCTTTTCGATTTGGCCGACATCTGTATCGACGATTACAACCCGGTGGGGGATTGTGCCGTGACGATTCCGGGGCTGGAGACGCCGATTGCGCCCAATTCCAATCTGGTCGATTTTTACATCGCCCATCGGCTGGAAATTGAAGCGGTTCGGCAGTGTGTCGAACGTGGTCTGGAACCCCCCGTGTGGCGCAGTGCGAATGCTCCGGGAGGAGATGCGTGGAATGCTCGGTATGTGGAGAAATATTCCTCCCGTGTGAAGTCATTATAAACAGAAAAGGATATAAAATGAAGCCAAAATTATGGAACTCCCTGCAAAAACTGGGAGAAAAGTATGCCGTTTCGATTCCAGAAACGTGGGAAAACGAGCCGCTTCCACTCTTTCCGTGGCGGATGGAGCGACGGTTCGTCGAATTGCGGAACCTGATTCAGGAAAAAACGGTGGAAGAGGTCGTTTTGGGACGTTTTTCGTGTAACGTTCAGAAAGGCTACAAAACGTTGCGGGAAGTCCTGTTTCGGGAACTCGATTTGGGACGGTGGATGTTGGGAACCGATTTGGAAGGTCTCTACGCGGCTATAACAGAATTGGAGAGTGGCGAAAGTTTTGCTAACGTGCTGGTTCGGTGGACGAACGGCGTGGTCTGCTCAATCGAGGCGGGAACAACACTGAAAAAAGGGGCTTCCCGGCCATTTCTGGATCGCCACGAATGGGTTGGCCGTCGCGGTGTGGCCAGTGACCGCGTGGTCGATACGCAGATTCCACAGGAGTCGGTTTACGTGTACACTTCCGAAACGACGCAGCATTTCACGGATACCGACGCGGAGTTGTTCGGCCTGGAGGAGAACGAAATCGCGTGGGTTCGCTCTGCCTGGGAACTGGCGCAAAACCCATCACTTCGGGAAACGTGGCAGCGGCAGCAGGAACAACTCCACGCATGGGTCGATTTGGCGTTGACATCGGCGAGCGAGAAACAGTATCGAACGATGGGAGGTGCAACATGAAACCGGTGAAAATAGCCATGATGTCGCTGACGCATGGGCATACGCGGAAATATTACCAGACGCTTCGGGAAAATCCGCAGTTGGAGTGGGTGGCGGCGTGTGCGGAAAACGAAACGGTGCGGGATATTTTCGCACGGAGCGTTTCCGGCATTCCCTGTTACGCGAGTGCGGAAGAAATGCTGGAAAAGCACCCCGATATCGAAGCCATGGTGCTGGCGTCGGCCAACAATCGCCATCTGGAACAGTTGGAAATGTGTGCCGAGCGGGGGATCCACGTCCTTTCGATGAAGATTCCGACGTTCGACATGGCGGAATACGATCGGATGATCGAACTGGTGGAGCGGTCGGGAATTGTGTTTCAGATCGAGCTGGAAATGCACTACAATCCCGTGATCTACCGGATCAAAAAGTTGGTTAGCGAAGGAGCTATCGGCAAAATTTTCGCGTTCCAGGCCACGAATATCACGCTCTCTCCCGTCTGGGCATTTCCGTGGCAGGGGGTTCCTGAAGAGAGTTACGGCAAACGTGTTCCGCTGTGTCCCGGCGACCATCGTTTTCGTGGTGGTGCGTTGTGCGACCATCCCCACATTTTCGACATGATTCGGTGGTTGACAGGAAGTCGGTTCGAGCACGTTTTTGCCCAAGTCGCTCCGAACATCCGTACCGATCTGGAGGTGGAGGACGTTCTGCTGGTCAACGGCAAAATGACGGACGGCACGTCGTTCCTGCTCGACCCCTCCTGGTCGCGGCTGGAAGAGCGGCTGACGGTGCCTGGGCCGGGGTGGGAAGTTTTTCCCAAACGGATGGAGGTCAACATGACACTGCACGGTGAAAAGGGCGTTCTCATGGCCGACTGTTTCGGTCCGAATGTGTACCACAACGGTGCCCCAAAAGACCGCTACACCGTCCGCTACACCTATTTCGACGAGTGGATTGGCCTGGTCGACGAGTTCGTAACCTGCATTCGCCAGGGAAAAGAGCCGCAAATCAACCTTCGCTGGCATCGCGCCACCATCGAAGCCATGAACGCCTGCTACGAAAGCGTCCAACGCGGACAAACCATTTTTTTAAAATGATTAATCATTAACTAAGATGTCATTGTTTTATCAGAGGGAGAGGAAGATGTTTTTTAGGCTTGGTATGATGTTGTTCGGCATTTTTGTTGGGATGGTTGTGTGGGGTGGGGAGTTGAAAATTTTGCTCCCACCTAACGCGGAACCGGCGTACGAGATTGCTGGAAAGGAATTTCAGAAGTATTACGAACAAATGACCGGAAAACGCCTGCCGATGGTGGCGGAAAGTAACGCGGAGGAGGAATACGTGATTCTCGGCTCCGACGCGGTGCAACCATTGGTGCGGGAATTGGTGGAGCGGAAAGTGATTGCCGATTTTCCCTTGAAAATAGCGTCCGACGACTACCGGATTCTCTCGGTGAAGGATGGTGATCGGAATCATCTGATTCTGGCCGGGGGACGTGGCCGTTCGACGTTGTACGCGGTCTACGATTTTCTGGAACGCCAGGGATGTCACTGGTTCTGGGATGGTGAGGTGGTTCCCCGAAAAGAGACGATTTCGCTGGAAGGGTGGGACGCGCACGAGTCGCCGCAGTTTACCTATCGCGGCCTGCGCTACTTTGCCCACCGGGGACTGACGCGGTTTCAGGCAGAACACTGGGGACTGGAAGATTGGGAGAAGGAAATCGACTGGATTCTCAAAAAACGGTTGAATTTGTTCATGTTACGAATCGGGATGGACGACGTTTTTCAGAAAGCCTTCCCGGAAATTGTGCCGTACCCCGATCCCGCCAAGCCGATTCCCGAAGCGATGAGTGGTTACGACAACCGTTCGTTGTTCTGGTCGTTGGAGTACCGCGGGAAGCTGCGGAAAGCGCTTTTGGACTACGCTTTTGAGCGGGATTTGATGCACCCGGAAGATTTCGGGACGATGAGCCACTGGTATTCCCGCACGCCGCAGGCTTTTCTGGACACGGTGAAGCCGGAATTTCTGCCACAGGAAGGTGGCGCTTACGGCCATCCGACCGATTTGGTGTGGGACATCCGTCTGGATAAAAATCTGGAGAATTACTGGAAATTGACGCAAACGCATATCGAACATTATGGAAAACCAGAGCTTTTTCATACGATTGGCGTTGCGGAACGGCACTGTTACAAAGACCGTGAGGACAACCTCCGTCTGAAACTCTACGCTTACCGACGGCTGATTCAGAATTTGCGGAAGCATTATCCCAACGCTCCGCTTCTGCTGGCAGGGTGGGATTTTTATTGGGGCTGGAAACCGGAAGAAGTACAGGAGTTCGTTACCCAGTTAAGTCCTTATAAAACAATCGTTTGGGACTATGAAGCAGACGCTATGGGAGAAAACAACTTTACCAACTGGGGCGTTGTGGGGAAATTTCCCTACACGTTTGGAATCTTCCTTGCCTACGAAAATGCTCTCGACATCCGAGCCAATTATCCTCTTCTGGAAGAGCGTCAGAAGGCGATTCTCAACGACCCGTATTGCCAGGGATACATTTTCTGGCCGGAAAGTTCGCATACCGACATTTTCCTGCTCCACTATTTTACCGAAAATGCCTGGCAAGCCGGGAAAAAATCGGTGGAGGAGTTGCTGGACGATTTCTGCCGACAGCGTTATGGCCATCAGGCGGAAAAGATGAAAGCAATCTGGCAGGACGTGATTCCTCTTTCGCAACTGTTGCACTGGGGCGATAATTACGGTTCGCAGTTGCTACGTTCCCGTGCCGACTGGTCGAACGCGAATATCTGGAAGACGCAGGCTAACTTGCAAGGCCCGCGACTGGCAAATGCCGAAGCGATTTTTCGACGTTTGGCCGAAATTGACTGGAACGATCCATTCCTGCGGCGGGATACGATTGACCTGGCAAGAACGACCGCCGACCGATTGTTGACGTATGCTCGCATTGCAACCATTCTGTCGGCTCACGATTACCAGGCCGGGAAATGCGACGCGGCAACGGTGGCGAAAAAAGCAGATACGCTGGTTGCGCTGGCGGAAGGAATGCGGGATATTCTGGCACTGCACGAGGACTATTCGCTCTACGAGACGTGGGAACGCTGCCACGCCATCGAGCCGATTCGGAATCCTAATTTTGGGCAAGTGCTTCTCGACAACGCGTCGTGTGGTTACTGTCGCTCCCATCAATACGAAGTGGCGGATCGATGGTATCTCCCTGTTATTCAAGAGATTGCGCGATGTGTGAAAGATTACGCAACGGGCGAAAAGTCGGAAAAATTTACCCGTCCGGGCGACTTTTTCCAGAAACAAACGGCGTTTTACAACCAAATGATGCAGACACCGCTTCCAGAAATGCGACCTCAACTGGAACGTACCCCGGAAAATTATCGTCAAACGATGTTAAAAATGGCGGAAAATGCCAGGTTTTTTAATTGATAATGGGTGATTGGTAACTAAAACATTGATATGTTGGGTGGGAGGGGAGGGTGGAGGCCTTACATTTTGTATAAAAAATTTATCAAAAATTATAGTATTTTTTGCTTGACATGAGGTGTGCGGCAGGATATACTGAAAGAGCCTGATGAAATTTGGAAACGTCGGTTGGAAAATTCTTCAAAAAGAAAGGGTGAAACAATGAAAACGAAACTGTGGTTGAAGGTGTTTCTAGGAGTGTTAATTTGCGGGGGGGGGGTAGTTTAGAAGATTCTTGCGGGAGCGAATTTGTCTGGGATGGATCGAAGAATGCGTGGGATTCTGCTCACTGGTACATCAACGGAAGTGCCGTGCCGGATGTGGGAAGTAACACGGTACGCTCTTCAGATACGTACACCATTTCTTCTGGGGAAGTGAGCGTCGCGACAGACTTGACTGCCAACGGTCTGGTATCGGTTTTGGGTGGAAAAATGGCCGGGTCGGGTTATTGGTATGTTGGACTTGCGAATGGAGCGAATCCCAGCACGTTCCTGGTCGATGGCGGGACGGTCGAATCGACGGGAAAGTTGGTTGTCGGACGTAACGAATCCTCCAACAATCTTTTTCATCTGAAAAACGGAACCGTGACATTCAACCAGATTGGCATCACCAGTGGGCTTGGCTCCCGTGGGAAAGTTCTGGTGGAAGGCGGACTCTTAAAAGCGAGCGATTTTCTCAATATTTCGCAAGCCGATGTTGGCAGAATGGAGATGACGGGGGGAGAAGTTCAGAGCAACCATCTGATCGTAGCCAAAGGAAACAGTACCGAGCGAGCCAACGGAACTTTGGTACTTTCGGGCGGAACGATCCAGACGAAAACCTTTTCTCTGGCAGGCACCGACGACAGTACTCAAACAGGAACGCCCGATTCGGCCACATTCCTGATGTCGGGGGGGAACGTGAACGTCGGGGGGGATTTTTACATGGCAAGGACTGGCCGAACATCGCAGTTGGTCATTACTGGAGGGAGCCTGAAAACGACGGGAAACTGGAATTCGGGGACGGGCACGAACGAAATCACGTTTCTCGGAACCGATCTTTCAGCTCAGGCAGGTAATTATATCGCTATCCAGGCCGGTTCTACAACCACGACCCATTTTATGTTTGCCGACGGTGGAATTTCTACGATTACAGCCCAAGGAGATATTGCGTGGCGGCAAAATATCGACTTGGGAATTGCGTCCGGCGTAACGATTCTGGAAAATTCACAGCATGTTCTTTTGAAATCGGGCACTGTGGTACGAAATGTTGCGGATAACGGCAGCATTCTCGACTCCAGTCTCTGGACACTCAGCGGGAACGGAACGAAAGAATATGTGGCGACGCTGGATTCCAATCAGAAAAAAGGGGAATTGGCATTCGTCGGAAAGGCTTTTCTCGATTTGTCGCAAACCCCTTCGGCGAAAGGATTTGTGGAATTGTTGGACGTGCCGTCGGAGGAGAATTGGGCGATCGCGTTTTATTTCAGCGAAAATACTTCTTCCGATGTGGGGCTGGACGACTTGATTCTGTGGATGAACGATGCGGATGAGAGTCTGCGGACGTATTACGATGTCGGGGCAAGTCTGACGGAAAATGGTGGGATTCTTCTGACCGGGCTGAATTCAGGTTCCTGGCTGGCCTGGGATTTTTCCGACTTCAACCAGTTTTATGGCGCGAATTTTCAAGTCACGGGAATCGGTTGGCAGGCCGTTCCCGAACCAGCTTCGATGTGGCTGTTGGCCGGAGGGATTCTGGGATTTCTGGCGTGGGGAAGATTCTTTAAGAAAAGGAGGGAGCCATGAAAAAAGCGTTTACGTTGGTGGAGCTTCTGGTCGTCATTGCGATTATCGGAATGCTCGTCGGGCTACTCCTTCCCGCCGTCCAGCAGGCACGGGAGGCGGCACGGAACATGCAGTGCCAGAACCACTTGCGTCAAAATGCGCTGGGCTGTCATAACTACATGACGCTTCATGAAGATCGGTTTCCGATGGGGGTGAATGATCAAAATTTTGTCAACATTGTCGGGGCGGACAATTTTGGTTGGATGGCAACGATCCTTCCCCATATCGAACAGCAGGCGGTTTACGATCAGATCGATTTTACGAAAAGAGCTTCGTATTTATTGAATCCGTTGAGTGACTTGCTGACCCTTCCCATGCCGATGTACCAGTGTCCGTCTTGCTCGCAGCCGAAATTGTACACGGCCAGTCGTGGGCATGAATACGGCTTTCGGACGCATTATCAGGGGGTGGGAGGAGCGACTTTCGAGGGGATTGCGGTGGAAAAGTCCGGCGTGGGCGATATTCCCCAAAACGGTCTTTTCCAGTGGGCAAAATCGGTTTGTTCGGCGGATGTGAGCGATGGATTGAGCCAGACGCTTCTGATCGGAGAGTGGATTCAGGCGGACAGGTCGGGGAGCTATGCCTGGCCGATGGGGAATCTTCGGCACTGGGTTTATGGCTCCAATTCGCCTGCCGATCGGCACTACTATTCTTTCAAGGTGGTCGATCAGTATCGGTTCAATATCGTGGTGGAACGGCGAAACGGCGTTCTTTTCGGCTATCTTCCATTTCAGAGCGAACATCCGGGAGGGGTGAATTTTGCTCGTGGGGATGGGAGCGTTTCGTTTTTGGGAAATTCGATGGAATTGGGCGTTTTCAAGTGCCTGGCAGCGTGCAACGACGGAACGGTTTTTTCGGAATAAGGAGAAAAAAACGAAAATATTGACAATTTTATACCCCTTCTTTCATTTTTTACATCTTGCCGGGAAAGCGGGGAGAGGGTACGATAAAAGAGACGTCGGGAACCTGTCCAACCTTCCTGTCCACGGGGAAAGAAGAGATGAAACCATTTTATCGCTGGGAATTGTTGATTTTTTTGTGGTTTGCCTATTTCCTGAATCAGGCCGACCGGCAGATTTATAACGTTCTGCTCAAGAATATTCAGGGGGATTTGGGGTTGAGCGATATTCAGTCGGGCTGGGTGGTGACGGCATTCATGCTGACGTATGGGATTCTCGTTCCTCTGGCGGGATTTCTGGGAGACCGGATTCGTCGGAAAAGTATCGTCGTGGGAAGTATCCTCTTCTGGTCGGTGGCAACGGTTTTGACCGGGTGGACGACGGGATTGGTTGGGCTGATTCTCTTCCGTTCGCTGGCGACGGGGGGTGGCGAGGCGTTTTATTATCCGGCAGCCAATGCCCTGATCAGCCAGTACCACACACGTACACGTGCCACGGCCATGGGGATTCACCAGTCGTCGCTCTACGTCGGGATGATTATCAGCAGCGTCCTGTCCGGTTGGTTGGCGGTTCATTTTGGCTGGCGTGTCGCGTTTGGTGTCTTCGGAACGATCGGGATTGGTCTGGCACTTTGGATGGCCTGGCGGTTGCGGAACGACTGGAAAGACCGGGAGGAAGAAGGGGGAATGGTTGCGGAAAAAGAGGCCTCTCCCGGCATTTTCTACACGCTGCGGGAGATTTTCACCCGTCCGTCCATCCTGGCTCTTTGGCTGGGCTTTGCGGCATTCAATTTTGTGGGACTGGCGTTTTACACCTGGATGCCAACATTCTTGCAGGATGAGTTTGGGCTAAACCCCATTCATGCCGGTTTTCACGCCACGTTTTCGCACCTGGTGGCGGCCGTGTTCGGCGTTTTGCTGGGGGGTTGGCTCTCCGATCGGTGGGCTGGCCGGCGACAGGCGATTCGGATGGAGTTGGAGGGGGTCAGTCTGTTGCTCTGCGCTCCGTGCGTTTATCTCCTGGCGACCGCACCGAGCCTGGGTGGCTGCATTGCGGGGATGGCCTTATTCGGCTGGATGCGGGGGATTTACGACTCGAATCTTTTTGCCGCCTTGTTCGACTTCATCCCGCCCCAAATCCGAGCTTCCGCCAGTGGTCTGATGCTTTCCGTGGCGATGATTGTCAGTGCGTTTGGCCCGCTCCTGCTTGCCATGTTGAAACAGCAGACCAATTTTGTGACCGCCATGGCCTCCCTTTCCTGGGTCGCGTTGGCGGGAGGGGGAATCATCCTTCTGGGACGGCTCTTTTTCTTCCAACGTGACTATGTGCAGGAATCTGGCGATTTGTTAAAGAAACAAAAATGAATAAGGATTTATCCGTAAATAGCAGCAGCTTTATTCAACGCTATCATCCCAGCGGTGAGATGTAGGAGAGCGTCGTAGGATTTGTCGGTTTTTTCGTAGCGGGGGGGAGAGTTTGCGGAAGGGTTTGCGTCAGGAGTGAGACGCTTCGACGACAGCTTGGCGACCGACGTAACCTACTTCCAGACAAAGGTTTAGGGAAAGCGCGGCAGCTTCGTCCGGGGACACGAAACGTTCCGCGAGAAGGATTCCAGCATGACCGAATCATGCCGATTCGCCCCGCAAACGACGATGGAGAGCGGGACACCGTGACCCTCCACGAAGACGTTGGTTTTCGACCCCATTTTTCCCCCGATCCGTCGAATTGGCTCCGGCAGATTCCGTCGTGAGGGGGGCTTTAATGGGACAGCCGTCCGCCGACTGCCACTCCCAGTCGATACCCTCCAATTCGTCAAATTTGTTCAACCCAGCCTCCCAAATTCGCTCGAAAAGCCCGCCGCGTTCCCAGAGTTGGAACCGATAATGCAGTGCCGACGACCCCAGTCCGCCAAACTTTTCGCGTGGCAAAGCGTTCCCAATAGTTCCCGTCCGCAAGACGTAAACCATTGCAGCAAAACAACTTCTGTCATCCTCCTTCCGCTTCCGACCCCCGCCCGACTTGCGTTTGTACTCGCCGTTTTTGTCCCGACATTCCTCCTTCGTCGGAATCAACGGCTCCACCTCCGCCCAAAATGCGTCCGATATTTCCCATGGATGTGTGCGTACCATTCGATATTCCTCCTATATTCCTTATTATCGGCAAAATTTGGGAGAATGCTTAATTGTTTTCGGATAAGTCCTAAACACAACCTACGTGTTCTCGGTGGCATTTCAACCATTCGGGATGAATTTTCACCCCGTCCGTTCCTGGGATTGGGCAGTTTGCGCGACGGGGGTGGCGTAAGTGCCGATTTTGTCAGGGACAGTATCTTCCAGGAAATGGAATATGGGCACCGAACCATTCGCCGTGGAAGTTTTCTATCGCAAATTTTCGACTGGCAGCCGCTTGTCGGGGATTCATGTCGTAACGGGCACAGAAGGACGGGTGTTCGATTTGCAGATCGAGAGCGTGAAGAATATCGCCGACAAAATAACGATTCTTCATTCGGAAAACCGTATGTCCCGGCGTGTGTCCGGCACATTTGATCGCCTGAATGCCGGGAATCACCTCCGTGGCGTACTCGAACAGAATCAGGTCCTCCTCTTCCGGCAGGTATTTGGCAAGATTTTCCCGGGAAGGGTCGCTTTTCCACATTTCATATTCCGTTTTCGCGATATGAACCCTGGCGTTCGGGAATCCCGGCAGGCCACCGACGTGATCGGGGTGAATGTGCGTGAGGAGAATATCGGAGATACTTTTTGGAGCAATCTTTGCTTTTCTCAACTCGTTCATCAGCTTACCTTGTGGTGCGCCAAATCCGGTATCGATCATAACACGTCTGCCATTGGCCTTGAACTCCACGATAAACACATTCACCGAGCCGGCATAATCCCTGGCGGATGGAACGAAACGCTCGTGCGGATCGACGCTGGAAAAAAGCGTGGCTTTCGGACGTGTCGGCGCATCCTCAATGGCATAAATTTTGCACTCCGTATCTTCAAAAATTCGCACCTCCGCACTTACGGACCTGCCGGAAAATATCAGGATGGCAAACATCTGAATGGCAAACAAGAATCGAAACATAAACTTCTCCTTTCCTTCATTTTCTGCGAAAAAACGCTTCATGCCTTATTCTAACACGTTTTGTCATCAAATTCAAGTGAAAGGACTCCCCAAATTTTATCCGGGAGTCCTTTCACAAGCAATCGCCTATTGGTTCAGGCCGTGTTCTCTTTCAATCTTCACGAATGACTCGGAAACTGACATCTCCGAACCCCTTGGCGGCCTCTCTCCCCTCATCTTTTCGTTCGGTACGGCAGTCCATCCGAGACGAAGACCAGGAACCACCTTTTACTGCCATGACCGGTTTGCCGCGTTTTGTGTTGGAGGAAGTGATTTTGGTGGACGTCCATTCCCAGCAATTGCCCCACATGTCGATGGCGCCGCAGGCCGACCGCGTTTTTTCGTAGGCATCGACCGGTGTTGTGTCATTGTTCTCGCCGCAATTAAAATCCGCGTCTTTCGGCATGTGTCCAGCGGCATATTCCCATTCCTCTTCCGTCGGCAGGCGGTAAATGGCCTGACCATCCCGACTTGTGAGCCATTGGCAATACGCGACCGCGTCTGCATGGGAAACATTCACCACGGGGTGTTGTGCCCTGTCCGCTGGCATGACCCCACGCACCCAATCCTTCGGCGGCTTTCGTTTCGTTGCCTTGAGGAATTGGGCATAATCCTCGTTGGTAACTGGCGTGTACGCGATCGACACATTTTGAGCGGCTCCAATCACTGGCAAATAGTCACTTTTCGCGTCACGGGAACCAGGTTTGAGACGCGGATCGGTGAAACGTCGCATACTTTGCTCGATTCGGCTCTCTCTGCTCTGAACCACCTCATCCACAATTTCCTGCATTTCCTGAACCTTGGACGGATGTCGAGCCGTTCGCTTCAACTCCTCCAATTTCGCCTTTTTACGAGCGATCACTTTGTCGTAGTTGATTTCCACCTGTTTTCTCAACGCGGCCAGGTTTTCCTTGCTGGGATTGCGGCGATAGGCGGAAATCAATCGTTTGGTCTCCTCATTCAGCTCCGGCCGCTCCTTCTCAATGGTGGTGCTGTACTTGAATTGTTTGGCTTCTCGATTGGGTCTGGGTGCCCCGAAAGCTGTCCATGCTGTACTGACGGTCGCGGCCACGCATACCGCAATGAGAGTTTTTTGCAAAAGAATGTTCATGTTCGTTCTCCTTCTGTGGGTTAGGAATGGCATTCACTCGAAAACGTCGGAGCTTCGTCGCTCTATCCTAAAGAATGCAATTTGCCAGGAGAATCTACACCCCTTGTCCAAAAACAAAAAGAAAGCCCCTCATTCCTAAAAAATTCCCCTTCCCCAAACGTTCTCATCCGAATGACTGGAAGAAGATTCCCTCGGAACATGGATGTGAAGGAATGTTTTGCCCGACTCCACGGAAATGTTGCCGGGAAAGAGTCGCGGAGGGGATTCCTGTCGGAGCATTTCAGCCAGAATATCCCATTCCCGCTTTCCCATTTTTTGCTGCGAAAAACCGCCACGGCTCCAAATCCGACGGAAAAACTCTTTCTGGAGAAAGGGGGGAATTTTCTCCAAATCCTTTCGTTTCAACGTGATTCGGAGAGAACCATCCGCTCGATTTTCCCAACTCAGCCGTTCTTCCCAAGTTGCCATTTCCGCGTCCACCCAAACGTGCGTTTCGCTGGCAATTGATCGCAGCCGCAACAGTGCGTCCTCAATTTGCGGATTGAACGAGGTCTGCAACAGAGGGAGCAATTCCTGGCGGATTCGGTTTCGGGTAAAATCGTTGCTGAAATTGGAAATGTCGGTGCGATAGGGCTGTTGCAACTCCTGAAGATAGTCCAGAATCGCTTCCCGCCGGGTAGAGAGCAGTGGACGGAGCAAAATCAGTCCCGACGGCAAAACTCGCCGCGGTGCCATTCCGGCCAGACCTTCCAACCCCGTCCCACGCAGAATACGGTGCAAAATCGTCTCCACCTGGTCATTTTGCGTATGAGCGGTCACGATATACCGTGCCCCGACCCGCAACGCCGTCTTTTCCAGAAACGCATATCTCGCTTTCCGCGCAGTTTCTTCCAAACCACCTGAAAAAGAGGCCAAGTCAAGTCGCTCGCACACTACCGGCAATCCCAACGACGCCCCCAGATTTCGGACGAACTGTTCATCCGCGTCCGATTCCTCACCCCGCAAGCCATGGTTGGCATGAGCGATAATCAACCGTGTTTGGGGAGTAATTTTCCGATACCAATGGTGAAAAAGCCGCAACATGGCGACACTGTCCGCTCCACCGGAAACAGCCAGCAGAAGGGTGAAATCGAACCATCGTTCGGGATGTTGGCGGGAAAATTGTTGTTCCAGGAGTAACATAAAAAAAGAAAAAGAAAAAAACGAAGCAGCCGCAAGCAGCGTAACGCCATTTGCGGCAAGCCGACAGCCACTTACGTGACTTTATTTTGTTGCCAATTTTACGGACGCTCAATCAACGCTCGCATTTCCGGGGTAATCTCCAGGTACTCAAAATCCTTGAACAACATCCGAACATCCGCACTGCCATGCAGTTGCAGCCCGAATTTGCCGCTCTTTTCGCAAAGCGGGTCGATGATGTCGGCGGTTTCAAAGTTGTTGAGGAACTGGACAATCCGATCGCCCACCGCAATGGTGCAAGTGGTGTTCCAGCCTTCCTTGTTGCGGACTTTGCCAACCAACTCTTCATTTTTCGTCACCCAGCCGCGTCCGGGCGTTTTGTCGCCAGCCGTGTGCCAGAGTGCGGAATCGACGTTGTTGCCGGCAATCTCGTTCTGGAAACCTTTCAGCAGCCACGGCGTATTGACTTCTTCCGCGCGGAAGTACAACGCACTGTTCCCGCCGAAAATCTGGTACGTGACGCGTGCGGCAAAGTCGGTGTAATTTTTGTCCGAGACGACCAGTCCATCCCGTTTTTCCTCTTTTTTGTGCAGCCCGGTGAGGACACCGTCCTGGTCAAACGACCATTCATCCGGCAACACAAAACGTGCGTCGGCCAGCTTCCAGGTATCGCCATCCTTCACGAAAAACGACTTCCACTGCGAGACGCCCAAATCCTTGATACGGATATTTCGCCACGCAATCGTTCCCTGTTTGCCGGCATGAACCTGCAATCCGATGAAACCGTAGAGATCGACCGGATCGAGAATGTTCGCCACCGGAACGCCATTGACCCACGTGCGAATCGACGGGCCGACGCACTGGATTTCCATCGAATTCCACTCCCCTTTTTTGTACGTGGCAAACGCTTTGTTGCGGATTTCCTCACTCGTCGAGTCGAGGAAGACTTTGCCATGTTTGAATCCGCGTCGGCCTTCATCGTAAATCTGCCCCAGAGCATTGTATTCGGCAATTTCGCACTGATAGCCGTAAACCCCTTCGCGATCCTCTCCCAACGGACGGGATTGGCTGCGAATCTGGATGCCGGAATTGCCACTGACCAGCATTTTGAATTCCAGCTTCAAGATGAAATTGCCGTAGGACTTTTCCGTGCAAAGGAATGTGTTGTGCGGTGTGTCGGGAACGCACGTCCCAATGATACAGCCGTCTTCCACTTTGTACGTCGCACTTCCGCCACGGACTTTCCAACCTTCCAGATTCTCTCCGTTGAAGAGAGAGACAAATCCCTCCTCCGCGTGAAGCGAAAGGGTACATACCATTGCCAACATCAGCAATACGGCAGGAACGATTTTTTTCAACATACTTTTCTCCTGAAAAATGCCGCAACACGCGGCTTCCCATGGGGACACTTGCCCCGATACGAAAATAAACAATACTAGCAACCCGTTTTCCACTGCCTGGCGGCACTCCCATCCTTCGAGCGTATTCTTTCAAGGGAAAGGAGGGAACACTTCCAACCTAATAGGTTAGAAAACGAAAACGCTCTTTGAAAAAGCCTTTCGCCCAGGCGCATCGCGACTCACGGCTAAAGCCGAGAGTGGCTTTCCCGTTAAGACGGAACCGCCGTGGAGAGGAAACCTTTCTATAGAAAGAGTTATCCTCTCCAGACCTCTCCTTCCAAAGACTTTTCGATCGCCGCTGCGCGGCTTTATTTGTGACGGCTGCGCCGTGTTTTAATTATCAATTAAATCGCCCGGTGCCATTCCAACCGGCCAGGGAAGAATCACGTTTTGACCAGTTTCGGTCAGTTTTCCGGTTTCCTGATTCACGCGATATAATACGATGTTATGCGTTTTTTTGTTGCAGGAAAAGAGGAATTCGCCAGTGGGATCGAGTCCGATGAATCGAGGTGCGTCGCCACCGGAAGGAACGTATTGAATCGGCTCCAGAACGATGCCGGACGCATGCTTGTCGCCACGAATCGGCGTGGGATCGACGGCAAAAACGGTGATGAGGTTGGCTCCACGGTTCGAGACGTAAAGGAATTTCCCGGACGGGTGGATGTCGATGGCAGCCGCCTTGTTGATTCCCTGAAAACCGACGGGGAGGGTGGGGGAAGTCTGGACGCTGGTCAACGTTCCTTTTTCGGGGGAGTAGAGAAACGCTTCGAGCGTGCAGGAAAGCTCGTTCAGCACGTAGAGATACTCCCCGCCAGGAGCGAAAATGGCATGACGTGGACCCGCACCACTGGCAACGGTGGCGAAAGGCTGATTCGGATGGACGATCCACTGATTCTTTTCGGAATCGTACTGGAACAGGTGAATCCGGTCGGTGCCCAGGTCGCAGCAGATGGCAAATTTCCCGGCGTTGTCGGTGTGGAAATAGTGTGCGTGCGGCTTTTCCTGCCGTGCGGCGTTAGGACCATGCCCTTCAAATGTGAACGTTTCGGTGAGTTTTTCGAGACTTCCGTCCGCAGCGAGCGAAAACATCGTCAACTGACCACTGGAGTAATTTGCCACGCCGAGAAATTTCCCGCACGGAGAGACCGCCAGGTGACACGCCCCCAGCCCGCCGGAATTCATCGTGTTGATACGCGAAAGGGAGCCATCGGACTCTTTTTTCCACGCGATGACCAGCCCTTCTTTCGAGGTTCCGTCCTCATTTCCACTGACGGTATAGTAAACCCCAAGCGTGGGATGTTTGACGATGAAGCCAGGGCCTTTGGCTTTTCCGGCAAGTCCGCGGAATTGCAATTCTCCCGTCTGGCGGTTCAGTTCGACTCGATAAATCCCCTCACTGGGAGCGATTTCGGGATTTCCGGTCGGGGCGTTCATCGTTCCCACATAAAACGTCTGCATTTTCTCCTCCCCGGCATGAGCCAACACACAGGACAGAAAAATTCCCATCATCGGCAGGATGACATGTCGCATAAAAACTCCTTCTTACTATTCTATTCCATCCAGCTATACGGAATTCCCTCACGTTTTCTGGATTCTCCTCAAATTCCCACTCCAAAACCACAATACCTTTATTTTACTCTCTTTCCCCAGAATTGCAAGTGTACCCCACTCTCCAGGAAACATCGTGGTTTCCCTGAATTTTTGCGCGGCCTCCTGGCGGGAAAGAACGACATTTCTAATGAGAACGTTGCTATCCAGTTTTAGAGAGACTTTTTAACCCGTTCCATCCAGATACTCCCATCGTGCGTAGAGTTTCTCCAATTCCTGCTGGAGAAGCTCTGCCTGATGGCTGATCTGGTGGACCTCCTCGTAACTCTGCTGATAAAATGCCGGTTCGGACATCCGCGTATGGATTTCCGCCAGTTTTCGTTCCCTTTCCTCAATCTTTTCCGGCAGCGCTTCGAGTTCCTTTTTCTCGGTATAATTCAGACGCCGCACGGTCGGTTCTTTTTCTTTCGGAGGCGACTTTTTCGCTTTTTCCACCTTTTTTTCCGGCTCTGCCTGTTGACTTTTCTGGAAAATCCAGTCGTCATAACCGCCGACGTACTCGTGAACGATACCCTTTCCCTCCAATACCAGCGTGGAGGTGACGATGTTGTTGATAAATTCCCGGTCGTGGCTCACCAGCAGGAGCGTTCCTGGGTAGGTGCTGAGCTTCTCTTCCAGCAAATCGAGCGTCTCCATGTCCAAATCGTTCGTCGGCTCGTCCATCACCAGAACATTCGACGGTTTCGTGAAAAGTTTTGCCAACAGAATCCGGTTTTTCTCTCCCCCCGACAAAAATTTTACCGGCATTTTGGCTCGCTCCTCGGAAAAGAGGAAATCACGCAAGTAGCCTAAAATATGCTGTTTCCGACCATTGATGGTCACTTGGGTGGAGCCATCTGTCACATTGTCGATTACCGACTTTTCTTCGTCCAACGTTTCCTGGAGCTGGTCAAAATAAGCGACTTGCAACTGCGTTCCCAGGCGGACTTCTCCCGATGTTGGCGGCAATTCTCCCAACAGCACTTTCAAAAGCGTCGTTTTGCCAATGCCGTTTGGGCCTAAAATGCCAATCCGCTCGCCGCGCATGATTTTTACGGAAAAATCGGCCAGAATCGGCTCCGTTTCCGGGGCGTACCGAAACGTGACCTTTTTCACATCCGCCACCAACCGCCCGGACGTTATCCCTTCGTGAATCTCCAGTTTGGCCGTTCCTGGGTCTTTCCGAAGTAGTGCCGCGTCCTGACGCATCGCTTTCAAAGCCCGCACTCGTCCTTCATTTCGGGTGCGACGTGCCATGATCCCCGTCCGAATCCAGACCTCCTCCTGCGCCAGCTTTTTCTGAAACTGTTCCAACTCCTTTTCTTCCGCGTGAAGCCGCTGTTCGCGACGTTCCAGATACGACTCATAGGAACCGTCGTAACGGTGCAGGTGTCCCCGGTCGAGTTCCCATATCGACGTCGCGATATTCCGCAGAAACATCCGATCGTGCGTCACGAAAAAGACCGTTTTCTCGTAACGTTTCAGAAAATCTTCCAGCCAGAGAACGCTCTCCAAATCAAGGTGGTTCGTCGGCTCGTCCAGAAACAGAATGTCCGGCTCCGCCACCATTGCCCGCGCAAAAAGCACCCGCCGCTTCTTGCCTGCCGAAAGTTGGCTCGTTTCCAGGTTGCCGTCGAGACGAATCTGCGTCAGAATCTGCTCCACCTTGCGCTGCGACTCCCAGGAACCAGCCAAATCCATCTCGCGCTGCAAACGATCCAATTCCTTTTCCAGCGACGCCGCTTTTTCCATCCACCCCTCTTCATAAGCCGCCGCCAGACCATGCGAAACCTCATGAAAACGCGACAAAAGTGCCCCATCCTTTTGCAGTCCTCCGGCAATCACGTCCCAGACGCTCCCCCGCAAATCGTTCGGAACGCTCTGCGTTAAAAGGGCCGTCTGAAGTCCCTGTTGCCGAATCACTTCGCCCGAATCAGGAGGCAATTCCCCCTGGAGAATCCGCAACAACGTCGTTTTCCCGGCACCATTGCGTCCCACCAACGCAATCTTCTCCCCCTCCTCAATCGTTTTTTGAATGTGATCCAAAAGAGGTGGGTATCCCAGTGCGTACGTCACATCCTGAAGCGTTATCAACATCTCGTTTCGTTTTCCTCTTTCTCCGTCAAGGCTGCCGCACCGATCAAGGCCGCTTCGTAACCCAATCCGGTCTGCTCGATTTTCAGGCCAGAATTCGCCCGTCGGAAAAGGTTTTTCTCAAATTCCGCCTGCATTGTCGGGGAAAACCATTTCCAGGCTCGCGTCACGCCACCTCCCAGAAGGATTTTCTCCGGGTTCAGAATGTTCGCAATGTTCGCCAGCGCCAATCCCAACAATTTCCCTTCCCGGACAAATGCCTGCACCGCGCTGGCCTCCCCCGCTTCCGCCCGGCGTGCTATTTCCGCTGCCGAAATCGGTTCCGAAGTTCCCTCAAGCGTTGCGTAAAATCTCGCCAACCCCGGCCCGGCACACTCCGCTTCCAGACAGCCCCGTTTGCCGCAGCCGCAAAGCTGACCATCCTCGACGACTGTCATGTGGCCGAATTCCCCCGAAAAACCCAAGGCTCCGGGATAGATTTTCCCGTTGAGAACGATTCCGCCGCCGATTCCGTTGCTGATCGTCATCCAGACGTAATCCCGCGCATCGCGACATTTGCCAAACTGCCGTTCTGCCAACGCACACGCATTGACATCGTTCGCAATTCGCACCGGTTTCCCATACCGACACCGCAATTCCCGGACAATCGGAAAATTCTCGATCCCGGAAAACGGGGCGTAAATCCAGACTTCCTCGTCCGCCAGGCCAGGAATCGTCACACCCAATGCCTCCACTTCCGCAAACGCATTTTCGGGAAAGAGCCTTTCCACCATCCGGTCGATGGTTTCCAGAATCACCCTTTCGGAAAGATTCCCCGCAAGTGACTCCTGAACTGTCTGAAGAATCTGATAATCCCGCCAACCTTCCGGGGTGGTGAAAATCTGCATCCAACCTGCCAGAATCTTGGAGCCGCCGATGTCAATCGCTAAAATGTTCCGTGCCATGAAACGCCTTCCGTTCTCACTTCAACACTTCGTTCAGCCGATCGGGAAAGTCGGTCGTGATACTGTCAACGCCCGTTTTCCAGACTTTTTCCATGGTGGTCGGATCGTTGATCGTCCAGCACATGATCGTCATTCCTTGTTTTTTAAGCGTTTCCACCAATTTGGGCGTCACGCCGTTATAATGCAAATCGACTGCCGTCAGACCGCATTCTTTCAGTGTTTTTTCAATTCGTTTAATGTACGCGTCTTCCGACTCCTCTTTTCCCTGAGAGCAGAGCCAGGCAATGAATATGTTGGCATCCAGTTCCCGCATCCGACGGCAGACTTTTTGCGAAAACGCGATAATGACGCTGCGATCGACCATCTCATGCTTCTTCAAAAGTGCCAGAATATCCTCTTCCAGCCCTTCCTGCTTGATTTCAATGACTGGCGTGCAATCCGATTCCTTCAAAACGAGCAGTGCCTCTTCCAGCGACGGCATTTTTTCTCCGGCAAAACGGGCATTTTTGAAAGAACCCACCTCGTATTTCCGCAATTCCTCCCACGTCAACTCCGTCACTTTTCGATCCACGCCGCAATACCGTTTCAAATTCCCGTCGTGATTCAGGAAAACGACGCCATCTTTCGAGCGATAAACATCCATCTCGCAGCCATTTGCCTTTGCCTCAATCGCCCCCCGAACGGCGGAAAGCGTGTTTTCAGGAAACACTGCCGAAAATCCCCGGTGAGCCACATTTCGCGGCACTTCCACCGCCAGCAAATTCACTCCTACCAACGTCATGACCAGACAACTCAACCACCCCAATCTTCTCATGGGAAATTCTCCTTATGGATTCCATCTTTCTGACAATACCATTCCCTATTGTACCTGAATAAAAAATAAACGTCAAGGGTACGGAAAAGGAGAAGATTTTGCCTGAAAAAGAGGGACGGAATCGAAGCGGGGACTAGAACTTTGTTCCATTGATGATTATGGGTATTTATGCCGTATTTTCATGAGAGAGACGTGTATGACTCATGATATTTACAAGTTTAACGGAGCAATAGATATCTTCAGAAAAAATTCATGTTGATTCTTCGTCGTTTTTTCAAAAGACATCCCCCATCCTTGTTCAACATGGAGGAGGGAGACGATTACACCTATGCGATTAACGTACACACTTTTCCACAGACGGCAACCCACGTACTTACAGTAGTCCCGTCGGGGTCAAATGCCCGATTTGCAAAGAAAGGCAGACCGTTTTTTTCCGGGAAAGAGAGAATTTCTTCCTCGAGATTCTCTCTTTTTGGAAATTTTGCCGATTGTTGGTACGGAATTCTTTGCTGCGGT
>JAUNBF010000155.1 GCA_030527185.1 Planctomycetia bacterium | reverse complement strand
GTGGAAAGGCTGCGCAACGTCTTTTGCCAGGCGATGTTGTGGAAATTCCACCGGATGTGGAGCATTGGCACGGAGCCGCGCCCGACAGTTGGTTTGCCCACCTTGCCATTGCATGCAATCCCCAGACGAACCAAAACACCTGGCTGGAACCGGTTTCCGACGAGGATTACAAAGCCGCGACGAGTGGGAAGTAACGTTTTTTCAAGGTATTGGATAAAGGAAAATGACAATGGATAAGTGGTTGGTAATGTCGTTCGCCATTATGGGGTGCTGCACCTGCCTGATGGCTAAGGGTGAAGAAAAACGTATTCCGGCGAAAGGGTTTGCCGTTTTTGACGATAGTGGCGAGTTCAAGCCATTTGAGTTTACTCGGCGTCCGGTCGGCGATAACGATATTCTCATCGAAATCATGTATGCGGGCATCTGCCACAGTGATGTGCATCATGTTCGACAGGATTGGGGAAAAACACAATTTCCCACCGTTCCGGGGCATGAAATTGCAGGGCGTGTGATTCAGGTCGGGAAGGATGTTACCCAATTTAAGGTGGGTGATTATGCCGGGGTGGGTTGCTGGATCGCGTCGTGCTCGGACTGCGATTACTGCAAAACGGAGATGGAACATTTGTGCAAGAAAAGAGTCCTTTCCTTCGCAAGCGTGGATCATACGGAGCATGATGAGCCGACGTATGGCGGGTACTCCAGCAATTACGTGATTTCAGAGGACTTCGCGGTCAAAATCCCGCAAAACGTGCCGATGGAGAGGGTCGCCCCGCTTCTGTGCGCAGGGATCACGACCTACACGCCGATTCGATTTTCGGATACGCAAAAGGGTGATAAAGTAGGTGTTGCGGGCTTTGGCGGTTTGGGACACATGGCGGTAAAATATGCCGTTTCTCTTGGTGCGGATGTCGTGGTGTTTGACATTACCGAAGAAAAACGGGAGGACGCGCTTCGCATGGGCGCGAAAAAATATGTGAACGTCAACAAACCGGAAGATTTGGAAGGTTTGGAGGATTCCCTCGACTTGATCATTGATACGATTCCATTTCAACATGATCCGTTGATGTATTTGCAGATGCTTAAACTCAACGGCGAGATGGCGATCGTGGGTCTGCCGCCGAATGCCGAAGTTCCGATGATTCCCACGTCGGCGCTTCCGATGCTTCCTTTGCGTAAGGTTTATGGTTCCAATACGGGAAGCATCCGTCAGACGCAGGAAATGATGGATTATTCGGTAAGCCATGAGCTATACCCGGACGTGAAAATTATTCCCGCGGACGGGAAGGCGATTACCGAGGCGTACCAGAAAATTATCGACGGAGAAGTCAAGTTCCGTTACGTGATTGACATGGGGACGCTTGAGTAAACGTTTCTGCTTTTTGAAACACACACTTCTTGCACCTAAAAATTCCCGTCTTGCGCGACGCATTACGAGCCGTGGTGCGTCGCTCCAACGGCGGACGGAACGGGAAATTTTAACGCGGAGTATTATAAGTAACGTTTAGATAAAGTTATTTTTTCCGCAGGTTCCCCTTTCGCCCGAAGTTTTTATCCTGTATAATCATCATGGATGGCGTATCCGTAACTCATGAAAAAATTCCAGAGAGAAAATGATGATTCGAAAAAGGTTGACACTGTTGGGAATGGGAGCCGTTTTCCTGATGGGGACGGTGGCGTGGGGAGGGTCGGACGACCCCAGAGCAGAACGGATTTGGACCGGTCGCAAGGGACGGGAAGTTACTGCGACTTGGGACTGGGAGCAGGAGGAGGTCTTGCAGAAATTGCAGACGGACGACTCGTTGGACTATCCCCTGCCGATGATTCGTTCCAGCGACGAAAAGGCGTTTGCCCTGCCGTTGGAGAGGTTGTCGGAAGAAGATCGGGAGATGGTTCTGGAATATCGTAAAAATCAACAGGTTGAGGAGGACGACCCCTTTGCTGGAGCGCCGATTCCTGACAAGAAAACGAAGAAAAAGGCCTCCACTTCCCGAACCAAAAGCAAAACGGCTTCGGCGGCAGCCGCCCGAAAAACAAGCGCTTCGAAAAAACGGACGAACCGACCTAAAGAGGGGGAGGAGTTGACTCGGACGATTGAGGGGGTAGAATTTACGTTTCGGTATTGTCCGGCGGGGATTTTCCCCGTCCCGGTCGGAAATCGGGTGGTGTCGTACCGCGTGGACGAAGGTTTCTGGATGCTGGCGACGGAGGTCACGCAAGATCAGTGGAAGGCGATCATGGGAGAGAATCCCGCACACTTCAAACAAGACACGACGCGACCGGTAGATCAGGTGAATTGGTACGACGCCAACCGATTTTGTGAGAAAATCAGCGAGAAACTGGGTGCCAAAGCGAGCCTCCCCACCGCCCTTCAGTGGATGTATGCGAGTTGTGCTGGCGAACCGATTACGATGGTTCTCCAAGACCTCATGTCCAAGGCTTGGCTGAAGGGGAATAGCGATGGAAAAACACACGCGGTGGCTCAGCTAAAGCCTAATGCGTGGGGACTTTACGACATGTATGGCAATGTGTGGGAATGGTGTGCCGAGTGCCGGGATTCGCGGAAACAACCGGTGCTGCCGGGCACCCCCGAAAGGAAGGAAACCTCGGCAATGCACTGTGGAGGAAGTTGGTACGGCGAATCCCCCGAGTTGGGAAAGGAGACTTGGCGGGATGCGAATCAAAAAATTTTCGATGTTGGATTCCGATTTTGTGTCGGCGACGACATTCGCTCGGAAACGAAGTGAGTCACTCCACCAGCGGGCTGAACCGGGAATATCAACGAGAAGTAGTATAAGGCACGGGGAGTATAATGCCATGAATCGTCACGAATTTTTGAAACCGTCTCTGGCGGCGGTGCCTGGGGGGCTTTTTTGGGCGGCTCCCCGCAAGCTACCTTTCCAGCGGAGGAGGCTATACTACTTCCCCTATAAAATTTCCGCAAAAGTCGCACGGACTGTTTGACGATAAGATCGGTATGCCACACTTTGCGATTGGAATCAAGGTCGGAAGATGGAAAATTATCGATTATCGGAATGAAATTGAACGAATTGTGCCACGCGCACAAAAAAACGAAGGAAAAATGGCTGGCGGACAGAATCAAAGCCGT
>JAUNBF010000082.1 GCA_030527185.1 Planctomycetia bacterium | reverse complement strand
GAGATACGTTTTGTGAGTTTCTGCCGTGACATCCGATTGGCTGGTTTGATACGCTTCCAGAAGTCCGTAAAGCGTTTTTCCTTCTTGCCGTTCCTCGACCAGTTCCAGCCGTGCCAATTTGTCGTAAAGGTCGGAATTCTCAATCTCTTTCAACCACAGCCGAATTTCATCGGTCAGGCCGCCAGACAGCCGGCACGCGATAAGATTTTCTATCTTTTCGCCCGTCCGTTCGGCCACTCGTTTGTTTGTGTAACCGTATATTTTTCGCGGGGTTCCGTCGATGTAAACGCAAATGTAATAGCGGTTCCCTTTTCTGCTCACGCTTGCCATGTTCGTTCCTGCACTCTCCGATTTATTCCCAATGTGAAATTTCAATAATTGCCCTGTTGCTCTACCCATTTCAAAATGGCCTGGGAATCGTAACGAACCAAATTTCCCAACCTCTGAAATGGAAGGCCGTACAACGTTTTCAGCGTGTCCACGTGTCGAAGCGAACACCGCAAAAGTTCGGCCACCTCTTGTTTGGTCATCAGGCGGGGCAACCTGTTTTTCTGAACGGAAACACTCTTCTTTCCCATTGGGGCAAATCCTCCTTGAAAAATCGAAGCAGACCATAGAGGGTTTTCGTAACTCATTGAAAAAACGTAAGTTACAAAAAGTCCTCATGAGAAAAATTCCTTTTCTTCTCGTTGGCTCATGTATCCGGCAGTATAAAAAATTATGAAAAAAAATTCACCCCCCCCCTTGACAAAATAGGTAAAATTGTTCTTTTTCTGAACATTTTGGGCATTTATTTTCATTTTAAGGACTTCAAGGTAAAGTACCATAGGGTACAAAATCTCTTCCGAACCTTCCCAAAACCCTCTTTTTTCAGGGCTTTTTCTTCTATCCTCCCACGTCGTGAAGCTCTGTGGTACTTTACGGTATCCGTGCTATAATGTACATAAAATCGGAGGATTTTTTCAAATTTTTTTGAAAATTTTTCCCAACGAGGGAATTTTACCCGAATTCGACAGGTTGAGCGTAGTACAAATCGGGGGAAAAGGAGGTATGAATCTCCTTCAACGTCGAATAAATAGGGCTGTTTTCGACCATATAACCCCGCCTTACCGCATTTTCAACCTGCCGGGAAATACCTTTGAAGTACATCGGTTCAGCGTAAAATTTCAAAAGTGCGGCCGATTTTTCCCAAACTTCTTCGATGTAGGTGAACTTTTCGCAGACGCACGAAGCCGCAGCCGAAAGCAGGCCAGCAGCTTGTTTCACAAGGCGGTCAATTCGCGTAACCCGTTGTATCTTGGGCGTTTGCCGCAAATCGTCGGGGGTTCGTTCAGGAGGAGACGGAGGGGTCTGGTCTGAAAAATAATGCTCAAAAGCCTTCATCGTTCTTGCCCAAATCGGAGCGTCGGGAATTTCATTCTCACTTCCCCGTACTTTATCCCGTTCGAGAATCCGAAACCAATCCCGACCAAACACTTTCGGGAGGGCGGCCTGCGAATTGCGTAAATCCTTAAATGTCGTAATTCCATAGCGTTCCAACATACGACGTCTGAAACGGAACTCCACACGTGTCAAGTGTTTAGGAATTTCTCTGTCTTGCAAAATCTCCTTGCAGAACGTCCGAAAATAGACCGGGTCGGCCGTCAAAAGTTGGGCACGCTTATCGTAAATGCAAAGTTCCGCATTGCACGAACGAAGCGTAATTGTCTCGATTCGCATGGTATTCATATTCGCGTTTAACTGGTAAACACCGCGACAACGTGTCACCACCCGTTGGCCTTTGAGAGCTTCCGTAAACTCATATATATCAACGGGTAACAGAACCTGCATATCCACACGTGAAACAATTTCCGACTCCCACCAAAACCCTACCGATTCCAAAACTTTCCGTAGCGTCTCCACCGCCTTAAACAAATCCGTGCGAGCCAAACGCTCCAACGCCCAACTTCTCACTTCCCGTGAACTTGCCCCAATCCATCACCATTTGCCCCTCCTCCATCCCATTCCCATCCACCGGCATCCGAAACGCCAAATCCTGTTGAAAATCAAACATTCCCGCATAATTCATCCATTCCGATTCACTACGCATCGCTTTTTTCTCCTTCGTAACCTCTCTAAAAATAGACACTTACAACCAGCTCTAATAAAAATCCCTCTCCCACATCCACACAACCATCTCCCCAACAAAAGGGGGAACCTCCCCCTACCCTCTGCCGTTCAATCCCCATTCCTTCCATCGCATTGCGCAGAACCTTCCCCAGAACTTCCAGAACATTCGTTTGTCTTTCCGAATCCAACGACCGCAACAGACCCCATATTTCCTGCTCAATATTCGACCTGCCCCCATTCCTACCCCTTTAAAGGAATGGATTTTCTGAAAGACCGTACTTTATAGAGGTTTCAAGAGATGGTTCTGTTCCAGTCGAGGGTAATGACGTAAGCTCTTAAAAAACAACGACTTGCTTTTTTTTCACGCGATAGGAGAAAGCTGCTGGATTTTTATAAAATGGAGGTGTCCATTGTACGAAAAGGAAAGGCAGAGAGGGGTGAGGACGGAGTTTGCGATAAGACGGTGGGAATCACCAATGAAAATGTCCGCGTCTTCCACGGACCATTCTTAACGTTGAAAGGAAGATACGGTTTCCCTTGACGTGGAAAAAGGCAAACAAATTCTGGAAATGTCCTGGGCTGTGTGCTTTCAATTTAAAATGACAAGAATATCCAAACAGAACGTTCTCCACCGCCCGAAAGCAGTGGAGGCTCCCGTTCGTGTTCCCTGGAAAGACTGTTTACGGTAGATGTACTCCCGTTTTATTGGTGATAGATGATTGCCAAACCAATTATCATTAAGTGGCGTCGCACGTTAAGAACACACACCCGGCTTTTTGACCCTACCCGCCGTGCCCCCTCAGTACCCCAACACCTACAATCCGGTTTTCATCCCGGCACGGATAAACCCGTAAAATAGCGTATCTTGTGAGTGGCAAAATCTCCCAAGGAGATAGCCGAGGCGGGGATCGAACCCGCACGTCCGTGAGGACACGGGATTTTAAATCCCGAGCGTCTGCCATTCCGCCACTCGGCCATATTTTTTAGTATAGCAAATTTAGCATCTTTGACAAGGGAGAGGAATGCCAGCATCTTGACTTTTTTATGTTTCCACGGTAAAATCCAGAAAAATGGCTCTCAAACGTTTTTACAGGAGGTGTTTATGGAAAAGATTACGCGTATTTCCATTTCACTGGAAGCTGGGGTGCTGGAAAAATTTGACCAATTGCAGCGGGAACAGGGGTTTCCAACACGTTCCGAAGCGGTCAAACATCTCATCAAATCGGCTCTCGTTCAGCAGGAATGGCACGAAGGAGAAATTGTGGCGGGGGCAATCACGCTCATTTACGACCATCATAAACCGCAAATGCTTCCTAAAATTGTGGAGATTCAGCACAATTTCGGGGCTTTTGTTCTCTGTTCCCAACATGCTCATCTCGACCATCACAGCTGCATGGAAAACATTATTGTGAAAGGGCCTGTCGAGGAAATTCAGAAACTTTACAAGCAACTCGCGGGTATCAAGGGAATGAAACATACCGTTCTGGCAATGAGTACGATCGGGAAAGAGCTTTGAACGAAGTGGGAACGTGAAATGCCGGATCATCCCACGCGAAACTGGCGAAGGAACTCGGAAGGAGTCAAACCGGTTTGCTGGCGGAAAATATGAACGAAGTGAGCGTGGGAACAAAAACCGAGACTGCGGGCAACATTCCCGATAGGCAGGCGGCTTTCCAACAGAAGTTCTTTGGCACGTTCCATCCGAACGCGATGGATTTCTTCTTTCATGGTACGTCCGAAGGCCTGCTGAAATTTTCGTTCCAGCGTCCGGCGGGAAAGGCCGACTTCCGCCACGATACGTTCTACCGTTAGTCCCTGACAAGCTTCTCGCCGAATCCAACGCAGCGTGTCTGCCACATCTTCATCCTCAACCGCAATCAAGTCGGTGGAACGTCGCGTACAGACTCCGACAGGGGGAAAAAGAACGGGAAAATTCGGGATTTCCTTCCCCTGGATTTTATTACAGAGAATGCGAGCCGTTTCGTAGCCTGTTTTATAGCTGTTCTGAATCAGGCTCGACAGAGGGGGATTCTGGAGTCGGCAAAACCACTTTTCATTGTTGATGCCTAAAACCGCAATCTCTTCTGGGACGGCAATTCCTTCCGACTGGCAGACTTCCAAAACACTCCGGGCATGGAAGTCGTACGAAACCAGCATCCCTATCGGTTTGGGCAATTCGTGCAACCATTCGAGGAACCTTTTTTGAAATGACCGTTCCCACGTCGGAAAAGGGGCGGCATCTTCATGATACCGTTCCAGAACGTGGCAGACTCCCCCGCGTTTTTTCACGGCCTGCGCAAAACCGTCTCGGCGACGGCGTGTCCAGTAATGGTCGCACTGCGTAAAAAACGCGAAATGCTTCAAGCCGCGTTCCTGAAAATGTTCTACCGCCATTTCCCCCACGGCCATTTCGTCCACGTCCACATCCGAAACGTGATCGGGACAATTCAACCGGATAAAAGGAATCCCTTTTTTCTCCAGCATGGCAAATGTTTCCGGCTGGTGGTGCCGAACGATGATTCCTTCCCCCTCCCAATCCTGAACCCAGTCCGGCAACGATTCCAAATGGCCGCGTAACTCAAAATCGACCTGGTATCCCACTTCGTACCAATATTGCGTAATTCCGTCGATCAGTTCCCGACCATAGCCGTGGGACGTTCCCATTAACAATAATATTCGTGGAGTACGCACACCTTACTTCCCCTTCCTCTCGCATTTTTATTGACAAACGTTTATGGAATCCTTTTTTCCGTCTTCTGTGCCATCTACGGACAATTTTTAACGTTGGAAGGGGCGAAATTTCTGGATTTACTCAAAAATCTTTCTTAAAATAGGTTTTCCCGCACTTCTTTATCCACAGATGACATTTTTTTCCATCTCCATCTTTTGTGGAAACTCTCCTACGCTGACAGAGGATCAACCGATGTTTTCAAAATGCCAAATGTAACAAACAAATTCTGGAAGTGTTCTAGCGCAGCATACCATGGGAAAATCGTCCGGACGAATGCGTTTTCCGAAACTTCAGGCGACACGGCGTTCACGGCAATTTCGGATTATGGCGTTATCCGGGGCGAGGTTTCCCCGACGTTTCCATTTTCCGACCGGGGCATGACTTTTTCATGCTGAGCCTGTTCCAGAATTTCGATACAGGGTTCCATGTCCAATTTCCATTTCGGATCCTGGGATGCCTCAACCAACTGTTTTAGAATCTGGACTTTTTCCTGAACCTTTTCCCGCTCCCCCAAATCAATCCAGGAAAGTGCCAGATAGAAACCGCATTCTCCCTTTTCCTGGCCGTCGTGGAGGTTTTCCCAGTGTGACTCAGCCTCTCGGAGCAGTTTTCGAGCCTGTTCTGTTTCCTGTAGGAGCAGTGCCACGCGAGAAAGAAATGCCATCTGATTCACGCGAGCCGCCGTGGGGATTTTCAATTGCTGAAAAAGAGAAAGCCCCTCCTCAAAGGCTTGCCGGGCTTCCTGTTTTAATCCCAACGAAAAGCAAATCGCCGCCAACCGAGGCAAAATCGTTACCCGCACCTGGGGTGAATCGACCTGCAACATCTCCTCTTGAAGGAGGTGAACCTTCCTGACCGCATCTTCCTGACGATTTTCCTGGCAAAGCTTGTCGATTTCCTGCATCTCCACCACAAATCGGGTGATGTCACCTTTCATGCGGACTTCCTGATACTCTCTGTGGAGAAAAACAGTCACAAAACCGAGCATCAGTCCAATAACCAACAAAATATAGAGTGGTCTGTATTTCTTCTTCATTCTCCTGTCCTTCCTGAATCTTTTTCGGATTCCCTCTATTGTAGCGGATTTTTTCTCCCCTGAACAGAGGGAAGGGAACGAAAAAGGGAGAATCGAAGAAATTTTAAATAAAGAAAGCCACGGAAGGTTTGTGAATTTTACGTCGTTTTCCGTTTTTTCGCTTCTCGACGACGTTCCTGCCACTTGTGCCACAGGTGAGGAATCAGGAGTTTCAACGGCATCCGAAGCCAGTGTTGACGCATCCCTAACCCTTTCCGCGAAATGGCAACGGAAAAACGGGTGCGGGACGGCAATTCCGGCAATATCGCACGCCGAATGGCAAAATCCATCCAACAACGCGAAAAAATACCGGGAACTTCCTGTGGAAAAACGGTGTCGGGAATCGGTGTGTGGAGCATTTCCCGCAGCGTCCGAAAGGCGTGATAGACCGGACGATGAAGACCGAAAGCCTCACTCCGCTGGCGAAGTTGGGTCCAAAAATCTGGCTCCGACTCCGAAAAATACCGAAGCATCCCATCCAAATCCAGCAAATCCCGGAAACAGTCCGACAAATCACCATCCTGAAAAGTGTGCAAAATACTGTGCAGTACCATGTCATGTGGCGAAAGGAGCGAGAAAATCCCCCGAAACGGAACGACTTCTTCCCAAAGACGCTGCGAATCAATCGTGATTTTTCCCGTTCGCGGCAAGAGCGTGTGGTGTACGTCCAACTCTGTCTTACGATCCCAATGCACCATCGGCGGCAATTCGTGCATCCAGTCGCGATAGAAATGATCGTCGTATTCGCTCTTTTTCTGCGCAACCCAACCCGACAACATCAGCCACGATTCCACTTGCGACAACATTTCCTGGGGCACCAGAATATCCACATCCACGGAAATCCGTCCGTCGCTCCACGGAAAATCGGCCATCAAATACGCCGCGCCTTTCAGCAAAACGACCGGAATTTCCGACTCCCGCAGCGCTCGTTCCAGGCAATCCACCTCCCAAAGCATTTGGCGACGGGCACGTTCAAAACGAATCCGTGCCGAGGTCAATTGCCAACGTCCTTCGGCAGGCACCTGCTCCAAAAGATTTTCTCGACGCAGCCGTGCCTCGACCTGAGCCAAAAGCCGTCCCGCCCGGGCAAAGCGGAAAAGCTCCGACCAGTCCGCCGGCGTCCAGTGGTGAATGACCGAAACGTCCCGAAAAAATGGAACCATTCGATCCCAGGCAAAATGCGTCATCAATACGTGTTGTCCAAAGGATAAATTCGGTTTCGGGATGCTCTAAAAAGCGTTGCCGACTTTTCTGGCACGTTGCGGTTTGTCCAAATCGACACCCATGGCGACACCCATCTGAACCAGCAAATTCCAGCCCGCCATCAATTGCAGGAACGGTGCCATCATGCCAACATGAGGAATCGTAATCGTCGGGAAAATCGTCTCTTTCGACGCGATCGCAAAAACATGCACGCCGATTTTCTCCACCAGAAGTTCCTGAATTTTCTGGCATTCCTGTTCAAATGGTTCGATTATGACGATCGTTTCTCCAGCGTTCATCACTTCTTCAATACCGTGCAACAGGTAGGTTCCTTCCAGAAAATCACTCTTTTTTCGGGTGATTTCGTTCGTCTTCAGCGTCAACTCTTCCGCCACACCATTGTTCCGACCCGCAAAATAGACCATCGGCGATTCGATGAGTTTGGCCATCATTTCGGCTGGATACTCTGCCTGCAAAACGGCCTCTGCTGCCTGTGCCGTCTCCTCCAAAGGCATTTCCAGACCGGCCAGATGGTGCAGGAAGGAGAGGTTGACCAGCCCCTGCTCGACCACACTTTTCGTGGCCGCCACCGCGTTTTCCTTGCCGCACGACAACACAATCGTCCGATTCGCCACCTCTTCCAGTTTCGACCCTTCACAGGCTGTCATGGCAAAGCGATTTTCATGACCTGCCGCGGCCAGTTTGTTGAAAAGCGAAATCACTTCCTTCGTCTGACCACTGTTCGACGCTCCCATCACTGCCCAGCGAGACAAGTCGTATTCCGCGCTCTGCCAACTGCCATCCGTCGCCAACGCCACGTCCAACCCGGTTTTCAACGCGGTGTAAATCGTGTTTTTGGCCGGAAAAATACGGCTGGAACCTTCTCCCGTGAAGAAAAGCCGACCACACGCCGCGACTTGGGACGCCATTTCCTTCGTCTGCGACAGATCAAACTTGCGGACAATCTCCGGCGTCTCCATCATCTCACGAACCAACGCAAAGGAACGATATTTCGCTTCCGTATTATTCATTTTTTTCCTTTCCAAAAGTTATTTTTGTCATTTTTTCTATTCCATCCGACGCCGGATAACAGGAAGAATTTCTTCCCACGCATCCTCCACCAAATAATGCCCCGCGTCGGGAAAGGGGTACGTCTGTGCCTGCGGGAAAATTTCCTGAAAACGCTTGAGAAACGCAGGCGTAAAACACCAGTCCCGCATTCCCCACAGCAACGTGACGGGATGATTCCGAAACTGCGACAGTCCTTCCTCCACCCGCACCAGCGTTTCGTAACTCCGATCCCGTGGAGAGAGCGGAATATCGCGGACAAACTCATGCGTCGCCAGCCGATTGTGCCAATTGTCATACGGAGCCAGCAATCCCGCGCGCACCGTCGGCGACAACCGTTTTTCCACAGCCATCCGAATGGCGGCACGGGCAAACACATTGCCTCCCTTCACCGCCCAGTCGCCCAGCCACGGAACGCGACAAACCCGGATACGCCACGGGCAACTCGCGAACCGAAAAGCTCCGGTATTGCACAAAAGGAACTGCCGAAAACGTTCCGGTGCCGCCACCGCCGCGCCCATGCCAATCGCTCCCCCCCAGTCGTGAGCCACCAACGTGATTTCCCGCAACTGCAGGGATTCTACCAATGCCAGGACATCTTCTATCCGACGCTCCAGCGTGAAGGGATACTCCCCCAAACCGGGCTTTTCCGACAGGCCACAGCCGATATGATCCGGCACAATCACGCGGAACCGATCCCGCAGTCCCTTGACCAGGTTTCGCCAGTAAAACGACCAGGTGGGATTCCCGTGCAACATCAGCAAAACCGGGCCTTCCCCCTCATCCAGATAGTGGTACCGCAGCCCCTGCACCGAAAGTTCGTGCCAGGCGAAAGGGTACTCCTCGGAAAGAGGCGGTTCGGCCATCCGTTTACGAAGTCGTTCGATACTGTCCGTCGTACTTCCCGCGACCTTGCCCAACGCCGCACCTTCCTTTCGACTCTATCTGCGCTGCCGCTAAAACGATGCCAGCGCATCCGCTTCTTCCGGGCGAATGTCAAAAATCCGATCCAGATTCATGATCGTGAACAACTCCCGAATATCCGGGGCAATGTTCGACAACTTCAACATCCCGTTGCGAACCGCAATCTTCTTGTAAAGCATGATCAACTTGCCCAACGCGGCACTCGAAAGAAAGCCGACATCGGAGAAATTCAGCAGAATCTTGGTGTAGCCACCCTGCTCCACCAGGGAAAACAGTTCTGTCCCCAATTCGTAAATGTTAATATCGTCCACAATGCGATTGTCCAAAAGACGAACCACGCAAATGTCATCTACAATGTTCAGCGATATGTGCCGATAATCCGACATGGGAAAACTCCTGAAAATTGAATTTTAAAATGGATAACCGTCTCCTTGATTCATTCCTGCGAAAAACCAGCCGTGGAATTTTCCGGGGAAACCTGTTCTGAGGCTGGAACCGAACGCTCCTTCGTCAGCGTCACCTCATTCCCCGCAGCATTGAAAGAAACCGTTGTCATGAACGATCGCATCAGTTTCACACCACGTCCGCATGGCCGTTCCAGAAAATCTTCCAGCGTCGGATCAGGAATACTGTTCGGATCGAAACCAGAACCTTCGTCGCGGATAGTTACCAGGAATTTTTCAGGACTGATTTCAAAATGAACCTGAACACAGAGCCGATTATTCGACTGGTTGCCGTGACGAATGGCGTTTACGATCGCCTCTTCCAACGCAAGATGGATCGCAAAGATATCCTTCTTGTCCCAGAAAAATTCTTCCAGTTGCTGCAACACTCCGTCCATAACAGCATGACCTGCTTCGGTTTTGCTGGGAATGCAGTAATCTTTCGTCCAAACCGGACTTTCCATATCTGTCATAATACTCACCGCGATTTGGGAACATTCACGATTGAGGAAATTTTCTGGGAAATGGTTTTTCGCGAAAAATGTTGGGAAACATCATCCCATTTAACCGGATTTCAACCCGTTTGTAAAGGGGGGAGAAAAATAATGGGAATGGTTCATGGAAACGACTCAACGAGGGTTACTTTTGCCAGAGGCTATCTGAAGAGGATGTTGCCGGGCATAGTGGAACGAAATGCCCAGCCAGCCATCCTGTAAAACGCACTGATTCAAGGCCAGCATCGAAAATCGTGTATCCTCCCGAAGGTGGGCAGGAACCACCTCTTTTTCAAAATCTTTCGGAAACATTTTGCTGAACACGCCTCGACAGGCCATTTGCGAGGAGAGATTCATCCGTCCCAGCAGACGAATCACGCCATCTCGTTTCAAAATGGCCTGCAAACCCTGATATTCCACGCGAAACGGAATGTGAACCTCAAAATTCTTCCAGACATGACGGTCGATTTTCAATTCGGCAATCGAAATACGAAGCAAAAACTGATTTTCGGTAATCTGAACCGCCAGCGCGTCGGACGAGGCAAACGTAATTTCCAAATCGCGCGGAATTTCCTCCTCCGAAGTATACGGGGCAGGCTTCCAGTTCGGAAATTGTCGCTGAATATACGTTCGCAACGTCTCCATCGTGAAGGTTTTCCCTTCCAGACGAATTTGCTGCAAAAAATTGTTGACAGCCGATTCGTGTACCTGGAAATTCAGCAGACTTTCCGCAGGCGCTCCCGGACGAGGCGTGTAGCCACCAGGCTGCTGCAGGTCTCCCAGCCGAAAACGAATCGATGCCGAATTTTCCAGCGTCTGGGCATCCACCTCCTGAAAATCCAGTTCCATCCGTGTCAGTGGAGCCAACCATTTCTCATGCCACACACGATTCAGTTCCGTCAGTTTTGTGTTCACTTCCGTATCGAGGGTTGTGCGGACTTCGTTACGAATCTTCTCCGCGGAAAGGAGCCGAGCCTGCTCCTGTTTCACTTCGGCCTGAGAACGTGCCACACCGTTCGCCACCAACCCGATAAGCGGAATCCGATCCAACGGTGTCTGCAAGTCGGTCAGCTCCACGTGATTCTGCACATCGGCAGTCGCGGGAGTGGTCTGTACCCCGGAGGCATTGAGTTGAATCTCCTTAAACGCCACATAATTCGCCACCGAATCGTTGTAAACCCGCACCACCGAATCGTGACTGTAGGTACTCGACTCCAAATTTCCCTCTACCAGAAAACCAAGCCGAAAACGTTTTTCGTCAGGAATCATCCGTACCCCTACCGATGTGTTCGTCACGCCGCGACCATAAATCGGACGATTCAGAAGATACTCGCTGATGGTACGTTCCTCCGGCCCACGCTGCGGAATCGACCGATTCAAAAATTCCCGCGAAATCGACAACCGAATATTGGCATTTCGGTAGGAATATTCCAGATTCTTCCGCCTCGGCTCCACCGCGGGCTGATGTTCCAATGAACCACGCAGACATTCCTGAACAATTTTGTTTCCCGCACTAATATTGTCCGAAATCTCGTACTCCTCCACCATCGCCATCAGGTAATCTTCCGAGCAACGCATCGCCGCCACTTCCAGCAACGAACGTGTCATCTCCACCAGCGCGGGCTGCGACAAAAATGCCCGTTGCGACGTGTTCAGACGGTTCGTTCCCAGCCGTAACAACGTTCGCAAGGCCAAATCACGCTGTTGTTGCGGAGTGTACAACGGAAGATTCCGCAACGCCTCCATCCGCAAATACTCCTTCCACGTCTGGGAATGCGGATGGGTTTCCAGAACAGTCAACACAGCCTGCCATTGACGATTCCAAAGGGAAGACGCGAGTTTTTTCGGTTCCTGTGGTGGAAGACGCAGCCACTGGTCGCAATAATACCAAACCGCCAGCCGGCGCTGAAGGGTAAACGTGGCACGCCCCAGTCCCACCGCCAACGCGGTATTGTCCCGATACTTCCAGGCCAATTGCTGACCTTCCAGACGTTTTTTCTCCAGTTGTCGCAAGAGTCTTTGCCGTTGTTCCTGGAGTGTTGTATCGGCAAAGTCCCACTCCAAAACAGTCAACGGCTTCTCTTTTCCCGTCATGTTCCGCAGCAGCTTTCCACGACC
This sequence comes from Planctomycetia bacterium, assembly GCA_030527185.1. Lineage (GTDB taxonomy): Bacteria > Planctomycetota > Planctomycetia > Pirellulales > Thermoguttaceae > RGIG3701. Next base: position 6,478 of record JAUNBF010000082.1, on the reverse strand, counting down.
AATTCGCTCCTTCCGTCCCGATTCCTCGACGGTTGGAAACATCGGAGCCAATTCCTCCACCAGCGCCTCCACCCCCTCTTTCCACTGGCGAACTTCCGAAGGTTGCTTGAAAAGTTCCAACTGTTCCCGCAAAAGAGTGGGGTCCCGCCATCGTACGAAATTCCATTGCTGACGCAACTTCTCCGCGTTTTCCTCCTCCGCTCCTACCCAAACAGGCAGCAGGAAAAACAACCACATCCCGACGCAGATGGTTGAGGTACATTTTTCACAGAGTCGCTTTCCGTACTTCATTTGATTTTTGTGCCGATTCACTTCCTTGCTTTTCGGGTGGCTTGCCAACACTTCCTTTCATTTTATCGGCAAAAAAATGGCAAAAATCTACCCAAAAATAAAATTTTCCCACCCTGTCGGGATTCCTGAAGCGGCTTCCTCTAATTAAGGAAACTCCCCACCCCTGAGGAAAAGGAATGGACGGATGGCAGGCGAGCAGGTGAGAGTTCACTACAAAGGATTCCCCCTGAACCATGAATCACCCTCCTCCCCCCTCTTGTGGAAAATGGGAAATATTGTAAAATGGGCGTTCTATTGTTTGTAGAACTTGTGTGAATGGGTTTCTACAAGAATGTTGAACTCGAAGAGTTGAGCATCGAGAGGTTTTCGCGGGCCTGGTCGATGTAACGTAATAAGGGAAAGAATCCATTCAGGCCTCCAGCATGGAGGTGGTGGTGCGAAGTGCGTACGCATCGTCCATTCTCTTTCCCCGACAGGAATATGCAAATTCGGTATGGATTCCGGTTTCCTTTCCCTCATTCCCCAGGATCGTCCATCGTGGGAGTTACGCACCCAGGCTCCATTTCGGGGCATTCTACAGAATGGAGGAGGAGGCGGGAATCGTATTTCAGTGAGTAGTTTATGATGAAAACGTTCATTGCGAAGCCGGCAGAAGTAGAACATCCCTGGGTGTTGGTCGATGCGACGGATAAAGTGGTAGGACGTCTGGCGAGCGATATTGCCATGCGTCTGATGGGTAAACATCGTGCCACGTATACCCCCCATGTGGATACGGGAGATTTTGTGGTGGTCGTCAACGCGGATAAAATTAAATTTACCGGAAAAAAATGGGAACAGAAACGTTATACCTGGTTCACCGGTTATACCCGTCTGCGAAGTGAATCGGCGGCGGAGCGATTCGAGAAAGACCCCACCGCCATTTTGAAGGAAGCGGTGCGAAGGATGCTTCCGAAGAACAAATTGGCGACGAAGATGCTTTCCAAGTTGAAGGTTTATGCTGGGGAAAACCATCCTCACCAGGCCCAGAATCCTCTCCCCGTGGAGGCGGGCAAATAGAACAGTCTCCGCTTGGAATTCCAATATCAGGATAGCTTTGGAAAGCGTCGTGATGGATTCCGGGGAACTGTTTCCCATTGTATCTTTCCCAAACAACTTCAAAAGAGTTCATATTCAGGAGTGGTGTAAACCATGGCAGATAAAGTCATTATCGAAGGCAAAGGAACCAACGATTCGCTCGGCACAGGTCGTCGTAAAACGGCCATTGCCCGCGTGCGTGTTCGTCCCGGACAAGGGCGTATTGCTATCAACGGACGCAGTTTGGAAAATTATTTCAATAATATCCAGCACCGCAACGCCGTTCTGGCTCCCTTGACGGAAACGGGCAAAAAAGAGGAAGTGGACGTGATTATCCGCGTTCAGGGGGGCGGTATTACGGGTCAGAGCGGTGCGTGCAAGCTCGGCATTGCCAGAGCGCTGCGGCTTTATGACGCGGGTCTGTACGAAGTTCTGAAAGATCGGAACCTCCTTACGCGAGACAGCCGTATGGTCGAACGCAAAAAGCCGGGTCTGCGAAAAGCCCGCCGTGCCACCCAGTTCTCCAAACGTTAAAAGGAGTATTGGTATTTTCTTTTTCCCGACGCCCTGCTTTTTAAGTGGGGCGTTTGTGTATCCAGGCCTCCGCCATCAGGGATGGTCAACAAGGGTATTTGTCATTTTTTCCCCTCCCTTGGGGGAGTTGGCAGAAAGGTGTATAATACCCATGGATAAATATTTTCTCTGTTTGCTTTTTGGGTTCGCAGGGAAAGTCGTCCGTCCTCGCCGCGAGAAGATTTCCAGCAACGTTGCTGGCCTCCCGAGTGTTTGCCATTTCCTTGTTTTTTCAGAGAGTTTCCCATGTTCAAAGTCTTCATGCTGTATGAAGTCAATCCAACGACGTGGTTTTACCTGTCGTCGTTGATGACGATGGGAATCTTTTTTAAATTTCGTCGAGTCTGGAGCGTTCGGAACCTGGATTTGGCGGTACTTTCGCTTCTGGCACCGGGGATGCTGCTGATTTCCTATGGTTACAGTCGGGAAGGGTATCCGTTTTTGCTGACGATTTCACTTTTGCTGCTGGTACGGATGCTCTGCGACCCGATGATGGTTCGTCGTCCGCTTTTGGATGTCAATCTTTCCAAAGGCGGGATGGTTTTCAGTTGTCTCGCTCTGGTGGTTTTTCTCATTGCCGGAACTTTTCTGACGCAATGGCGGGAACCAACCTCGCCCCAGACCGCGACGATGCAGCAACTCCTCACCCGCCAACTCAACGAACGGATTCTGGAATCGGAAAAGGAGACATCCTGGACCGACGAGGTGGAGAGGATGCCGCAAGTGGTTCATGGAACGGGTCTCCCTTTTTTCACCTGGTTTGCCGACGCGCCGCGCAACTACCTTCTGGAAAATCTGCGGTATGAAAGGAGTCTGGAAACGTTGGACGAGGAAATGGAAACCGCCACACTCACCCCTCCGAGATTTCCGGTGCGACTTTTCTGGCTGACGCAGTTGGTTGTTGTTTTGGGCCAGTTGGGAATTGTGGTGGGAATGATTCTGGTTGGCACCTACCACTTCGAGAATTTCAGTATTGGAGTGGCCGCCGCGACGCTCTATTTATTGCTTCCTTATTCGGCTCAGATTCCTGCTCGCATCGACCACATAGTTCCTGCCGCGCTACTGGTTTGGGCGATTTTTTCGTATCGCCTCCCTTCCCTGGCAGGCGTTCTGATTGGGCTGGCGGCAGCTTTGACGTATTATCCCATTTTCCTGATTCCGCTCTGGAGCGCGTTTTACTGGAATCGTGGGCTTTATCGATTTTTGGCAACGTCGTTTTCGACCATTCTGTTGTTGCTGGCCATTGCGATTCCTCTGGCAGGTGGTTGGGAACCTTTCGGACAGCAACTGGCGGACACCTTGGGTTTTATCGGGATTTTTTCCCGTTACGCGGATGGGATTTGGGACCCTGGGCAGCATAGTTCCCTTTTTCGCATTCCGGTCATCACGGCGTATGTGATTCTGGTTCTGTTTCTGGCATTTTGGCCTGCTCAGAAGAATCTGGGAACACTTTTGAGCAGTTCCGCCGCCTTGATGGTGGGAGCGCAGTTCTGCCAACCGTTTCAGGGAGGTTTGTACATGGCCTGGTTTTTGCCGTTGATGATTTTGGTGATTTTCCGGCCTAATCTGGAGGACCGCGTCGCGATGCGGGCGTTGGTCAAAAAGCGTCGGCGTCTCTCTTCCATGCGTCCGAATCGGGAATATTTCCCCACCTCCTAACCCTCTTTCGGTTTGGGCATTCATCTTCAGAGGCATTTATGGATTGTGATTACGAATTGCTGGATTTTGGGAACGGTCGGAAATTGGAGCGTTTTGGATCGTTTCTTCTGGATCGTCCGTCACCGTCGGCGGAATCGTTTGTTCCGAGCCTTCCACGGTCGCGCTGGCAAGAGGCGGACGCACGTTTTGTCCGCCAAAAAGGACTTCGCGGAACGTGGCAGTTTCGGCGTCCGATACCGGAAACATGGAACTGGCGGACCCCTTATTTTACGATGGAGCTGAAACCAACCGATGTTGGTCATCTAGGCATTTTTCCAGAACAAAGGAAGAACTGGGAGTGGCTTTACCGCCAAACGGAACAGTCTTTGCGATCCGGCCAACCTTTCCGCGTTCTGAATCTTTTCGGGTACACGGGGGGAAGCTCTCTGGCCGTGGCTGCCGCTTTTCGGAAGGGTGGTATCACGGTCGAACATCGAGATTCGTACTCGATCACGCACCTCGACGCCGCAGCCAACGTGGTTCAATGGGCACGTCGTAACGCGACTCTTTCGCAATGTTCGGAAGTGCCGATTCGCTGGATTGCGGAGGATGCGGTGAAATTCGTCCGTCGGGAAGAGCGACGTGGGAAAACTTACGAAGGAATCATCCTCGATCCTCCCTCCTACGGCCATGGCAAAAAAGGAGAAGTCTGGCGTCTGGAGTACGATTTGCCGATTTTACTCACCTGTTGTGCCGGTCTTCTGAAGCCCTCCCCCCGATTCGTCCTTTTGACCGTCCACTCGCCCGGATATCCCGCGTCACGCCTGGTGGAAATCCTCCGCCAGCATTTTCCTTCCGCGTTGCGTATCTCCCCTTTTTCCATGTCTCTCACCACCACTCTCACGACCACTTGCCAACAGTATCTTCCCAGTGGCGAAGGAGCCGTGGCACTTTTCTGATCTCCCACCAGACGGACTCCATCCTTTTACATTGTCGGAAAGAGTACCTTATTCTACTGGACATAATATCTGTAAAAAATTTTGTAAAAATGAAAAAATTGTCTTGGATTGCTCTTTACAGAAGAAGGAAAATTTGGAATAATACGGACGTTTTCTCAGGAAACGGATAAGGTAGCGGCAAAGGAAGGTCGCTTTTTGAATTTCAAAGGAGTGTAGCAAATGACAAAGGCAAAGTGTTTGGTAGTTTTAGGGGCAGTTGCTATTGGAATGACACTGGCTTATTCGGTAATCGCCCAGAATTCCGCTTCGACGCAGCCCAAACGGGTTCCGGCATCGGTAGCACTGGTGGACATTCGGTATATCCTTTCGCAGAATGGAGCGATCGACCAGCAGACGGCGCAACTGAACGAAAAGTATGCCAAAATGATTCAGGATGCGGACAAAGAACGTCAAGAAGTGGCGAAATTGCGTGACCTTCTCGCTTCGTACGATCGGAATTCGGACAAGTATCGTGAAACGGAACAGATGATGCTTTCCCGCTCCAGTGACATCAGTTCGCGGCAGATGCTGATTGTGAAAGAGTGGACGGAAGAGCAAATGCGGATTTTGAATCAGGCTTATAATAAAGCGCTGACGCAGACCGAGCGTGTGGCGCGTCACTTCGGGATGACGATCGTGTTGAATTACGATCGCCAGAAGTTGTCGGATACGGTTCCGCTTCTCCCCAATCCGCAGCAGTACGAGATGTATATGCAGCAGTACATGCAGTTCCTCGGCACACGGACGGTGGTCTGGGCGGATCAGAAGGCGGTCGATTTGACAGCTCTGGTGTTGGGCGAGATTCAGAAAGCGGATCCCAGCACGATTCGGAAAACAGACACGACGGTGAAAAATGGCACGACTGCCAATCCCGCCGCCCGCGTTGGGAATCAAGTTCAGCCTTAATAAAAAATCATGTTTTCGGGGGGGATGGAGAGGTCTTTCCCCTGCCTGAAAAATAGCCGCTTTTTTGGAGAGAAAAACCACCATGTCGTTTCCCCGTTTCCAACGAACGCTGGCCGCTCCTGTGAAGGTGGAGGGGTTTGGATACTGGAGCGGGAAAGACGTTGAGGTGGAGTTCCGGCCTGCGGAAGTGGATGCCGGGATTGTTTTTGTTCGGAAAGATTTGCCTGCCCGGCCACGGATTGCGGTCTCTCCTGAAAATCGGCTGGAGATTCCCCGTCGGACTTCCCTGGGCACCGGAAACGGGCGTGTGGAAATGGTGGAACATGTGCTGGCTGCGCTGGCGGGAATGTGGGTGGACAATTGCGAAATCCATGTCACCGCCGCCGAAATGCCAGGGTTGGACGGAAGTGCGTATCCGTTCGTCGCAGCGTTCGATTCCGTCGGGTATGTGACGCAGGAAGTGCCTGTCCATGGACTGGCGGTGCGGGAAGGGTTTCGGATCGAAGAACACGCGAAACGCTGGATGGAAGTGACCCCCCTGGCTACGCCGGAACTGTCGATTTCTTTCGAGATTCACTACGATCGCAAAAGCTGTATCGGCGACCAGTTTCTTCACTGGACGCTCCATCCCGAAACGTTCCGTCGGGAAATTGCTCCGTGCCGAACGTTTGTGACGCAACAGGAAGCCCAGCAGATTCTCGACATCGGTCTTGCGAAGCGGGCAACCTATCACGATTTGCTCGTTTTCAATGAAAATGGCCCCATCGACAATACGCTCCGGTTCCCCAACGAATGCGTCCGACATAAAATTCTCGACCTGTTGGGAGACCTCACACTCGGCGGTGTGAATTTCTACGGCCATATCCACGGCTATTGCAGCGGCCACGACCTCAACGTCCGTCTCGTTCGCCAACTCCTCCTCCAAACAGAACCACACCAAAATGGTGAAACGTACCCCGCCTGGGGAGTTGCTTGATGGAATTGCGTGATGGAATTGA
>JAUNBF010000154.1 GCA_030527185.1 Planctomycetia bacterium | reverse complement strand
AAAAACGGAAGCGATTGCCGCAATAACGGAAGCGGAAAAAATTTTTTATGCTATAATGTTTATTCAGAAGAGTTCGCGACCTTCTGAAAAAAGTTTTTCACGTGTACCATTTCTGAAAAGGAGAAGAAAGATGTTGTCATTCGCACAAAAAATGTTAATTTGCAGGGGGGGGGGAGATAGGAGCTTTGCTTTTTGTCTGGTTGTGGGCAGCGATGGCTTCCGGTGCCACGTACCAGTACAATGTTGAGGGGGTGGATTTAATGGTGGATATTCGGTCTCAGATTGCCCAAAATCCCGATCAGTATCGTTATTCTGCCAGTCCGACCGACCACGATATATACGTTCTGGGGCAACCGAGTACGGGTAGTCGTTCCCGCCTGCGATTTTCAGCTTCCCCGAAGAGTACGGATGAGTTTTACTGGGGCTATTACTACGATCAGGATGGTAATTTGACCATGGGACAATGCACGATTGCCACGTACCTTACCACGATGCCTTTTTCCAGGGCGACGGTGGGGAACATCCAGTTTGGAGTGTGGGGCTGGAACGAAAGTTACACATTTCCCGGCGAGTTTGTCATCAACGGGGAAATGTTGGTCGATTTTGCCGCCAAACCGGGGACTTCACCTGCGGAAAACGTAGCTGTCTGTTCGACAATCTTTACGGGCAAGTTCAGTGGTGCCGGAACCCTTGGTTTTCACACAGGAGGGCTTCAGTATGCTTCGACGATCGAAATTCGAGGAGATGTTTCTCAATTTTCGGGAACGTATCAAGTCAACAAGGGAACCATGAAATGGGGAGACGGAACAGGGAATGTGACGCTTCACAGCGACAGTACCGTCGCGCTTTCGGATGGCGGAACGGCGATTCTTGATGTTGCGGAGGGAGGAACGGCAACGTTGGGAAAGGTGGTGAAAACGGGGACGAGTACGGTTACATGGTCAGAGTTTGCGGACACGACGAACATCTCCCAACTAACGGTTCAGGGAGGGGGGAGTGATACGACGCAGGCGGACAATGGGAAGTTGGTTCTGAATCCGACCTCCGCAACGGTGAATATTGGGAGTGTGTACGTCGGAAATGGGACTTTTGCCGATCTGGAAATCGGTGGCACAGGAATTCTGAATGCCTCCACGGTTCTGGAATTGGGGAGTACCAGCGGTGGTGCTGGGGAAGTCGTCCAAAAAAGCAATACCGTCGCGACAAAAGACTTGCGACTTTGGACTCTTAGCAGTGGTACCCTTTCCAACGGCTATATTCTGGAGGATGGCGAACTGTTGACAAAGACCATTACTCTGATTTTTGGCCGGGACGGATATGCTCCTGAACGAACTCCCCGACTGGAACTGAAGGGAGGAACGTTTGCGACGGAAAACTTTACGACCACTGGAAGTTTCAATCTTCCCCGTACGTTGCGGAATCAGGGAGCCACGATAGAAATTTACGATTGGACGGATTTTTCGCAACTTACGGCGGAAAATCGGGAGACTCAACTGGGAAAATATGGCACCATGACGGTGAAAGGGAATCTGGAACTGGAATCTGGCGAAATCGTTTGGGACGTTCTTTTCGACAAGGATGGAACGGTCCTTCAACAGGATTTTCTGGATGTGAACAAAGATGCCCGGTTGCTGGGGGACTATGCGGGGACGGATGGGAATCTGGTGTTGGGCGGGGATTTGATTTTGAATTTGCTCGGAACGGAGGAGTGGGCGGAAAATGGTGTCGGAAGCGCATCGGTGACGCTCTGGGACGTGGCCAATCTTGTGAGTGGAACTTTCGACAATATCTTGATCGATGGTTTGCCCAACGGCTATGTGGCGCAACTTGCCAACGGAACGCTGAATTTGCGTGACCCGGCACGTGTACCCGAACCGGGGACGTGGGGGATGTGCCTTTTGGGTGGAGTGTTGTTGTTTCTTTGGAGAAAGTCTCGGAAAAGGGGTTAGACAATCCAGAAAGGTACCTTTTCATGGAGTGGGCGTCCCGGATTGCTGTGGTGTGAAATCGCCCGGCTTCCGGCAAAGTCCATCTACACGCTCAAATGGAAACAAAAAAATACCGAAATCGGGGAAATTTTGGCCGTTTGCCGCAATCCCGAAAACGATTGACGCTATTTCGGAAGCGGGAAAAATTTTTTATGTTATAATGAAGGTTCAGAAGATTCCAATATTTTCTGAAAACGATTTTTCACGTGTAGTCATTCCAAACGGTTTCTTTGGAGAAAATCTTAAAATAAGGGGATATGTCATGAAAGGGAGACCAGAAGCAAACGACAGCCGCCACAGTCGCAGCCAGGTTGCCGGGTTTACGTTGGTGGAATTGCTGGTGGTGATAGCCATTATCGGGATGTTGGTGGGGCTGCTCCTGCCCGCCGTCCAGCAAGCACGGGAAGCGGCTCGGACGATGCAGTGTAACAACCAACTGCGGCAATTGGGGCTGGCTTGTCTGAATTATGAAACCACTCACCAACGGTTTCCTTCTGGGGGATGGTACTATTTTTGGGTGGGCGACCCGGATCGCAGTGGCGTGAAACAACCTGGTTCGTGGTGCTTTTCCCTCCTTCCGTATCTGGAACAGAATGCCCTGGCACAGATGGGGATGGATGGAGACCCCGATAACGTTTCGGATACTCAGAAAAAAGGAGCTTTGGAGGTCATCCGAACCCCTCTGGCCGTTTTTCTCTGTCCTTCACGACGTCCTGTGGCCTTGACGCTCACAAGTCACAATTCCTATTACAATTGCAACGCTCAGGAAAGACCAGCCTATGCTGCCAAAACAGACTATGCGGGAAATTATGGCGATCATTCCGATAACCCTCAAGCCGGGAATGCCGTGAAAACTTTAAGTGAGGGGGATGCCTTGGCACCGATCACAAAAAACGGTCTGATTTTTCAATGCAGCCAAGTCACCATGGCCGAAATTTATGACGGCTCCAGCAATACGTATCTGTTGGGCGAGAAGTACCTGGAACCGGATCAATACAGCCCTGTTTCTGGAGGGATGAATACCCTGGCGGATGACAACGAGTGTTGTTACGCGGGGAATGACAACGACAATCAGCGAAAAACCTATTCCGACAACACCAACCCCGCTCCCATGCAGGATCGTGCCGGGGCAATTATGCGGGGAATTTTCGGTTCTGCCCACGCTGGCTCCTTTGGAATGGCATTGTGCGACGGTTCCGTTCAACGTGTCAGC
>JAUNBF010000081.1 GCA_030527185.1 Planctomycetia bacterium | reverse complement strand
GTAGAGGTGGAAGTAAAATCATCTGCGTCTTCTGCGTCATCTGCGGACAAAAAAAAGGAAGTGCGAGAAAACTTATTTTTCAGAGAGATTTTTGGATAAATCCAGCAATTTCAACAACTTCCAACGTTAAGAATTATCCGCAGATTAAGGAAAATACGATTTGCCTTGACGACGCAGATATTTCCATTCCCACTTTTTTCTCGGCGGATACTGAAAATCAGGATTATCGCTGAGATAAATAAATCGGTTGAGTAGTTGGCAGTGTGGGAGGCTTTCGCAGAAGGTAGAGGTGGAAGTAAAATCTCATCTGCGGAGACTCTTCTATACGGTCAACTTCTCAACCGATGTTTTCAAGGGTTTACCTACTTGTCAGAACTGGAGCGTCCACGAAACGACACCTGATTCCGGCATTTCGAGCGTCAGGGCAAGGACTTTGCCATTCGTTTCCGTCCGCGTCGTCTGTTTGGCTCCTGTTTCCACTCCTGCGCATTTCCATCCTTCGGGGCAATAGAATCGGAGCGTGGTCGGATTTTTGCCAACAAGTCGGACGCTGCCGGAGAGTTTTTTGGCATCGGCATCCCAGGCCAGATTCTCGATGTCCACCGCACCTTGCGTGATGTGGCGGTCGGAGGAGAGGAACTGCGGACGATTTTCGTTCCGGTGGACGGCCAACAGGCGAACAGCGTGCGGCGGCACGGTTTTCTGGAATCGTTTCTGGAAGCACCCTTCGTACTGATTCGTCCAGAATTCGTAAACCTGATACGACGTATCGTCTTGCGGCAGGCCGAGTTCCGTAAAGTCGAATCCGATTTCCGCCTCCTCCTCACTCCAGTTGAAAAGAGCGACGACGTGGTAATTGCCCCACGGACGCTGGACGTTCAAATCCCAGACCGGGAGGTGTTTGAAAAGGGGATAGAGTTTTACCGGACGGATGTCGCACACAGGGAGCGTCTGTTGCAGCAACCGCATTCGTTCCCGTGGCAATTCGGCCAGTTTGTCCCCCGAAAACATCATCTGTCCCGGCAGCGAAACGATGGTTGTCGAAACGCGAGCCTCTTCCAATGTCAGCGCCTCATTCACCAAAAGTGTGTCCGGGTCGGCATAAAAGACGATGTTGTGCGCAAAAATCTGGTTGATCGTGCGTCCGGCCTGATTGAGGAGGTTGGCCCACTTGACCGGCTGATTGGGATGGACAATATCGGCTCCGATCCGTGCCGCGTCGGCATATTTCGCTTCCGGGCCGGAATAGTGACCCTGGCAGGCGAGAAAAACGCGGTCGGGGCCAATCCCTTCCCGGAAGGCGGCCACACAACGTTCAAACGGATTGGGGCAATCGGGATTCTGAAACGCCTCTTTCACATACGGACGCTCAAAGAAGTGGGCACAATAACCACCACCGGAACCGGACATGCCGTCGATTTTGAAGAATTCGTAACCCCACTGGTGGGAAGCAATATCGTGGATTTTCCGCAGGTGTTCCACCACTTCATCGTTCGACGGGTCGATGGTGTAAACGCCATTCCACGTCCGCATCGGTTTCCCCTCTTTGTCGTGCAGGAACCAGTCTTTGTGAGCTTCGTAAAAGTCCTTATTTCCCGTGCCGAACGGAGCCGTCCAGAGTCCGGGGCGGAAACCCAGCGCCCGAATATCGTCAGCCAGTTGTTTCATCCCTTGGGGGAACTGTTTTTCATTCACTTCCAGATTCAGATTGTAAAAATTCGAGACCGGGAGCTGATCGGAATTTCCCTGCCACGACTCGATCGACCAGAATTCCATCCCGAACGGCTGCAAAAACTCCTTTCCAATCCGCGCTTCCGCCAGATTATCTTCGGCAGTCGCCTTGTCGAAATAGAGATTCCACGACATCCACCCGGTCGGCGGCGTTGGGCAACGTTTGCGGTCAATCGGCGTGTAATACGGAATGTAGCGGTTTTTGAAGTAGTCTTTTTCCACATCCAACACGAAAACCGCTTCCGCCGTTTCCTGAATCCGCCCGGAACAACGCAGGGCATACTGTTTTCCCTTGCCAGTCGCCAGATTCAACTCGGCTGCACGGATTTTCAAGGCCAAATCCTCCTCCGGGGCAAAGAGCGTGTCGTTGAGGCACGAATCGGCTCCGCGCCCGGTCGCCAGCGACAAAACCCGATCCTCCACCGAGGCTTCCGTCCGGCAGGGGAAACTCGCTTCCCGAAATTCGACGTTTCCGGTAAATGTCAGCTTTCCTTCGTAAAACTGCCGTGTCCGGTGCGAAAAGAGGAGTTCGAGCCGACTACCGTTTTGCTGGAATGTGATGTACCCTTGCACGTCGTTGTTTTTGTCGCAAATAGCCAGACGGGTTTTCACGTTGTCTCGTGGGGAAACAATCTTCCAGGCCTCCTCTCCACGGGTAAATTCCAGCGTCCCGGCAATAACGATCTGCTGTTCGGGATGTCGCAGAACCAACTGGGCGTTTTCTTCGTTAAACCCGATATTCCAGGGGCCTAACGTCAGTAAAAATGTCATGGCGGTGTAAAGCACGTCTCTCTCCTTTTTCTGAAAGGTTGATCCGAGGGGACTTGAATGGAAATTCCCTCAATGGTAGGATAGAGGAAGGATAGAAAAATCCCTCCACCCTTTGTGTTATAACATATTCCGCGAACGCGGTAAATCGGGGGTTGTGGAAAGAATGTCAAACGGAATCCCGGAAAGGAGATTTTCCCATGTTTGGTCGAGGTTGCACGCTGTTTTTTCTTACGGTTCTATGGGGAGGGATCCTTTCCGGCAGGAGTATTGGGGAAGAGGTTCTGCGCGTTGCCTGCTACAATATCGAGTTCAGTCGAAGTGCCACGCCGCAGCAAATCGGCGAAATGTTCCGGCCGTATCCACTGGATGTCATCGGTTTCAACGAGGTGCCAGGGGGGGACTGGACGAAACAGGTGGGGGAAGTGCTGGGAATGCCGTACTGTTGGGTGGGCAAAATTTCCTCCGCCCATCACAAGGATAAATACAAGTCGATTTTAAGCCGCTATCCACTGGAAGATTGCACGGAGGTGGAACTGGTCGTTCATCGGGGGTGGAATCCCGCGTCGGCTGTCCATGCCAACATCCATTTCCAGGGACGAATCGTTTCGTTTTATTCCATCCACCTCTGCAACAACCGTTTGCCGGGAGAAGACCATGCCACGATGCTGGTGGAAAAGGCTCTGGCACACGATTCCGCTTCCGTGATTGTCGTGGCGGGAGATTTCAATTGCCTGCGGGACGCACCGGGAATGCAATGTTTTCGGGAGGCCGGTTTTCAAAATGCCTGGGAAGTTCTTTCGATCGAAACGGAAAAGAACTTCACCTGGAATGCCCAAAATCCCCAACAAAATGGGGGCGTCATCGACCACATCCTCCTACGGGGAAAGGCGGAATTTGCCGATGGCGAAATCCTGGAAATGGACAAGCCGCTCTCCGATCACAAGCCGATTCGCGCCACCCTCCGCCTGCCTTAAGGTTCCATCAATACGCCTCTCCAGGTCGTGTTTACACAGATATTCCTGTTTTCAGCCGATATGTCGATAAAAAAGGGATGAGATTGACAAAAAACAATAGAAAAAGAGCGAGACGTACCTTCCGAGAGGACAGGGAAGTGTTCGGATCAGCCATTTGAAATTTCTCTATGCGTTTGTCCGCAGTTACGCGGAAGGCATTGAATAAATTGTCGGTGTTTCATAGATTTTTCATTTTTTCAACAAGAAATTCTGTCGCGCTCATGAAAATGAAGAGAAAAAAGGCAGGAAAATCTCGAAAGAAATTCCTGCCGGAGGGGAACGCAAAAATTTTTATGCCTTGCGAGAAAACTGCGGAATTTTCAGCGTCTCACCATCTTTCATGGCGGAGAGATGGGCGTAATATCCCGGCACGGTCATGTTCAGCGCATCGTAAATATCCACGCACGGTTTTCGGTTTCTCAGGATGGAATCGATGAAATCGTGGCCGAGATAGCCGTGAGAACCGCCGTGACTACCAGGCTGGACACCTGGAGGAAGGGCATATTTCTTGATTTTCAGCCCCTCTGCAAGCACTTGGTTATATCGTTTGTTGGCGGTGGGGTCGCCCGTAAATTGACGGCTGTAGCCACCATATTCGCCACGGATACGTCCCGCTTCGAGGTACTCACCCTGCGAATTGCAGACCATCATCCGGGAAATTCCCCCTTCTGCCGTGCGGAAAAGTCCGACTTCGCTGTTGAAGATATTACCGATTTTATTCGGTTTACGATAAATTTCCTCAAACGGAGCCGTTCCCTGGCAGGAAACATCGAGAAAACTCTGGTGCGTGACACCGACATAGTAAGCGGTTGCGTGCGTAGGATACCACATGGGAGCCATATTGGCACGCCAGTCGTTGTAAGACCCCAGAGAAGGCGATCCGAGAATCTTGGGATGGCAATATTCGCCTTCGGAATAGACGAGTTTACCAAAGACGTTGGCGTGGTAGAGTTTTTCCATGGCGTACAAATCGTCGTGGAAACAGGAGGTTTCAAACATGGCATAGACCAGTCCTGAGTGTTTCTCGACACATTCCAGGAGTCTGTGAGCATCCTCCATATCCCCCATAAAAGCAGGAACGGCGGTGGCTACATGTTTGCCATGTTCAAGGCAAAGAATGGCATGTTTTGCGTGGGAGGGAGCGTCGGTGGCGCAGTAAATCGCTTCGATGGAATCATCTTTCACCATCTCTTCCAGTGACGGATACGTTTTTTCGCAGGGCGCTTTTTTCGCCATATCCGCCAGCCGCTCGGGAATCAGGTCGCTGACAGCCACCAGCTCCACATTGGGATGGGATTGCAGGGAAAATTGCAGGCCAAATTGACAAAACCCATGCCCCACAATTCCGACGCGAACTTTTCGGTCGGTGTAGGGTTTCCAGGTCTGGATCGGATCGTAATCGGTTTGTGTCTGGTCGAAACCGGGGATGTTGGCGGTGGACTGAGCATGACTTACCCCCCCACTTGCCAGAAGCGCAGCGGAAGCAGCCAGAAAATGACGACGGGACAGGGAATGCATAAAACACCTCTTTCTGTGGATGGTCCAAATGAAAAAACGGTCATTGCGGGGAAAGTTACCTCTCACCTCCGTGGCGATCAGAAATATACCACCTCGATTTCTCATGGCAATTTTCTGATTTGCGAAGATGTCTGAAAAACTTTCCTGAATACAGTTTACAGGATTTGTCTGGAAAATGCAAGGAAATTTGCGCAAACGTTTGGAAAAAAGGACTGGAATTTTGCGCAAACACCAATGGAGGAAAGAGAGAGATACGGTATATTGAATAAAGTGTTCCGAATTTTTGGGAAGGGCAAAAGTTGGATGTCACTGGACTTTTTGTGTAAATTTCATAAACGAAAAGATTGAAAAGAGGTGAGGCATGGAATTTCCAAGAAATCGGAAACCGTATTCCCGTATTCCTCAGGTTTCCCTTTACTTCCCCTATTTATCGAATTGTTTTTACGGTATTTTTCGCTATGAACAGTTGCATGGTCCCTGGAATATCAGTCTGATGGGAGACATTCAGGGAGACTGCGGCCAGATGGATTTTCCCAAACAACAGGACTCCGGCAGAATCATTCGATTTGGAAAAAATATTGTCCCGGAATTGTTTCAGGCCGATGTGCCCGCGGTGGTGACAGATCCGCTGGAGGAACATTTGCAATTTCCACAAGTGGCTCGAATGACACGGTTTGTGTTCGATTCGAAGGCGGTCGGCAAGATGGCGGCAGAGTATTTTCTCCAAAAGCGATTTCCTCACTATGGTTACGTTGGCTTTTTCTGTAAAGCGAACTGGTCGGACTGGCGGCGGGACAGTTATCTCGCCCGATTGCGCGAGGAGGGAATTGACGGACTGGTCTATCAGCCGTTGAATATACGGAATCATCCCTGGTCAAAAGAACAAAAGAGAATGGCTCTTTGGTTGAAAAGTATTCCCAAACCGATCGCCCTGTTTGCTGCCAACGATTACTGCGGTATCCAGGTAATGGACACCTGCCAGCAATGCGGTATTGATGTGCCGGAAGAAGTGGCTGTTTTAGGGGTCGATAATCATGAAATTCTCTGCCAGTGCCATCATCCGACGTTGAGTAGTATCCAGACCTTTCCCAAAGAGCAGGGATTTCGGTATGCTACGATTCTGGATCGGCTGATGCGTGGAGAAGAGCGGATGGGAAAAATCTATACGTATGGTCCAACAGAGGTTGTCAGCCGTCAATCCACGCAGTGTACCTGGATTGAGGACAAGCTGGTTGCCAGGGCGGTCGAATTTATCCGAATCAATTTTGGAATGCCGATCGGGGTGCCGGATGTACTGAAATTTACCAATGTTTCCCGTCGGACATTGGAAGTGCGATTTCAAAAAGAATTGGGACATTCGATTTTACAGGAAATCACCCGTCTGCGTATGGAAAAACTCTCCCGTCTTTTGCGTGAAACCAGCCTTCCACTTCGAGAATTGGCCTCCTTGTGCGGTTATTGGGACGACACGTACATGGGAAAGGTCTTTCAAAAATATTTCGCCTGTTCCATGACGCAGTATCGAAAAAAGTACCCGCATTCCTAGTGGTTTGTTCAATTGATAATGATTAATTGATAAGGGATGTTCATGCCGTATTGCTAAGTTTAACAGAGTAAAAGTTTGAACGGATAAAAATGGGATGAACTCCCTCCCCCCCTTTTTCGGGGGGTATTTCTGCGAAAAAGCTTTTTTCTTTCCAATTTGCGCAAATTTCCACCAACCCCTGCGCAAAATTACTGGATTTTTTCTTTGGCTTGATGTATCCTAGCTTGTGTTCGTTCTTACAACTCCAGAAGTAACCATTTTTACAAAGGGAAGATGATGAGAAATTTCCAAAGAAGCATTTTACTGGGATGTTTTGTCCTGGGAGTCAGTTCGGTGGGTGGGGCAGAGTACATCAATCCCATGACGGTTGCACCTGTCGATGGTGTGACACTGATGCAAGATGCCAATACAACTCCGACTGCCGCTCACGACGCGTTTATCAAAAATGGCGAAGGGCATTTTCGCTGGAGCAGCTCGACAGACTGGAAGGGCGATGTTATCATTAACAGCCGGATATTCTATATTGACAGTGGATATACGACGGGGGAGGGAGCCACGACTGTTGGCAATCCCGAGAATACCATTTTTATGACGGGTGAAAACATGCCGGTGATTTATCTCGATACGGCAGATACACGGATACTTGGAAATAACCTGAACATCACGGGAACAAACTATATTTGTATGATTCCAGAGGGCACAATCTCCTTCTGGCGTGGACGCGACGTGACAACCACCAGCAAATTGACAGGCAACGGCACGGTTGCTTTTCAAAATGGTGGTTTGATCTACTTCAACAACAATATCCAGGAATTTACCGGCACCTTTCAGGTGGACAATGCTACGCTGGCTTTTGACACACGTAACCCCGGTTTTGCGGGAACGAGCGGTGCGAAAGCGACATTCGCTTTCCATAAGGATACAACGACAAAAGGCATCATTCGATTTGAGGGCGACTCTTTGAACGTTGCCGGAAAATCCCAAACCGTGGGAGGAATAGAACGAGCCGTCTTTCAGATGGGGGATTTGAGTTCGGCCTACACGTATGCCAACATAACCTCAACCGCATACACCATACCCGTCCTGCTTCAAGTCGGTGGAAAAATCGAAACGGGAGCGAGTAGCACTTACGCGGGGAGAATTACGGATGAAGTGGGTGGTACGGATGGAAAAGGCACGTTTGCATTGGAAAAAGTGGGGGCGGGAACGCTCACGCTAACCAATACCGCGAACACCTATTCCGGCGGAACGATTCTCACGGAAGGGACGCTTGTGACTACGGCCGATACGAGTTATGTCACGGCACTGGGTTCCGGGCCGATTTATTTCAATGGCGGCAGTTTGCAGACCAATGCCTCTCTGGCGGTGATCAGGAGCAATCTGATTGTCCAGGCCGATACGACCAGTTCCTTCTATGGTACGGAAGAATTCTCTGGCCGAATCAGTTTCCTCGGTGTGGATAAGGATCATGCCTCCACTCTGACCGGTTCAGGAACGCTCGTTAAAAAGGGGAGTGGTACAGCTTATCTTCATAATGATTCGAGCGGTTTCACCGGGACGCTTCAAGTGGATGCCGGAAAACTTGGTTTGGGACTGTCCAATCATGTGCTTCTTGGTGTTTCCAGTAAAAACGCGACCTGGAATCTCGTCGGTGGAACCACTTATTTTGAACACACGCAAACTGCAGTCGAGGGAAAAGTGGGAAGTTCGGTTTACCAGGATCAATTAACGCGAAACTGGACGGACAATTTCCACATTTACTCCACCGAAACATCCGACGCAACCGCACGTTACGTCTATCAAATCGGTACGCTCAAAGGAACTTCGGGGATTCTCGAGAAATGGGATTTGGCTGCCGATATGCTTGTCAAAGTGGGGGGACGGAACGAATCGAGTGAATTTGGCGGTCGGTTTAATGGAAATTTTGCGGTGGAGAAAGTCGGAACGGGAACCTTGACGCTTACGGGAAGCGGGAACCGTTTTGACGGCGGATTGTTTATTTCGGAAGGAATGCTCCAGTTTGATGGGAGTACCGCATCGAATCTCATTGTCAACGCTGGCGGAACGCTCTCCGGCAAAGGAACCGTCACAGGCACCCTCCGTTTGAACGAAGGAGCAACACTTCTGGCCAATCTTGCTACGGGTCGCTTGAAGGTAACGGGAATTTCCTACGAAGATACGTGGAAAATGATCCTGACAGACGATGGTCTGGTGGACTACGACCCCTATTTCGTGCCGTTTTTGGATTCCTCCGATACCAACCTTGAAATGCTTACCGAAAGTATCCGTTCCGGCCTGGTGGAACTCGATCTGTCGCAATTGAGTGCCACCAGTCTGGTTTTTGGTGGGTTCAAGGAAGGCAGTCTCTACCTCGTTGACAGAAATTACGTCCCGGAACCTTCCACGTGGCTGTTATCGTTGCTCATGTTGGTGGGAGGAACCATCTGGATAAGGCAGAAACGAACTTCCCTGTCGTTTGGCAGGAGAAATTTTATGGAAAGGGGAAGAATATGAAAAAAGAGGCATTTACCCTGGTGGAACTTCTCGTGGTGATTGCCATCATCGGGATGTTGGTGGGGCTGCTGCTCCCGGCTGTTCAGCAGGCACGGGAAGCGGCTCGCAAGATGCAATGTTTGAATAACATGCGGCAGATTGTCCTGGCCTGTCACAATTACGCCAGTGGAAACAAGGACCAGTTTCCCAAAGGGAACTACGACAAGGCGTACGGTTCCTTCCCTGTCGGGGTGGATAATTTCGGTTTTCTCACGCTGATTCTTCCACAAATGGAACAGACCGCCATTTACGAAGCATGCGATTTCGAGCAGCAGGCAAGTAAATTATATGACTATAATAAACAAGTTACGTTAAACGTTGTGCCAGCCTATCTCTGTCCCTCCGCCACCTTCCCCAAAGTCCAGACGGAGGATACGGGGCGGTATTACAACTATGGCGCGAAATCTTCCTACAAAGGAATCCATGGTGTCAAACGCTATTCGGGGCAAACCGATCCCGATACCGGGATGGAATATCCCATTCCTCCCATCAAAACGGCGGATCATGGCGATCTGTACGACAACGGAATGTTTTTCTGGGCCAAATCGGTCTCCATCTCCACCGTCCGGGATGGATTGAGTAACACGCTGATGTTGGGAGAATATTTCTCTCAGGATACCGCCAACCATCAGGTTAACGCTCACGTCCAAATGACGTATCTCTATGGTTCCTATCCCGATACGAAATATAGTATATGGAATTGCAGAGGAATTGAATACCCCATGAATTATTCCGCCGACGACTCCATGGAAGGGAACTTTCTCCCCCTGATCAGCGAACATGCTGGCGGATGTAATTTTGCTCGTGCGGACGGCAGTGCCTCGTTTCTCAGCCAGTCCATCGAATTGTACATTTACAAGAATCTTGCCACGCGAAACGGCGGGGAATTGGTGAAAAATGTGGATTGAGAAAAATATGCGATGCGCAATAGGCATTTGGGTTGTAATATCCTGTATTTGCACAGGTTGCGGCGACGATCGCGTGCCTGTCACGAAAGTCTCCGGCCACGTCACGTATCAAGGGAAACCGCTCCCTTTTGGAACGGTTATTTTCATGCCACGTGGGAAAGGGGCGGATGTGCCTCGTGGAAAAATTCAGCCCGACGGATCGTTTGAGTTGGGTACGTACACGGAAAATGACGGCAGTCCCCTGGGGGAATTCGATGTCCGTATCGTCTGTAACAACAAACAAGACCCCGCCAAACCGCTCACCCCGGAATCCGAACAGGAACCGATCATTTCCCTCATTCCCAGGAAATACTCCGTTCCCGGTCAAAGCGGTATTGTCATTACCGTGCGGGAAAAGATGGAACCTTTGAAAATCGACTTGTGGTGAAATTGGCTCCACACAAATCCTGCCGAAACGGTTTGTCCCTGGGTTGAGACGCCATTTTCAACCCTGTTTCAATTTTGGCAACTGCGGCGTCGGGACTCCCTGAGGATTTTCCAACCAGACTTCATCCAATTCCACCGCATCCACATCCCGGCGTAACAGCATGTAAATCCCAGTCCAGGCAGAACATCCATACGTCAGCAAAAATGCCCATGGCAACAGTCCCAGCGACAGACTCCAGAACTCCACCCACGCCATGGCCTCTCCAGGCACATCCCGTCCCAGGCAAATTCCCCACAGACCCAACGTCAAAAAGACCAGAATCCGCATGGCTATGTAGCCCAAAAAGCCCCAGAAACAGGCGACGGCAACATAGAACGCATAGCGCAGCGGTCGCTGGAAGGTGTAGGCATACGCCCGACTCAAGCCGTCAAAACAGTCGGTATTTTCCGCCATCAGCGTGGAAAGTACCAAAGGAAATCCCAAAATTCCCCCCACCACGACAAACACCGCCAGCACATCCAACAGTAAAATAAATGGCGTTGTCACCCCCATCATCCAGCCGGGAAGAAAACTACCCAACCAGGTGGGCAACACGCAGACTCCCATCCCCAGAACCAGGAAAAACAATGCCGCCAACATACTGGAAAAACGCCGGATCGCCAGCCCCAAGCCCTGGTGTGTGTAGGGACGAATCCCCGTCGCCACTTTCACCGCCGTGATTCGCCCAATCATCATGTACAACAATGTGGATGAAAAGAAAAGATACCCTCCCGCCAGAACCTTCCACCACCATGGACGTTGTGGAAGTGGTTGTCGTTGCGGCACTTCCATCAAATCGAGCATGGAATTCGGTTCCAAAACATCCTCTTTCGGCTCTCCCAACCAAGGTTGGTGAATGACTGAAAAGACCCCTAACATCTCCCGAAACGGTCCTTCGGGGGAAGCCTCCTTCAAAAAGACATTTCCCCACAGGAACAATCCAATCCACACATGAATCATCATCAAAATCAGCAATCGGAACGAAACTCCCAACCGCAGGCATTTCGTCAGCAACAACCATGGACAAATCTCGTTCCAGTCCAAAGCTCGCAGCAAATAAGGATTTTGAGAGGTGGATTTCATCGCAGACTCCTCCAAAAAGTGCCTGTTTTCAGGTGATGTTCTTACAATCCCAACTTCGACTTCATACTCGAGACCTGTTCCTGAGCCGCCGTCCGCAGGGAGTTATCCTTTTCCCGGTTGGCACGCTTATCCGCGTCCTGCACCAGTTTTCTCGCTTCCGCGTCATTGCCCGTTCCCTGATAAACCGTGGCAATCTGGCACAGCGTCATGGCCTGCGCTCCCAAACCTTCAATCTTTTCCACGCCGTCCAGGGCAGTTTTCAACGTCGTTTCCCCAATCTCCTTCAAATCCCCTTTCAACTGGATGTCCGCCAGACGGCAGTAAATGTCGCATCGCGTTCGGGCATTCTCTGCCGCTTCCGCCATTTCCGTCAATTTCGCGTACATCTCATCCCGCCCCGCTTCCGCTTTCATCTGCGTATAAGCGGCCGCCACTTTCGTCACGGTATCGACTTTCCCGATCTCGCTCTCAATCTTATCCAACTGCTCCATCACGCCCTGCAACGACAGCGACGCGTCGGCAGTCGCTCCCAAGGCACCCTGCGCATTTGCCAGCCCCAGCAACGATTCGATCATCTCATCCGCAGGCGTATTTTCAGGAAGTTCCCCAATGGCGGCCTGAGCTTTTTTCAATGCCTGGCGGGCACCACTGCTGCGTCCCAACTGAAGGTACGATTCCGAAAGCGTCGAATAAGCGGTCACTTTTGAACGAATATCCTCAATCTCTCCGCAAGCCTTTTCCGCAAGTTGAATCGTCGTGCGGGCACCCAGCGAATCCTTCAAAAGTTCGTTCTGCTGAACCGCCAACTTCGCCAAACGGGAGGCACGATCTTCCGGGTCCGAAATATTCCTGGCCGATTCAATATCCTGAATCACCCGTCTTCCCGCACTCGTGTCCTTGCGTTTCATACAACCCGTACCGCCCAACGCAAGAAGCCCGACAAGCATACCTACCAAAAATATCTTTTTCATGCACTCACCGTTTGAAAACCATTATCCAAAGATTGTTTCCACAGAAAAAACGTCGGAAACCTCTTCCGCTCCGACGCTTTTCCACCCTTTTTCACGATTCAAATTTCAAATGAAGACTTTCCAACCGTTGCGCCGTCTCTTCCATCAAAGCATCTTCCGCCGCCTCGTCTTCCGCCTGATACGTCACGCTGAAACGCAGATACGCTCCCGCGTTGTCCCACGGAACCGTACAAATCGAAAAATTCCGAATCAGGTACTGGCTACATGCCTCGGCATCCGCAAAAACGGTTCCATCTTCCAATCCCACCGGACTTTTCGTGTAGAGAAAATAACTCCCCCCCGGAACCTCACACTGAAATCCCACACGGCGAAGCATGCTCACCAATTTCTGGAGCCGACGCAGGTATTTCTCATGCGTCTGACGCGGAATCGAATCGTCGTCCAATGCCACAGCAGCCGCTTTCTGAATCGCCTTGAACTGGCCGGAGTCGCTGTTATCCTTCACATCGCCATACGCTCGGACAATCAACGGATTGCCGCAGACCCATCCCATTCGCCAGCCGATCATGTTCCACCCTTTCGACATCGAGTGAACCTCCACGCCGACCTCCATCGCCCCCGGCGTCTCCAGAAAACTACGCGGGCGGTCTTCATGGCTGAGCATGATATGCGCGGCATCCTGCACCACCACAAGCCGATGTTCCTTCGCAAAAGCGACCACTTTTTCGTAAAAATCAGCCGTCGCGTATTTCCCCGTCGGGCTGTTGGGATAATTCAGCACCAGCAATTTGGCTCGCCGCAAAATCGCTTCGGGGATATTCTCCAAATCGGGATAAAAATCGTTCTCCGCACACAACGGCAGCGAATAGACCTCCCCCCCGCAATATTTCGTATGCGTTCCCGCCACGGGATACCCCGGAACGGTCATGAGCGTCACGTCCCCCGGATTGATGAAACATCGCGGCAACATCGCCAGTGCCGGTTTGGAACCGATACTGTGGATAATCTCCGTTTTGGGGTCGAGCGAAACGTTGAACCAACGCTGCATAAAACGGGCTGCCGCTTCCTGGAACTCCGCAATCCCGTTGTCCGCGTAGCCGCAGTTTTCCACCAACGGTGCTTCCCGGCAAAGCGTCTCCACCACATTGGCACTGGCGGGCGAATCGTTTTCACCAATGCCGAAGTCGATCAGGTGACGTTCGGGGTGTTCCGCCAAAGCCTGGCGTTTGGCACGTTTGATTTTCTCAAACTTGTAGATTTCGGTTCCTTTTCCGTACGACGCGCCACCAATGCGGTCGGCAAACAGGGCTTGAAAATAAGGTTCTGACATCATTCTCTGGCTGCAATCCATCTTTTTATCCACTTCTTTCCAATCTCTCCCCACATTTTCACAATGCCGGAAGAGATTTTCCTACGATCTTCAGTATAACGTCTGGAAACAAACATTGCAAGACGTTTTCCCGAAACATTTCCAAACTTTCCCAAAAAACAGGGGGTAGAATCGACTTTTTCCGATTCTTTCCCCCAATCCTTTTGCTTTACCGCACCACTAGATTGACCATCCGTCCCGGCAGCACGATTTTCTTCACCACCGTCTTCCCTTCCAGCCACGGTCGAACCTTCTCGTCCGCCAGAGCCGCCGCTTCCGTGGTTGCCACATCCGCATCTGCCGGAAGGACAATCTTGGAACGGAGTTTGCCGTTGACCTGCACCGGAATCTCCACGTGCGACTGGGCAATCGCCGCTTCGTTATATGTCGGGAATGGCTCATACGCCAACGTCGTGTTGTGTCCCAGCACCTGCCACAACTCTTCCGCAATGTGTGGGGCATAGGGCGAAAGGAGCAACACCAGTTTCTCCATCGCTTCTTTGGGGCGAATTTCCTGCTTCCCGAAAAAGTTGGTAAACTCCATCATCCGGGCAATGCCGGTGTTGAATTGCATCGTTTTCAGGTCGTTCGTCACCGCCTTGATCGTCTTGTGCAACACACGATTCTGCTCCTCATCGCACGGCACGTCCTGCACTGCCGGGTGCAGAGCCATCGTTTCCGAACGCTCCTCCACCACCAGACGCCAGACGCGATCCAGGAAATTCCGCACGCCGGAAACCCCCTCCACACTCCACGGTTTCACCGCTTCCAACGGCCCCATGAACATCTCGTAAAGCCGCAGCGAATCGGCACCGTATTCCCGCACCACATCGTCGGGATTGATCACATTTCCGCGACTTTTCGACATCTTGAACGCCCGACTCTCAATCTTGATTTCGGGATTCGCCCGCAGAACAAACGTATCGTTGCGTTTTTCCACCTCCGCCGGAGTCAGTTTCACACGCTCCAACCGCTCCTGCTCCTCCGGGGAAAGCCCTTTCACCTGATCGGCACTCACCCAGCTCCCATCCGGCCGTTTTTGCCCGACATATTCCATCTCCCCCAGAATCATCCCCTGATTGACGAGTTTGTGAAACGGTTCACTGGTGGAAACGTACCCCCGATCGTACAACACCTTGTGCCAAAACCGGGCATACAGCAGGTGCAGCACCGCGTGTTCCGCCCCGCCAACGTACAAATCGACCGGCATCCACGCCTTCTCCACTTCGGGAGCCACAAACATTTCCTCATTTTTCGGGTCCAGATACCGCAGATAGTACCAGCACGAACCTGCCCACTGCGGCATGGAATTCGTCTCCCGTTTGTACCGTTTCCCGTCCAACGTCACGTAAAGCCACTCTTTCGGGGCATGTTCCATCGGCGGCTCCGGTTTCTCCAACGGCGGAAAGTCAAACTGCTCCATCTGCGGCAAATCGACCGGCAAATCCGCGTCCGTCAACGCTCGAAGCCGTCCGGTACGGTTTCCGTTTTCGTCCAGCTCATGCAGGATCGGGAATGGCTCCCCCCAAATGTGCTGCCGGCTGAAGAGCCAATCTCGCAATTTGTAATTGACCGCCTCTTTCCCCAACCCTTTTTCCCTCAATTCCGCCACGATCTCCCGTTTCATATCCGCCGTCGTCATGCCCGTAAAACGGCCACTGTTCACCGCCAGACCATCGACCGTAAAGGCCTCCGTCCCTTCCCGCAGTTTCCGGCGAATCTCCTCGTCCGCATCCACCGGATCGACCACCGGAATGATCGGCAAATCGTATTTTTTCGCAAAATCAAAGTCTCGCGTATCGTGTGCCGGCACCGCCATGATTGCTCCGGTACCGTAATTGGCCAGCACGTAATCGGCAATCCAGATCGGAATCCGCGTATCGTTCACCGGATTGTACGCATACGAACCGGTGAAAACGCCTGTCTTTTCCTTCGACAGTTCCGTACGATCCAAATCGCTCTTCCCCGCCGCCGCCAGACAATAGCTTCGCACCGTTTCCCGATTCTCCTCCGTCGTCAACCTCTCCACCAATGGATGTTCCGGGGCCACCACCATGTACGTCGCTCCGAAAAGCGTATCGGGACGCGTCGTGTAAACCCGCAGCACTTCCTCACCCGGTTTGCGCGGATATTTTTCCGCTTTTCGCCCGGCAAGCCAGTTCTGATACTCCGTTTCCGACGGTTTTCCTTCCGTCCGCTCGGTGCCGATAAAGAAATCGAGTTCCGCCCCCACACTTCGCCCAATCCAGTTTCGCTGCAACAGTTTGATTCCTTCTGCCCAATCCAAATCGTCCAAATCCTTTTCCAGACGATCCGCATACGCCGTAATCCGCAACATCCATTGCCGCATCGGAATCCGCACGACCGGATGGCCGCCCCGTTCGCTCACCCCATTAATCACTTCCTCGTTGGCCAAAACCGTTCCCAAAACCGGACACCAATTCACCGGTGCCTCCAATTGATACGCCAGACGGTGTTCATCCCGGTACTGCTCCACCGCCGCATCACCCTGAGCCGCAACCTCCGGCGGAATCGGCAATTCGGCAATCGGCCGCCCTTTTTGTTGCTGGGAATCGTACCACGTGTCGAACAGAACCAGAAAAATTTTCTGCGTCCATCGAAAATAATCGACGTCGGTCGTCGCCACTTCCCGCTCCCAATCGTAGCTGAACCCCAACATCTTCAACTGTCGGCGAAATGTGGCGATATTCTTTTCCGTCGTGATTCGTGGATGAATCCCCGTCTTTTTCGCGTACTGCTCGGCTGGCAGACCAAACGCGTCCCAACCCATCGGGTGCATGACACTCACCCCCAACATCCGGTGGAATCGGCAGACAATATCGGTCGCCGTGTACCCTTCTGGGTGCCCCACATGCAGGCCATTGCCGCTGGGATAGGGGAACATGTCCAGCACGTACATCTTCTTTCCCTCCGGCAGACGTGGGGTGGCAAACGTCTGATTCTCTTCCCAAAAATGCTGCCATTTCGGCTCGATGGACGATGGATTGTAGCGTGGCATTTGATTTTCTCCGCCAAAAAAGATTTTCCTGAAATACGTATGGATAAAATACAAGCCCTTCAATTTTACACCGAATTCCATTTTCGCAAAGGGGAACCGGAAAACCTTTCTTTTTTTCAGTAGAGGCTTCCTTGAAAACATTCCTGTGCAACCCCAGATTTCATTTTCCGTCGAGAAAACGGTTGGAGTAGAAACATTGGCATCTTCTGAAGGCTATTTTTTCGTCCGCAGAGGACGCGGATGAAATTTTCCTTTCATCTCTATCTTCTGCGGAAACTCTTCTACGCTCAAAATGGCAAACGTAGCAAACAAATTCTGGAAGCGTTCTAGAGGTGTGAAAAGGAACAATCGCGTATTTTCTCTCCCTGAAGGTGTTCCGCTTTCAACAGCGTATCGGCACCGGTACAGTGAATGTCGATGTCGGTGAAATGGATGTTTTTCAAAGGTTGTTCCGGTTTTCCACGGAGGTAGGAGGTTCGTTGGGCCGTTCCGCTGATGTCGCTGAAATAGACGTCCGAAATGGTGCGGTCGGCGGCGGCATGCCCATACGTCATGTGAAATGCCTCGCCAACCTCCATGACAATATTCTGAAAACGGATGTTGCGAATCATCGTTCCTGGACTTTTGGGGGAGTAACTGGAGTGGAAGTTCAGGCCGACGTTCGTGTTGTGGATGACCAGATCGGAAAAAACGGCATTTCGGATTTCGCCATCCCCTACACCGACGCGAATCGCCTGGCAGGCACTGGAGAGAACGCAGTTGCTTACCGCGACGTTCTCACACGGACGCTTCTTTTTCAACGGTTCCGTGTTGGCTCGCAGGGTGATACAGTCGTCGCACGTGTCGATGTCGCAGTTCGCGATCACCACATTCCGGCAGCAGTCAATATCAATCCCATCCGCGTTGGCTGCGTCCCGACGATTCCGAATCCGTATCCCGTCGATCCGAACATTTTCGCAGCCATGATAAAAACTCGTCCAGTACGGGGAGTTCGTCAGCGTAACCCCTTCCACCGTAACGTTTTCGCACTCACAGAAAAAGAGCATCTGTCCCGGACGCCACGGAACTTTCTGTTTCGGAAGAAGGCGGTTGCTGTTGGGGTCTTTGAGGAACGTGATACCATTGCCGTTGATCGTTCCCTCACCGCAAATTTTGACATTTTCCTGCTCCACCGCAATGATGAAGTGGCTCCCCTTCACGAAATCTCCCGCAAAAGCACGGTTTTGAGGACAAAAATCGACTGGCGCGTAATCTTCCGGGCAGGAACTGGCCAGCAAAACCGCGTTGGGAGCCAGATAAAGCGTCACGTGACTTTTCAGAAAAAGCGACCCTGCCAAAAACGTCCCACGTGGTACAACCACCACCCCGCCGCCGTCGGCATGAGCGGTGTCGATCGCCTTCTGAATCGCTTCGGTGTTGAGCGTCGTGCCATCTCCCACCGCTCCGAAATCGGTCACGTCGTAAAAAATGGTTGTCTTTCCCTCGGCCCAACCGATCAGGCAAAAACAAAGAATCAGAGTGTTCCTGAAATTTCGCATACAAACTCCTTTCATAGGGCATCATTTTCGATCGAATACGTTTTTTTCCGCTCTTTTTCCTCTTCCGGCAACCAGTGCGTTTCGAGGATCAGGGAATCGGTCTGATCCGAAATCGTGACTCGCAAATCCGACGTTTCCCGGCTGGCATAACGCGGTGGAACCCGATATCGGAAACTATTTCCCCGACGCGACGTTACTGATAGTTCTACCACAAATTCACCTCGCGGGCAACCATCCGCACGTTCATAATTTCCCAATGTGAACGTGCCGTTTTCCTCCAGCCGAGCCTGAGCCAATCTCCCGCCGTCCACGGGATAAAACCGGACGAAGCCGAAGAGTTCACATCCTTCTTCCGCCGTGACGACCGCACCATCCACGTGAACCACCCCCGAAACAGGCACCCGTGCCGGACGCCCGTCGCCGCACCCAGAGAGGAAAATTGCCAAAAAAACAATCGAGGCAGCCAGGTTTTTCATGCTGTATTTGTAAATATCCATAAGCAAATTCGGGGCAAATTGATAA
>JAUNBF010000080.1 GCA_030527185.1 Planctomycetia bacterium | reverse complement strand
GAAGGTGTCAAGATGAAAGAAACCGAACCAAAACCCATTGAAAAATAAGGAGTAGCGTAAATGGCAGTAACATCCACAACGTCAAACATGTTGACGTTGATTCAAGAAAATGGTTCCGACCCGACAGGAGAAGGCGGAAAAATTATCAACGGCAACTTCACGTTGTTGGACGCGATGTTTGAAAAATATAGTACGTCGTGGTATGCAAAGAATGCGTTGAATGCAAGTTATGCAGAATTCGCGTGCTTTGCAGGGACAGCAACATCAGTGGGAAATTCGGAGCTTGCTAACCTGGCACTCTGCGCAGGTTTCGCAAGTCCAATGAATTCATACTCTTATCAATCTTGGCCGATAGCCGTTTGGGGGAATTTTGGACAAGGAGGCATTGTAAGTGGTTCACAACCGGATACTTATAGCATTCCTTCGGGCGGAACGGATCCGAGATATGCTGGATTACCCCCATTGGGGCCGTTTTTTGTGAAATTGTTACTGTGTGCTTATCCCATGTATGAGGCTCAAAACGCAATTTTTGTTGAGTGTTGCGTAGGTGGCTGGAACTTAAGTATATCATTTGCAAAAGTTTTGAACGCTTATACCTTGAATGGAGAAACTGCAACGGTTACACCGTACACACTTGGCACCTACGAAGACGCTCCCGTGTACGACGGTAACTGCTTATATTTCAAGGTTTACGACAATCAACTGATTTGTGTAAGTACCTTCCGTAAGCAGATTGTCGGAAAGACCCATATATCTGCATTTTCACTTTACCCATCTGCGAGTGACGACGGAACCTGTTGCAACCCCTGTTGTTCTTAAGGAGACAAAAAAATGAAATTTGTGTTATCCATTGAAAATGAACGGTTTACGTCATTTTGTCAACGTGCGAATGAGGCATTTGGAGAAGAAACTGCGTTCACGCGAATCAATATTACACCGGAAAATCTACCAGTTGAAAAGCCGAAATGGTGGGTCGGAGCAGATGACCGTTGGGCGTTGACGCAGGCGATTTTGACTGCGTTGAAACAGGCTCAAGAGGCGGGCGAAGATTGCGAAATTTACGAGGACGACTGCATTTTTGCCCCGGATTTTGCGACCAAACGGGCAGCGATGTTGGCTGATGTGCCGGACAATTGGGATATGATCTATTTCGGTGGGCAACTGCTTGCGCGGCAGTTTTATCCCTTGCAGGAAATCGACGGAAATGAGACCGTTTTACTTTGCAAAAACGCTCACCGCAATCATGCGTGGATTTGCCGAAGTTCTTCTATTTCAAGACTTACAGCGTGGCTGGAAACTCCTTATTGGCCGTGCACACAAACATGTGACTGGCGAATCGGCTACCTCCAAATGCAAGATGATTTTCACGTTTACATCCCCAAAACCGGCTGGATTTGCGGGCAAGGGGCGAATCATTCGCAGTTGGATCACGTTGATTATCCTGACCGCTGGTGGCACTTCACGGAACCAGAAGCGACCGAAGAAAAAGCGTTGTGGGAGGCCTTCAGCATTGCCCAAAAAACAGCCGCAGAAAAAACATCTCAAAGTGCGCAAACGGAGGAATAACAATGGGTTACAACAACCTATCCCTTGACGAATACGCCCACCTTTCGATGGAAAACGCCGCCCAACTTCCCCTCGAAGGTACTTCCTCTGGCGGTGGTACTTCCGACGGAACCTGCCTCTACGACGCTACCGCCATTGCCAACATCAAGTCCGTCGTGGATGCGATGAAGACTGACGTTGCCACCATAAAATCCACCGTCGATGGGCTGGCGACTGACGTTACCGACCTTAAGCCCATCATAAATATTATGATGAGTTACATTAACAACATGTATTCCCGAATGCCGACAAGTGGCACAGTTTCGACGCTTACGGCACAGGAGATTCCCACGGTTGCAGAGATTCAAAATGGTCTTGCGAAAACATCCGACATCCCGACTATTTCCAATTTGGAAACAGTCACAACGGCCATCAAAGCTAAAACGGACAACTTGCCAGCAGAACCGGCGGCAAAGTCGGACGTGCAGATAACCGTGAACGCCGATGGGATCGATGTGCCAACCGTTTCCGACATCTGGAACCACACCAACCGCACTCTAACCTCAACAATTCCAACGGTTTCCGACATCCAATCCGGCCTTGCCAAAACGTCCGACTTGTCCAGTTTAGCCAAAACTTCCGACTTGTCCGGCCTTGCGACATCCACCAACCTTTCCGCCCTCCAGACCACCGCCAACGCCATCAAAACGCAGACGGACAAAATCCCCGCAACTGCCGTAACTCCTTCCGATATAACGGCTTTACGCACCCACGGCGATTCCAACTGGTCAACCGCCACCGGCTTCGCAACACCTGCCGATATATCCACTCCCGACTTATCACAAGTTAACGCGGCCTTAACTTTCATCACCGCCCTGTTGGGGAATTGGACGGTAAGTGGTAACATTTTAACGACTTACGACGATTCAGGAGCCGTGTTGAAAACGTATGCGTTGACGAGGGATTCCAATAACAACATCATCAGCATTTCGGAGGCGTGATTATGCAGAGTTTTTTTAGTGCGGTGAGGCGATGGGTGAGAGGAGGGGAGACGGTTCGGAAGGAATCGGATTTGAGGACACCGTTTGTGAAAGCGGGCGTGGTGGTTGCGGCTTGTTCGCACAAGGTGGCGGTTTTTGCTGTATGTCGGCATGAGGTAAGGACTTGGGTGCATTAAGATGAGTAACAATGCGACAACTTGGCGGGTGACGGGTTTTGCTGGCGGGACGTGTATGGTCGTGGCGTTGGTGCGGACTTTGGACGGTGTGGCGATTACGGAAAATGACGTAAACCGTATTACTTGCACGGTTTATAACTTGGGACGGCATGATGGGGATATGTTTGAGCCTGTGGAAGGGCATGACCATGTGGAATTGGACTTGTCGCAAGTGCTTGTAACGGAAGAAGATAGGACGTTTGGCGAAGAGGTTGTGACGTGCAATTTCATCCACTCCCCCGACATTTCCGTCCATCCCGCGTTTCCCACCCGTGGTTATCGCTATATGATTCGGTATGATATTTTCCCCGTCAACGGGTATATTTCCCCCATCCAGATTATTTACGAGGCAATTTGACGCATGTACACGGATAAAACGGCATTGGAACTGGTCTTTGGGACGCAGAATATCAAGCGGTGGGCGGACTTGGATGGCGACGAGAATCTTGAGAAGATAAACGCCCGCGTCGCGTATGTGTGTGAGGTGGCAAGTGCGGAACTGGACGCGATTTTTCGGCAGAAACGGTATGAATTGCCATTGCCGGAAACCTTTGTAGTGAAAGACCTTGCGACAAGGTTGGCAGGGTTGAAACTGCACGACGCACGGAAGATAATTGATGGCGATTCCACCCCCGACACGCTTTCTCTGGTGCGTCAGGAAGTCCAAAACACGATTGAAAAAATCCGGCTGGGAGAGCTGATTTTAGGCGACGTTCAAGTCACTGTGGTTCCCGGCGTGGTGAAGGATGTTGAGGAAAAAAAGAACACACAATTTGACCCGTTTACATTGCGACGATGACGCGAATCATTACGAAAACCGAGTACCTGCGAGCCGTTGAAAGAGACCATCATTCTGCGGGAATGTCTTTGCGTATCCCATTGAAAAGATTGATGTTACGTCTACGTGAAGCGATGATAGAAGCGGTGCAATCGGGCTATCTGGGAGAGGTTGAAAAGCTCCTGCAAACGGAACTTTTAGATATTCTCAACGCTCAAACGGAACTGGCTTTTCTCAAGGGTGGAAGGCGGACTCAATTGACGACGGAAAAAAAGGTTTTGGAATCTGCCGTTGAGTTCCAATCCCCCATCCGATTTTCCATCAAAGATGAAGGAACTGCCAAAAGTAAAGGAGTTGCGGAATATCTGAAAAAGGTATCCGGCATGAACCCCACCGACGCAATGACCGCGTTTGAAGCTCAAAACACCGGCTTCATCAAGGGGCTTTCGGAGGATGTCTGCGGTGCCATTCACAAAATTTCCACCGAGCTAACCCAAAAACAAATCCACGTCAGCGGCGGGAAAAAGGAAGTCGTTAAAGCATTGCGTGAAGCGGGTTTAGGTGAACTCACTCCCCCGCATAGCGTTGAAACAATCCTCCGCACGCAGTCCATGCAGGCATACAGTGCGGGAGAGTGGGCGGCTGCGAGGAATCCACTTGTTGAAAAAAATGTTTGGGGCTTTGAGTATGTTACTGTCGGCGACGACCGCGTACGGGCTGAACACCGGCTACTGAATGGAGTCCGGCTGCCGAAAGATGACCCGTTTTGGCTCAAATTCTTCCCGCCCAACGGCTGGAATTGCCGTTGTTCCACCATCACGATAACAAAATGGGACGATGAAGCGTCTGTCAGTTTCGGCGTAACCGGCCGCGACCCACGAACACGCACCGATTCGGAACTTGGCTTGTCTCCAGAGTTTGCGGGAAATCCGGGAATGCTGGCAAGTCCATCTCCTGCCCCATTAAAGCCTGAAATGCAGCCCAAGGCAGAGATTCCTGAGCCGCCTGAACCTTCCGTCCTGCCCCCTGAAAAAATCCCCGCTCCGAAGCCGAAAACGGAAACCACACCACCGAGACCAGCACAAACACAAGAGCAGGAACCTATCTCGCTGGAAGATTTTAACCCGGCAGATTTTCAGGATAGCGTGAAGAAAGTCGTGGAGCAACAGTTCTGTCCGCAAACTGGCAGGGATATTACGGTTAAAACAGATTGTGGGCAGGTAGTTTTTTTGGATGGCAGGAAAAAAGTCAACGAAATTACGCTTGCCCAAAGAGAAATTGACGGCAAAATGCGTCCCGTCTATGTGACCGGCAACATTGCTTATAACGACCTTCAGAAAGCCATTGCCAAAACATGCGAAGACTTGGAAAAAAACGCCTATGTCGATTCTCAAGGCAAAGCCATTTCCATGGTAGGAAAAATCCGATACCACTTTAAGGAAACGCGGGATTCAGAGTGGGTTTTACGGTGTAGTTCCGCATTTGAGCGGAAAGATGTGGAAAAGCTCATCAATCAACTTTGTACCGTTGTTCCGGGGGCATATCCGCCAATACGCATTCAGATAAAACGTGTTGGGGAAAAACTCAATATCTTGCCAGTATTACACGGACAACCGGGCAAAAAACAATGGGTGGTTGAAAAAATCGGGAAGTTGTATAAAATAAAAGGTGAGGATGGAAAAAAATACCCGTCGTTGGACGATGCGTTAAAAAGCGTTTTGGGGCAAATTTCCCCGAGTTGGGAAACACGTTGTCAAAATGGAAGTATGGGGATTTTCATTGTTAACGAAAAGGATGTCCCCGATGTCTATGGAAGAACCGTTCGTCCTCCGGCCTCCATGCCCGTCCACATCCGAAAAAAAGCCGCCGAAAACTTTGTAAGTTGTCCCACGCTGGAAAGGGCAGAGGATTACGCTTGGACGATGGGAATCGAGGCCAACTACAAAAATTTCACCATCCGCGAAGCCAACGAGACCAACCGCCGATTATCCGAGTTCCTCAAGGTTTTCCCGGAGGCCGGATGTAACAGAATCCGAAAAATGACCAGCAGTGAAACTTTTTCGGTAAAAGAAGGAGATAACGCAGATTATTATTATTTTGAAAGAACCATCCGTATCAATGGACTAAACTTTTCAGAGAATTTACCCGTATTATTAAAAGACAGGCGGGAAAAATTGTGGAAGGAGGGTTGGTTTTCCACGCCTGATGAGTTCGGGACAGTCCTTCACGAAATGGGGCACAGTTTGGAAAACCTCATCCGTGAGAAAGGTTTGGACGTTTACCGGAAATGGGTAAAGGAGATGGGCGGGTTGCATGAAAGACTTTTAGACGCAGACGAACCTCAAGAATTACTTTCAAGATATGGTAGAACAAGTATTAGCGAGATGTTGGCGGAATCGGCAGCAGAATATGTTTTTGCGAAAATGAATAAAACAAAACCTCGCGAATTGTGCGTAGAAGTTATAGAGTTATGGAAAAAATATATATAAAAGGGAGGATGGAAATGGGGATTATTGAAGAATTGGATAAACAAATAGAGGAATTTGAACTGAAATTGCTCCGTAAATGGAGAGATGACGCGAGAGGAGAAATTATCCCTAATGCCCCTAGGGAAATACTAGAGAAAGCCAAGCGGTATGATGATTACATGATGAAAAAACGCGGTCGCCATGCCTATCGCAACTTTGTGGAACCCGAAAATCTGAAAGAGTGGGACAGAATCCACAAAGAGGCAGAAGAGTTGAGAAAAATCGTAGAAGAATCGTCGGAATATACTGCGGACGGAATCCCCATCGGTTCGGGTGGCCCGTGATTGATTTTATCCCCGGAGGAATGGCAGATGGAAGAGAAGATTGAGAAGTTGGAATTTAAGGTAACGCTCTTGAGTATTGCGGTGATTCTGTTGGGTTTGGGGTCGATTATTTCTTCGTTATTCTAGGATTCCTACAGGTGGCTAAGGTTAGCCGGCTGGATACCCCACGGAGGGGGTGCCTGTAGGTTGGAGCGGGTTATTTCAACATGTGGACGAAGCATTCGACAATATTCCACCCCAATGAAATAAATGAGACAATGAGAGAGGTTATCGCAGCATGGTCGCTTAATAGGCTTTTTATGAAAGAGCGGATTGGTGTTTTTAAGCGTTCGTAATAATCGAAACCTGCGGTTGTAAGGCCATCAAAAGTAACCCCCCTACTGTCGAACATACACTGGGTGAATTTATCTTTTTCCAAAAGTCTTGCGTGGAAAAAAAATGTGTTTATGTCAACGGAAAATAATTTAGAGACATCCTCAAACGCAATATCACAGGAGGATTTTTTTGACTGGATGATTTTTTCCAGAATTTTTTCAATCAATTTTTCGTTTCTTTTCATGATATTGTCTCCTTGTGATTGAATATACAAGGGATTTTTCTTGATGTCAAGAGAGAAATTTTCTGGAGATTTTATATAGCCGCAGAGTGATGGAACGGGTTTCTGGTTTCCATAAGTCGTTGAAAAATAAAGATGTTTTTATAATATGGCAGTGTGACTATAGCCCCCTGTGCGTGAGTATCATTTTCGTGATGTCACGAAATTGACCTGCCGTTAGAAAATATAACACGCCTAATAATTATCTCCTAACCCGTTGAACTTGTTCCATTTAGGAAAAATTTCTAAAAAAGAACTTGACAAAAATGGGAGAGTGTGGTATAGTGGGAATTGTCGGACGTGACAACGGGAAAAGTCCTCTAAATTTTCTCGGTTTTTGACGGGTTCTTTGCCTTTTAGCCTGTCGAAGATTGGTCTTGACAAGTGCGTCGTTTTGTAAAAAACGTTTCTATCTGTGTGGACGCAAACAAGGTTTAGGTATGGCAGATTCCCATAAAAAAAGTACTGCGAATGTGGTCTATTTTGCGATTCCGTCGGCATCCCGGAAGCTACCGGATTCCGTGGAGGGAGACCGAAGTTTGATGATGTGGAAGGAACTTTTGCGAGAAGGAACTTTCGTGTCGGATGGCGAGGAAGCTACGATTGATGAGGCTTTTTTGTCGCATATCGTGGACGTTTTCCGGCTGCGGCAGAAGAAGGGGATTGAGGTGCCTTGTCCGCTTGGGCATACGATTGACCCCGAAAAAAAGCGGGGAAAAGTGGTGTACGTGGAGTTGCGTCCGGGTGAAAATGGCAAAAAATCTTTGTGGGGCGTGATTGAATTTATCGACCAGCAGGCCAAAGATGTTTTGCAGCATACCGATGTTTCGGTGGGTATTCCGACGGAGACCTACGATGGCGATGGGCAACGGCATGAAAATGCTTTGGAACACGTCGCGTTTACGGATTATCCGGTGGTGGCGGGGATGGAAAAATTTCAGGATGTGGTGTTTTCGTTGAAGACGGAACCCATTGAAATGGAAGAACTTCCGCAAAAAGTGGGGTTGGACTTTGATACGTTATTGGTGTTGTTAGGACTGGACGAGGATGTTTCTTCTCCGACGGACGCTTTCAAAAAAATTCTTGCGTTGGTGCAAAATTTGAAGGCAAAAGCGGGGGAAAATCAAGAAGAAGGAGTCAATAAAATGGCAAAGAAGAAGTTTTCCGATGAGGAAGAAAAGAAGCTCCAAGACGAAGAGAAAGAATTCGACAACGGAGATGACGAAAAGGAGGAGGAAGAAGAGAAAGATTTTTCCACCGAAGAGGATGAAGAGGAGAAGGAATTTTCCGACGAAGAGGATGAGAAAGAGGAGAAATTGAGCAAGAAAAAATGCTCGCGTAAAAAGGGTGCGAACTTTTCGTTACTCAAGGAAAATAGGGAGTTAAAGATTGAGAAACTCCTTCACGAAGGGTACATCACCCCCGCACAGGCGCGGGAAATGCAGAAGATGTATTGCTCCGACAACGGGATTCAATTTGCGTTGGAAGCCGGCTCCAATCGGGACTTTCAAAATATGTGTGAACTATTGAAAAAAGGTAACTCGCGAGATGTCACGCTGGGAAAGGAAAAAACCGGATTCCAGTTCTCCGAAAAAAAGGGTGGAAAAAGTCCGTTGGTTGCACTGATGGAAGAAAAATTTGCGAAGAAAGGATAAACCATGTCGAAAGTCTATACGGAAAAAAAGTGCCTGACCGACTTGCTCAAGTGGGAATGTAACCCCCTGTATTGTCGCGGGGTTATGACAATCACGGCAAGTGCGGCGGACGTGGAGATTGCCATCGGACAACCGTTCGTACGCTCGACGGGAACGGGGTTGACTGCGGAAAACGTTTCCACGGTCGATTGTCTGGCGTTGGAAAATACCATCATTCCCGCAGGAGAAACGGCGGAAATCCGCGTGCTGAATCGTGCCCCGGCGATTATCAGCGTGTCGGGGCTGGATGTGGCTGCCGACCAGTTGGACGCGGTCAAAACGCGATTGGAAACGCTTGGATTTGTTCTCGTCTCGGAACCTGCGAAGAGGTATCGATATTGAGTGCCAGAGCAACCCCCTCATCCTCTGCACCCGTCCAGCCGCATTGTTGGAGGTTTTGCTTGGCCAGGCACGGTGCTTCCAATATTTTTATGTTTTTTTAACCATAGTTTAATGAAAGCAATTTTGATCCTGGCGAGGTAATGGAAGGATAGTTTTCCGTAGCGGGTGGCGATTCGACGGAACTCTTTGATTTTTGCGAAGATCCGTTCGATGATGTTGTGTTTCCTTGTTAAATGCGTTGAGAATTTTATCCTAAACCCTTTCGCACGAACACTTTACGTAACGGTTGCCAATTGATTTCCATTTCCCGTACTGTCCCAACAAATCCTGCCACGGGGTTTTGTGAAGATGGAATGGTCTGACTTTTTTGGGAACCGTCCCGATATATTGGCTGGATTTCCATTCGTGTAGGTAAAAACAAGCGTCATGAATGGCATTTTTTCATGGAACAAATCCTTTCCGAGTGGTTTCATCCGCCGTTCCAGGAAGGAAAGTTCGCTTTTTTCCAGAGATGTGAGCCAATCAATGTTTTGTTTTGCATTTTTACCGATGACAGAGGTTTACTTTCTTTATTTTTTCAGGAATATTCCTCCAATAGTCCGCAATGTCGCAAATTTATGGTATATAATGTCGTGTTTGCAAAATGGGAAGTGTTGACATTTGGAAATTTTGGTGTAAAATAGAGTTTTGTGGGGGAATTTTCCCTCAGAATTTTTAGATGTCGTTCCGAAATCCTGGAGGGTTTCCTGGTGAGGCATCTTCGGTAAAATTTGTCCCTAACAAAAGGAGCATTGCAATGAAAAACATTTTTGGGAACATTTCCAGTGCGTTAAGCTGGGGGGGGGGGCTAATCTAGTCAACTTTCCGGTTGTTTATTTTTTGTTCTTTACAATGCGGATTTATCTGTGTTGTTCCTTCCTCAACTCCGTTCAGGGACAGGTTCTGACCCATTCTTATACGTTTGACACCTATGAGGGTACGAACCTATACAACCATGTGACAGGAACTTTCGACGCAGCCATTCACACGGCAGGTTCTGGCACGTACACCATCCATGCCGAGGAGGGTACCCTTGCACTGAACGGTTCCAGCAATGTCGATGGAGCTTATGTCACGCTTCCTGAGACACTTCTTGCCACGAACGCCCCTGCCATTACAGTGGAAACGTGGGCAACTACAGACGTGTTACGGCAATTTTCGCGAATTTTTGAATTTGGCTATAATTCGACAGGCAGTGGCACTCCAGGATTCCTTTTTGTAGCCATCTCTCCGAATAGTTCGGACAATCCGGTGATTCGCGCGAATATTGGTACTGTATCGGGGAGTGGTGTTGCGCAACACCCTTGTGATGTAAGTGGTTACGATACAGGAGAGGAACATCTGATAACGTACGTTGCCAATGACCAGAACATCACGTTGTATATTGATGGTGTCAACAAAGGTTCTGTCGCCTGTGGTACGGAAACGCTCCATTTCTTTAACAGCCTGAACAATGGGACGAATACGCCGACCCATTATCTTGGAAAAGCTCACTGGAAGAACGACGACTATTGGGATGGTTCTTTCAATGAGTTCAACGTCTATGTCGGAGCCATGACCGATACCCAAGTCGCCGCACGCTATGCTGCTGGAACGGATTCGGTAAAAGCAACAGCCCAGGTAAGTAATCTTATTGGAAACGCGATGGGTTATTGGGACGGAACACGCGCAACGTTTGGAAAGGTTACGACTTTGGCAGATTTGCGGGGAAATACGCATTTTTTGCAAGGAATCAACATGAAGTTCCAGACAGGCACAGAAT
Source organism: Planctomycetia bacterium (assembly GCA_030527185.1). Lineage (GTDB taxonomy): Bacteria > Planctomycetota > Planctomycetia > Pirellulales > Thermoguttaceae > RGIG3701. The sequence goes on along the minus strand of JAUNBF010000080.1, from coordinate 8,278 downwards.
CCCGAACGGGTTATGAAAAGATTCAGGGAAACAATGCCAATGGAATCGTTTTTGGCGAAAATGCGACAAGCGGACATTGCGAATATCGAGTCGCTTCCAACACCGCCGATCCGATTCTGGATTTGGGGACTTCATCCGACCCGACAGAGAATGATTTTACCGTTGCGGCACGTGTTTATTTGAATTCTTACAGTGAAACCACCATCAACGACTTTGTACGTGCGGGTTCTATTTCCGGGCTTCCGCAGGTGACGTATGGCATCGGAGCCGACCGTGGAAATTTCAGTCTTTTTCTGACTCCTGAGGGGGAAAACACGTTTCAGACGTTCAGTATTTCGGACTACCAGATGGAAGGTGGAAGATGGTACGATGTTGCGGCAATTTTCAGCGCGGAGAGCCAACCTTCGATCACGCTTTACGTTCTGGATTCCGCTACGGGAGAGTTGCTGGGGGATGCTTTTTATGAGGTGGATTTTAATCAGTTGGAATCGTATGCCGAGCAATCCAGGAACTTCATGTTTTTTGCGGTTCCCAGCGACCCCAATACCCATGCTCACAACGATGGTGGGTTGCTGGACTATGTGGGAATCTGGAACGAGGCACTTTCGCTCGATCAGATTCAAATCCTGGCAGGTGTGACCGACGCTCATGCCGTCCCGGAGCCTTCCACATGGGGATTGCTGGGTTTGGGAATCGGTTGCCTCTTTTTGTGGAGGAGACGCCGATGAAAAACGTTTGGGGATGGAGTTGCCTTTTCTCTCTTGTTTTGGCAGGATGCGGAGGTGATTCCCATCAGGTTTCGTGGGAAGGCACGGTTACGATAGAGGGAAAACCACTTCCCGAAAACCTGCGTGTGGCGGTGATTCAGGTACGTCCCATGCGGGAAATACCGGGGGTGGCTCCTGTTCAGGCAGAGATTGTCGACAGCCAGTTCTTCCTTTCGGGGATTCCGAAGGGGAAAGTCTGGGTTACGCTGATCATCGAACAAAAAACCGGGAAAATCATCCGGGAAAAGTACGCGCCGGAATATGAGGAAGTTGTCAACATCGTTCCGCCCTCCAAACGAAATGGTTTTGCCATGGAGGTGATGGGAAATGAACGGAAAATGGTTCTCGATCTGAAAAAATAGGGAGGATTTATGTATCATCCAAAAAAGAGGTTTCCAGTCGTCCCCTCTCGATGGGGATTCACGTTGGTGGAATTGCTGGTTGTGATTGCGATTATCGGGATGTTGGTCGGACTGTTGCTTCCCGCCGTTCAGCAGGCACGGGAGGCTGCCCGCAGGATGAGTTGTGCCAATAACTTGCGGCAATTGACACTCGGTATGCTGAATTACGAATCGGCCAACAACGGATTTCCGATTGGTGCTTACACCTGGGAAGGAGACGATATGAGTGCCCGTACCGATCGTTGGCGAGCCGATCATAGCTGGTACTCCCAAATAGGCCCCTATATTGAGCAAATGGCCTGGTATACACAGATCAATCTGGAAATTTCCATGTCGCACAGCTCCAATGACAATGCCCGTCGCCATAAAATGAACATTTTTGCCTGTCCGTCGGATATGGGTCTTGTGGAGAATGAGTGGAATTCCAAAAATTACGCCCGGGTTCGTTCCAATTATCTCGTGAACTGGGGAAATACGGATTACAGCCAGAAAGACAAAAGGGAATCGGGGGAAACGGTAAAATTCGGTGGTGCTCCTTTTCAACCACGAGTCAAAACGCCACTTTCCCGGATTCGTGACGGTTTGAGCAATACGATGATCCTGAGTGAAGTGAAGGTAATTCCTCCGTGCGGAAATACCTGGGCGGGAAGCATTTCGGAACCGAGCGTGACGGTGGGTTGCGGCTTTACGGCCTGGAATCTTCCCAACGCGCAGGTTGCCGACGCGATTACCGCCTGTCCCGACATTGCGGACTGGGAGGCGATGCGGATTCCCAAACCGATTTTTACCGATGATTTGGGGCAATACCTCACACCACGAAGTTTTCACAACGGTGTGGTCGATGTTTTCCACTGTGATGGTTCCGGGCGATTCCTTTCCAACGGAATCAACAAAGAAGTTTGGCGAGCCATGGCGACAGCCTCTGGGCATGACCTGGCGACGATGGCCGAGTAAATCCTTTCCAACCCATTTTTCAGGTAATCCGATGAAAAAACTTTTATTCCTTTCAGGCGCTTTGACGATGGTCGTTTTGGCTCAGATACAGACGCCTCCGGTAAATGGAGAGTCTTCCGTGGAACCGCGAAAACCGGGAAATGCCTTTCCCCTGGAGCGTCTTCAGAGAGACTGGCAGTTTCAGGACTTTGGCGTTTCCTCCGCCTGCTTCACCTCTTCCGAAGGACATCAGGCAGAAAAGGAGGTGCTTCAAAAAATTCTCGATTCTCTTGCCAAAAGGGGTGTTGATGTTCAGGAATTTCGGGAAGAACTCGATTTTTTGACACGGAACCATCTTCCGGCAAACGATACTCGATGGCGTTCCCTTTATTTCCAGCTTTGCCAGATTCGCCGCGATTGGCGTTTGCGACTCTACCTGGAGAAAGAGTTGAAAATCGTCTTTACGAAACATCCCATTCTGGGCGGACCACAGATTATTGAAGGAACGGAAGAGGTCTCGGATGGGGTACGTCATGAAACGGCTCGCGATTACCGTCCCGGCTCCCAACTCTGCCTCCTGACACTCCACAAGGATGGAAGGGTGACGCGGGAAGACCTCCTGACCACAACCACTGGAACGATTCGTGACCCGGCATTGTCGTTTGATGCCAGGCAACTTGCTTTTTCCATGCGAGCGAACCGTGAAACGGACGATTATCATCTTTACGTCATGGAGATGGATACCCGCGAAATCCGCCAAATTACGTTCGGTGTGGGATTTTGCGATATTGAGCCAGCATTTCTGCCCAACGACGATCTTGTTTTTACCTCCACTCGCTGCGGGCAATACAATGACTGCTGGTTTCTGGAAGCCTCCAACCTCTATCTTTGCGACTCGCAGGGGCGTTACCTTCGCCGCATCGGCTTCGATCAGTTGACCACGTTTTATCCCCAGGTTTTGGACGACGGGCGAATCATCTACACGCGGTGGGAGTACAATGACCGCAATCCCCTCTGGATTCAATCGTTGTTCGTGATGAATCCCGACGGGACCAACCAGACGGAATACTACGGAAACAACTCCTGGTTTCCCACCGCCATCATTCATGCTCGAGGTATCCCCGGCACGCAGAAAGTCATTGCCATTTCCACCGGCCATCACGTCGAACAACGAGGAAAACTGATCGAAATCGACCGTCGTCAGGGAACACAGGAAGGGGAGGGAATCCATTATCTCGCCCCTGTCCGCGCGGCTGTTTCCGTACATCCGAAACCTCAGGCAGACCGTCCTGTCGTCTCGGAATTTCACGAACTTTCCGGGGAATCGTTCCAGTATCCCTTCGCCTTGGACGAGAATCATTTTCTGGTGGGCTACCTGCCGGAAGGACGAATCGACCAGGGACGTGCTTCCATTCCTTTCGGGATTTACTGGATGAATCGGGAGGGAGAACGTGAATTGCTGGCGTTTGACCCGGAAATTTCCTGCAACCAATCCATCCCGGTACTTCCCAGACCCCGACCTTTTCCCAAAGCGTCTACGGTGGATTACTCCCAGGAGACCGGCACCTTTTACGTACAGGATATTTACTTCGGACCAGGACTCCAGAATGTTCCGCGCGGCACGATTCGCCAGATTCGCGTCGTGGCACTGGAGTATCGTCCTGTTGGAGTCACGTATGCCTACACCCAAGGGGAGGGGGGAACGTCCCACATGACCACCCCCGTCTCCATCAACAATGGCTCGTGGGATGTGAAGCATGTTCTGGGAACCGTCGATGTCGATGAGGATGGAAGTGCCTTTTTTGAAGTGCCCGCACGCACGCCAGTCTATTTCCAGATGCTCGATGAAAAAGGGTACGTCGTTCAGACGATGCGTTCCTGGGCAACTCTCCAACCCGGAGAATTCTTTTCCTGTATCGGCTGTCATGAGGAAAAGAATGTTACGTTTTCCACGGAAAAGAACCTTCCCCAGAAACCTCCACAAAAAATCCGCCCCTTCTACCGACACGAAGACCAGCCGGTTTCCGAGTGGAGAACGCTTGCCTCCCCGGAACAACGAAAAACGGCTGATTTTCTCGGTCGCAACGCTCCCAAAGGTTACGATTATCCACAGGGTTTCAGTTTTTTGCGCGACGTGCAACCCATTCTCGATCGGCATTGTGTCGATTGCCATTATTCTGGAGCCAAAAACGAAAAAGAGGATGGCAAACCCATGATGGACTTGACCGCCACGGAGTCGGACATTGATTGGAGGCACGCGCCGATGAAGCGGAATGACCAGCAATTCATGCGACGTTTTGCCACTTCCTACCTCCATCTGACCGCCATGGGAAATGATCGAAATCCGTTGGTTCACTGGATCAACGCGGAAATTCGCCCCACCATGCTCCCCCCGTATTTTGCGGGGGCTGCTCGCAGTAAGCTCATGGCCTATCTCGAACCGACGCATTACGACGTTTCCCTCACCGACTACGAAAAACGGATGATCGCGTGTTGGATCGACCTTCTCGTTCCTTTCTGTGGTTCCTATTTTGAGGCCAATCGTTTTGAACATTGCCAGATGGACGGTTATTGGTCGGAACATTCCCGAAATTTGACGGAAGTGTACCATTACCACGAACAAAAACGTTTCCATCATGCGGAAATCGAGAGAATTCACATGCGGAAATTCCTGGAAAATCAGCAGCACGGCAAGGAACATTCCGTCGACTCTTTCCCCAAACCCACGTTGGGCGGACGTGAAGTGAAATCGCAGTTCGTAAAATCATGGGCAAGTCTGAAAAAAGAGAGGCCGATTCTCAGCACGCCGGAAAACTACGCACGGAATCCCCAGGCAACGGTGTGCCAGCCCCATTCCTGGCCTTACGCCACTTCCAACAGTCATTTCCGGTATCGTCCTGAATTTTCTCCAGCCATGGCGATAGACGGAAAAGAAGATACCTGGTGGCAACCTCTGCGACAAAAGGACGCGTGGTTGAAAATAGAATTCGGACAAACCGTTCACATTCGGCAAGTGGTTCTTACCCTGAAAGTTCCCACGGATGTTTCCAACGCATGGTCGGCCGCCACCCTGCGGTTTCTCGATTCGGATGGAAAGGAACTGATCCGGGAAAAAATAGACTTGAAAAAAAGTTCCGAACCACAAATTTTCAACTTCACTGTTCGTCCGGCTGCCGCCGTGGAGATTACGAATCTGAGGTCTCCCATTCCTCCACGGGATGCTGGTATTATCGAAGTCGAAATTCGGTAGAATTGGAAAAAGAATCCTGTCCAATGGTGGCCTGAGTGTGTTCCCGGAAAAAAACGTTGTGACCGGGACACGCTTACGCCGCGTCCACAACTCCGAATTCACGATATCCGCAAGGGGGTGGATCACTTCCCGGTGGAAAAGAAAAATTTCTTCATGGTAAGATAGGTTGTCTGCAAAGTTTATTCACGAGAGGAAGTCTTTCATTTTCGTCAGAAAAGCTGGAAATGGAAAAAAATTTTAAAAAAAGGAAAAGATTTTACGAAACTCCCCTTGTCAATTTGAGAAATTCGTTTTATGATGTGAATTTCTTATCGTTTGAAGCAGAGGTAACCCATGAATTTATCCAACCTGATTATTCTGGCACAGACGGCGGCAGATGGCGAAGCCGCCTCGGCACCCGGTTCGAGTAGTTTTTTCCAAATGATGTTGTGGATTTTCATTCTGTTTGGAATCATGTGGTTTCTCATGATTCGTCCGCAACAGCGAGAACAGAAACGTCGTCAGGCGATGTGGGATTCTATCAGGAAATTGGACAAAGTGGTGACGATTGGTGGCATTCATGGCGTCGTGACCGACATTGATCGGGAACAAAACGTTTTGACGTTGCGGGTGGATGAGGCCAATAATGTGAAAATTCGGGTCTGGACTAGCTGCGTTGCGGAAGTTCTCTCGGAAAAAGAGGACGGACAGAGTTGAAAAAATAGTGGAAAAGAAAATAAAGGAAACAGGAAAGAAGGGGAAAACCTCTTTTTTCCCGAAAATAACGAAAGTCTCTGTGATGAGAGACGTGGAAGTCGAAGGTTTTTAAGAAGGATTCTCTCATGGGATGGTTTAATTTAATTATGGCCCTGGTGGCTGTATTTGTGGTTCCGTTGGTTGGAGCGAAATATTTGTGTCGAATATGGCGCATGCCGAATTATTTCTGGCGTTTTACCTGGACGCTGTTCGCGTTCATGTTTGGTCTGACGGTGATTTTCCAGAGTTGGATGGGCGGCTGGAAGGATGTCAAACTCGGCATCGACCTGCGCGGTGGAACGATTCTGGTGTACCAGGTCAAGGGAATTGGCACCGAAGGAATCACGCAGGAGATGGATTCGCCGGAAGCCTCCCAGTCGAAAATCAACATGGAGGAATTGACTGTAGCGCTGCGTCGCCGTGTGGACCCGGACTCGGTGAAAGACGTGACGATTCGTGCTTTGGGAAGTGACCAGGTGGAAATCATCATCCCGGAAGTGGATGAAGACGAAGTCGCCATGCTCAAGCGGAAAATTGCCAGTGTCGGTACGCTCGAATTCCGAATCACGGCCAACCAGCGCGACCACGCGGACATCATCGAGATTGCCCAGCAGACGCCGGGAAGAGCGGTTCGTTCGGCGGACGGTAAAGAGACGTTGGGCTGGTGGATTCCGGTCGCGGCGGAAAGCGACACGAATTTTGCGGGTGGCGGATTTATCTGGCGAGAGGGAAAAGAGGAAGGGAAAGATATTCTGGAAGTCCTGGTCGTGAACGACGATTTCAACGTTCAGGGCGGGTATCTGGAGTCGGCCACGGCGTCGTTTGACGGTTTCAATCCGATTGTGGAATTCCGTTTCAACGCGGTGGGAGCGAGCCTGTTCCGGGGTCTGACATCGGCCAACCAACCGGTTCCGAATCCGCAGAATCCGAACAATCCTTTCACGCGGCAGTTGGGAATCATCCTGGACGGTTATCTCCAGAGCGCTCCCAGTTTGCAGGCGGTGATTTCCGATCGCGGCCAGATTTCGGGCGGTTTCACGCAGGAGAAAACGGAAGAGTTGGCAGGTATCCTCAAGGCAGGGCGTTTGCCGGCCGTGTTGGGCAAAGTGCCTTCCAGCGAAATGACGACCGGGCCAACCCTCGGTATGGATACGATTGAACGAGCCAAATACGCCATTCTGGTCTCGATTTTGCTGATCATGGTCATCATGCTTTACTACTACCGATTTTCCGGTGTGGTGGCGGTCGTTTCGCTCCTTTTGCTGATGATGTTGACATTTGCCATCATGGTGAGTATCAACGCGGCGTTCACGCTCCCCGGTCTGGCAGGTTTGGTGTTGACCGTCGGTATGGCAGTTGACGCGAATATTCTGATTTACGAACGACTTCGGGAAGAATACCTGGAAGGGAACGCGATTGGCGTTTGTGTTCGGAACGGTTTTTCCAAGGCGTTGAGCGCGATTGTGGACTCCAACCTGACGACGTTGATCGTGGCGTCGATTCTGTTCTGGATTGGTACGGAGCAGATTCGTGGTTTTGCGATTATCCTCTGGATCGGTATTGTCATCAGTATGTTCAGTGCGATTTACGTCGGGCGGACGATTTTCGACGTGGCGATTCAGCGCGGCTGGCTGAAGGAAATTCGGATGCACCGGATTCTTCCTCCCACGCACTTCCCGTTCATGAGTTACGCTCGCCAGACATTGACGGTATCAGGCATTTTGATGTTGCTGTGCGTCGTGGCGGTTTTCGCACGTGTGAAAGGGGTTGGCGATGCGTCCAGCCTGTTCGATATTGACTTCAGTGGTGGAAATACCGTTCAGGTGCTGTTCAACGACGCTCAGACCGAAGCGGGAATTTACGACCGGCTGGCGGATGATTTTCAGGATTTGACCGTGACGGACGTGACGCTGATGACGGACGAAGCGAACAACATGCTCTTCCGACGTTACAACATCACGACCACCAGCCCGAAAGACAAAGAGGCAAGCGTCTATCTCGAAGAGATTCAGGCCAAACTCAAGGAACGTTTTGCGGGTGAGTTGAAAACCAACAAAATGACGTTTGAGGTGAAGAGTAATGCCGTCGCTGCCGCAACCCCTGTGGCTCCGTTAGACGCGACCTCCCTGGAAAACGCGGCTCCGGCAGTGGAAACGCCTGCTCCCGCTCCGGCGGAAAACGCGGCTCCGGCA
>JAUNBF010000008.1 GCA_030527185.1 Planctomycetia bacterium | reverse complement strand
ACTTTCACATCTGACCTCAGGCCGACACTCACGCCAACCCCTGCCGAACTCTCGCTCGAACCCGACTGAAAGCTCTTTATTACCGCTCTCAATCATGGTCACTAATATACACAACTTCAAACTTATTACAAGGGGGGGACGCCACAAAAAAATCATTATTTTTTAAATCCTTTTTAATCAACAGGTTACAGAAACAAAAAATTGCCTTGCTACACTTTTTTCTCTGTAAACATTTCCCCATTTCCTCATTTTTCCCCAGGATTGTACGGTGGGGAGGGTACTGGGAGTTTGGACATTTCCCCTGGAATTTCCCGGACATATCGGGGAACGGCATAGCCGGGCAAGCGTTTTCGCAATTCGGTGAGCAATTTTCCCCCTTCCTCGACGGGGACTTCAAAATGTGTCGCTCCGGCCACGCGGTCGAGTTGGTGGAGGTAGTACGGAACGACATTCTCGTCGGCCAGTTTTTCGTACAGTGTCGCGAGTACGTCCACCGAATCGTTGATTCCCCGAAGTAAAACGGCTTGTTGGAGGAGCAAAATGCCATTCTGGTGGAGTTTCGCAATGGCCTGTCGGGATTCCTGGCTCAATTCTGCGGGGTGGTTGATATGCAGGACGAACGAGAGTGTTTGCGGGGATTTCTGGAGGATTTTCAGCAGTTTTTCCGACACTCTTTCTGGACAAAAAGAGACGACGCGGGTATGAAACCGAATCCGTCGGAGGTGGGGAATCTCGGCCAGCCGCCGCAACAACGATTCGAGAACCGTGTCGGTAAGTGTCATTGGGTCGCCGCCACTGAGAATGATTTCGTGGAGGGAAGAATCGGTGGCCATTTGCTGAATTTCCTGGGAAAAGGCGTTTTCGTCCGGGTGAAAAAGTTCCTCCTTTCGCAGATGCCTTCGGAAACAAAACCGACAATTTCCGAAGCATTGGGACGTGGTCAGCAACAAGGCTCGACCGGAATATTTCTGTAAAAGGTGTACCGTTCCATTTTTTCGGGTGGCGGGGGCTTGCTCTTGAAGCGGATCTGTAGTAAAATAGGGGCTTTCTGCCAGTTCCCCGGAATGGGGCCACACTTGCCGGAAAAGTCCCTTTTCGCCGCAGGCCTTGATTTGTCGCAGGAAGTGGTCGGGAATGAGGAGTTCGTATCCGGTGGCCTGGAGAACCTCTTCTGCTTCCTGGCAGGAATCGGGAAAGGCTTTTCTCAAAAAGGCCGGAATTTTCAGGGTCGTGTGATCCATTTTCATGGCAGAAGGGGGATTTTATTTTAGGGTTATCGCAATAAAAAGGCGATTATAGCACATTTTGTCAAAACAGGAAGGGTTCCAACGTGGGAAGTTACAACACTAGCGAATTTCGCAAAGGATTAAAAGTCCAGATTGAAGGCGATCCATTCATCATGATTGAGTGTCAGTTTGTCAAGCCGGGCAAAGGTCAGGCTCTGTACAAGTGCAAATTGCGCAATCTGTTGAAAAATACCGTTTTGGATCGTACCTGGAAGAGCGGCGACTCGATTGAATCGGCGGACATCTCCGAAATTCAAGCTCAATATCTCTATCGTCAGGGCGACATTTTCTACTTCATGTGCAACGAATCCTACGAACAGTATGAAATTCCTTCCGTCACGGTGGATGATGCCTGGAAATACCTCAAAGAGGGAATGGTCTGCGACATCATGCTCTACAACAACAATCCCATCGGCATTACCCCCCCCAATCACGTTGTGCTGGAAGTGGTTCAGGCCGACCCTGCCGTCCGTGGAAATACCGCCACGAACGTGACGAAGCCGTGCAAAGTCGAAACTGGTGCGGAAATCACCGTCCCCAATTTCGTCGAAGCTGGCGAAAAAATCCGTATCGACACACGAACCGGCGACTACATCGAAAGAGTCAAAGAATAATGATTAATGAGAAAAGAAGGTGGGGACGTTTATGCAACGGACGTTGATTTTGCTGAAGCCGGATTGTGTCGAGCGTCGTTTGGCAGGAACGGTTTTGAGTCGGCTGGAACAAAAAGGGTTTCGGATCGTTGCGATGAAAATGCTGTCGGTCACGGAAACGTTGGCTCGGCAGCATTACGCGGAACATCTCGAAAAGAGCTTTTTTCCCCAGTTGCAAGCATATATTACGAGTAATCCGGTCATTGCTCTGGTGCTGGAGGGTCGGGAAGTGGTGGCGACGGTGCGTAAAATGGTTGGTGCCACGAACGGCATTCATGCGGAACCGGGCACCATTCGTGGCGATTTTGCCGTCAGCGGGCAGAGGAATCTCGTTCACGCCTCCGATTCGGAAGCCTCCGCGCAACGGGAAATTGCCATTTTTTTCCAGCCGGAAGAACTGGTCGAGTGGAAAAATCCGCACGATGCCCTTTATCTGGCCCCTCACGAACGGGACAACCTCTCCCATTAATCATTAATCATTATCATTAAATTTAAGATGTTGCCGAGGATAGCGATTACGATGGGCGATCCGGCAGGGATTGGGCCGGAAATTGGTGCCAGGATATTGTCGAATGAGGAGGTTTTGCACTCCTGTATTCCGATTCTGGTGGGGGACGCTTCTGTTTTGCGGGAATTTTTGCTGCCGGGCGATTCGGTCGATGTTTTCACGCGGGAAACGTTCCGTCCGCGGGAAATTGGCAGACGTTGTATTCTCGATTTAGAGCAAATTACCCCTGCGGAATTTGTGCCTGGCAAGGTGCAAAAGGGGTGCGGAGCGGCCGCGTATCAATACATTCTCACCGCCATCCGCCTCTGCGAGGAACGTGCTGTGGCGGCGATGGTGACGGCACCGATTCACAAGGAGGCTCTCCATTTGGCGGGTGTTCCGTTTCCCGGACATACGGAAATTCTGGTGCATGAAACGGGGGTTCAGGAACATGTGATGATGTTGACTTCGGAAGAAATCACGTCGGCACTGGTGACTGCCCACGTCGGTTACGCGGAAGTGCCACGGGAAATTACGCCGGAGCGGGTTTTCCAGACGATTCGCCTGACGACGGAAGCGATGCGGCAAATTCGCGGTCGGGAATCTATCCGTCTGACCGTTTGTGGGCTGAATCCTCACGCGGGGGAGCATGGACTTTTCGGGCATGAGGAAGAGGAACGACTTTTACAACCCGCTATCCGGCGAAGTCGGGCGTATTTTGGCTCCTCGCTGGAAATTACGGAGCCACTCCCCCCCGATACTGCTTTTTTGCCTGCGAAACGTGCGCAGACGGATGCCTATATCTGCATGACGCATGACCAGGGACTGATTCCTCTGAAAATGCTGGCATTTGATTCTGCCGTAAACATTACACTGGGACTTCCGATCCTTCGCACCTCCGTCGATCACGGAACCGCCATGGACATTGCCCGTACCGGCGCGGCCGATGAAAGAAGCCTGATTTCCGCCATTCGACTGGCAAAACGATTGATAATTGATAATGGTTAATGGTTAATGGTTAATGGCGAGAGTTGAGGACGTTTCGTTTTCTGATTCACGGTTGGATGCGTATCGTAATTTGAGGGATCGGACGCTGCGGGGAGAGAGTCTGTTCATTGCGGAAGGGGATTTGGTCGTCGAACGTCTCTTGAAAAGTCGCTTTGGCGTGGAATCTTTGCTGGTGGTGGATCGGGCGATGAAGCGGGTTTTGCCGATGGTGGAGCGTTATCTTTCGTCGGAGGTGCCGGTTTACACGATTCCCTATGAGGAGGTTTCGCAACTGACCGGTTTCGCGTTCCATCAGGGCGTTCTGGCGGTGGGACGTCGTGAGGAAGTCTGGAGTTGGGAGGATTTGCTGGCCAGCCGTCGCGGAAAACGGCGAGTTCTGATCGTTTTGCCGGACATCACGAAGCCGGACAATCTGGGGAACGTTTTTCGCTGTGCGGCAGCGTTGGGAGCGGACGGGATATTGCTGGGGGAACAGGCATGCGACCCTCTGGGACGGCGTTGTCTGCGCGTTTCGATGGGGGGCGTTTTTCAGTTGCCATGGCACCGTTCGCGGAATCTGGCGGAAGACTTAACCCGTTTGCAGCAGCAAGGTTACGCCTGTTATGCCACCATTTTGGACACGTCGGCGGTGCCGCTTCGGGAGGTGGTTTGGCAGCCGCGTGTGGCGCTGTTGTTGGGGAATGAGTACGATGGCCTGAACGCGGAAATGGTGGAAAAGTGCGACGAGAAAATCACGATTCCGATGGCGGAAGGAGTCGATTCGCTGAATTTGGGCGTTTCGTGTGGAATTTTTCTGTATGAGGTGTGCGAAACCGCGTTCAGCCGCTGATGGTGGGGAAGAATTTTTACAAAAAAATGAAAAAAAAGAAAAAAGAGAGGTAGTTCCCCCTTGAAGAGAATGGAAAGTGTGGTATATTTTGAACTCCTTTGTGAATAGGGAGAAAAAATTTAGTAAAAATTTTTGAACTCCCCCCGTTGACAAAGGAGGGAAAAAGGGTAAAATACCCATCTCATTTGGGCAAAAGCCCAGGTTGGTAGCATCTTTGGAAACGTGGATAGTGAACAGGAGGCTCTTGTGGCTGGACAGAGTAGCAACATCATCAGAATCCGAATGGAAGCGTACGATCATGCCATTATTGATCAGAGTGCGGCGGAGATTGTGGATACTGCCAAACGTACCGGCTCGATCGTCCGAGGTCCGATTCCACTTCCCACGAGGATTGAACGATATACAGTCCTTTCTAGTCCGCACGTCGACAAGAAGTCGCGTCAGCAGTTTGAAATTCGCACCCACAAACGTCTGATTGATATTGCAGATGTCACGCAGAAAACGGTGGACGCGTTGAACAAACTGAGCTTGCCCGCAGGAGTGGAAATCAAAATCAAGGCGACGGGTCGTTGATCGTTCGTTGTTTGAGGTATCCTCCTGTGGAGAGGTGGGCAGAGAAGATTGTCGCGGCACAGAGTGCGGCATGAGAAGAATAATCGGTTAGCGGTCGTGAAGCTAAGCCACGCCATTGTGGTAAGCGGAGTTCAGTAAAAGGCAGAATAAGTTGGTGTTTTTCGGGTAAGCAACGTGTCTTGAAAAGGCGGAGTGCTCCCGGAAGGCGGCATGATAAAGGTGAGAACGATGAGTGTTGGATTACTCGGACGCAAAGTTGGAATGACGCAAGTCTATGAAGTTTCGGGAAAAGCGATTCCTGTGACGGTTTTGGAACTTGGTCCCTGTGATGTACTCCAAGTGAAGACGGAGGAGAATGACGGTTATTCGGCCATTCAAATCGGTTATGGAGACAAGTCCCGCACACGAGCCAGTCGTTCGGAACGTGGTCATGTCGCTCCTATCGACAGTAAACGTCAAAAGGCAAAGAGTGCGGCGGGAGTCGAAGTTTCCCCCAAAGCGGACTGTGAACCGAAAAAGATGATTCGTGAATTTCGCCTGGAAGGTGGAGCGTTTGCGGTGGGTCAGAAGTTGGACCTTTCGGTGTTCGACGAAGTGACGGCCGTGGATGTGATTTCCAAAAGCAAGGGGCGAGGTTACGCGGGAACGATGACGCGGCACAATTTTGCCGGTCAACGTGCCAGCCACGGTGTGAAAAAGTGTCACCGTCACATGGGTGGCACGGGTTGTAGTGCCTATCCGAGCCGTGTTCTGAAAGGGAAACGGATGCCGGGACAGTATGGTAATGTTCGCGTTACTGTGCGTAATCTGGCGATTGTTCGGATGGACAAGGAAAACAATCTGATGCTGATTAAGGGTGGTGTCCCTGGCCCCAACGGTGGGTATGTGGTGGTGCGACCTACAAACAAATTGCCGCGTCCCAACAAGCTGAAAGGCGAGTTGGTCATGAACAGCTAGGAGTCTGAAATTCCTGGCGGCAGGCAGGCGGCAACGAGCTGGCAAAGTCTTCTGGCAGGTTTCACGATTCTGAAAGATAATTCGGGCGAACCGTATTTTTACCAGGCTTGATCGGTCTGTAAAAGAAGATAACCGAAATCCTGTCCCGAAGAGGGTATGGGGTGGATGAGGTTCGCAAAATATCTGGGAAGTCCCCGATATTTGGTTAGAAACATTCCTTAAAGAGAAAAAACAATCATGGTCAGTCTGCCGATTTATGATCGCACAGGAAAGCAAGTCGATACGTACGAATTCGATGTCAACGAATTGGCACAGCGTATCAGTAAACAGTTGCTTCACGATGCGGTAGTGATGTATCAGTCGAACCTGCGTCAAGGCACCGCGAAAACGAAAACTCGTTCGGAAGTTGCTGGCTCGACGAAGAAGATGTATCGTCAAAAAGGTACGGGAAATGCTCGTGCCGGTTCCAAACGTAGCGGTGTTCGTCGCGGTGGTGGTCACATTCACGCGAAAAGTCCTCGTGACTGGCGTCTTTCGATGCCGCGCAAGGCGATGCAGATGGCGACGCGGATGGCATTGCGATCGAAGTTTGAGAGCGAACAAGTGATTTTGGTGGATGACTTCCAGTGCGACGTTCCCAAGACGAAAGAGATGGTCAAAGTACTGTCTGCCCTTTCGGTGCAGGGATCGACATTGTTGTTCACGACGCCTGGTTATGATGTGAATATTTACAAGAGCGGTCGGAATATCCCTGGATTGACGGTGTTGCCGGTATCGGACATCAATGCGTTGGAAGTGTTGAAACCTCGGAAAGTGGTCATGACGCGAGCGGCTCTGGATGCTTTCCGTGGAAAGATCGCGGCCGGGAACCAAGAGGAGAAATAAGGAGAGGGTAAAATGGCTGAATTAAAGAGTGCAGGCCTGATTTTGGAGCCTTATCAGATCATCCTTCGTCCGCTTGTTACCGAAAAAGGGGTTCACAAAGCGAATCGTAACAATTCGTATGCCTTTCAGGTTCATGCGGATGCGAATAAAGAAGAGATTAAGGATGCGGTAGAGACCCTTTTCAATGTAAAAGTTGTGAAGGTGAATACGCAGAATCGTCACGGAAAGCCGCGTCGTTTCAAGCAGCGACTTTTCAAGACGGGAAATTGGAAGAAAGCGATTGTGACACTGCACGATGAACATCGTATTGATTTCTTCTAAAATGGGAAACAGGCAAGACTGTTAATAACAATTGTGCAAAGGCCCGTGCAGAGCCAGGAAAACGATTGTTGAAAGAGAAGAGTAAGAACAATGGGAATTCGTTATTACAAACCAACTTCGCCAGGTCGCCGAGGAGCGTCGGTCAGTGATTTTTCTGACTTGACACCGGGTGCCAAGGTCGAAAAGTCGCTGTTGGAGCCGAAACGACGTTCCAATGGACGGAATAACCAGGGAGTCATTACCGCGCGTCATCGTGGTGGCGGCCACAAACGTCAGTACCGTCTGATTGATTTTCGCCGTAATAAGGATGGCGTTCCTGCTGTGGTCGATTCGATTCAGTACGATCCGAACCGTACGGCACGAATTGCGCTTTTGAAATACGCGGATGGCGAAAAGCGATACATTATCGCTCCGAACGGCCTGAAGCAGGGGATGAAAGTGGTTAGTGGACCGGAAGCGGTCAGTGAAGTGGGGAATTGTCTCCCGCTCTCGAAGATTCCGCTTGGAACGCAGATTCACAACATAGAAATGCAGCCTGGAGCAGGTGCTTGCATGTGTCGGTCGGCAGGATCGTACGCGACGCTGATGGCACGGGTGGATGGGACGGCACAGATCACGCTTCCGAGCGGTGAAATTCGCCGAATTCCGGTGGAATGCCGTGCGGTTGTGGGAGTCGTTGGCAACTCGGACCACATGAACATCGTGATTGGCAAAGCGGGTCGTAACCGTTGGAAGGGTCGTCGTCCTCACGTTCGAGGAACCGCGATGAACCCGATTGATCACCCGCATGGTGGTGGTGAAGGTCGAACGAAGGGTGGACGTCATCCGGTCACGCCGCAAGGCAAGCCGACGAAAGGACATTCCACACGTCAGCGTCATAAGTCATCCAACAAGGCCATCGTACGGCGTCGCAAGTCACGTCGGTACGGACAGTTAAAACTTCCGAATTAGGGTTAAGGTGCTATGGGACGATCGTCGAAAAAAGGACCGTTTGTTGATCCGAAATTGTATTTGAAAGTGGATAAACAGCTGGAATCGGGCACGAAAGAGCCGATCAAGACGTGGGCACGACGCTGCACGATCATTCCAGAATTTGTCGGTTTCACGTTCATGGTTCACAACGGTAAAAATCATGTAAACGTTTTCGTAACGGAAGAGATGGTGGGTCACAAGCTGGGAGAATTTGCTCCGACCCGTATATTCCGCGGACATGGTGGTAAAGGCAAACGTTAGAAATGGACAGGGGCGGATTTTTAGGAATTGGCTCCTGAGATGAGGAAAAGGTCATGCCGTACAAAGCATTGTATCGATATGCAAGAATAAGCCCCCGCAAGCTGCGATATATGGCGGACTTGGTTCGTGGGAAGTATGCCGACGAGGCGTTGGAGATATTGAAGTACCAGCCGAATCGTGGAGCGCGGATGGTAGAGTTGGTCATCAACAGTGCGTTGGGAAATGCTCGAGACAAGAATGAGCGTCAGATAGACGATCTTCGGATAACGGAGCTGTGCGTGGATGGAGGCCCGATGTTCAAGCGATTTCGCCCGAAAGCGCGTGGTTCCGCCACGGTGGTGAAGAAGCGGATGTCGCACATACGAGTTACCCTGGACTTAAACTAACGCAACAACCAAAAAGAGATAGAACATGGGACAGAAAGTCAATCCAATAGGTTATCGGACAGGTGTTTTCCTTGGTTGGAAGAGTCGTTGGTATGCTTCGAAAAAGGAATTTGGCGAATTGTTGGTGGAAGACCAGAAGATTCGCAAGTTCGTGAAAACTCGAAAGACGACGGCGGGTCGAGCGATGTATCCGATGATCTCGAAGGTCGAAATAGAGCGGACCCGCGACGAGGTGAAAGTGATTCTTTACTCTGGCCGGGCACGGGATTTGTCTCGGGCAAGCGGTAAAGTGTTGGACGAACTTCAGGAAGATTTGCAGAACCTGATTGGTCGTCGGGTGGCGATTGAGGTTCAGGAAGTGAGCAAACCGAATCTGGTGGCTCAGTTGATTGCCGAGGATATTGGCGAACAATTGGTGAAACGAGCCAGTTTTCGTCGTGCGATGAAGCGATCGATCGAGCAGGCGATGGAAGCGGGAGCCAAAGGGATCAAGATTCAGCTTTCGGGTCGACTGGGCGGAGCGGAAATGTCGCGTTGTGAAAAGGCGATAGAAGGTTCGATTCCACTTTCGACACTGCGAGCGAACATCGATTACGGTTTCCACGAAGCGAAGATTGCTCAGGGACACATCGGGATTCAGGTTTGGATAAATTTAGGCGCTTATAGTGAGGGTAAGATCGATGGCGTTGATGCCGAAACGAATAAAACACAGAAAGGTCCAAAGAGGACGTATAAGCGGTAACGCGACCCGTGGCGGACGTGTTGTTTTCGGCGAATACGGGCTTCAGACGATGCAGGGGGGATGGATTCCCGCCAAGACGATTGAAGCGGGTCGTATCGCTGCTCAGCAGTACCTCCGAGGGGAAGGCAAGCTTTTTATCCGGGTGTTTCCGAGCAAACCGATCACATCGATTCCGTTGGAGACACGAATGGGTAAAGGAAAGGGCGAGCCGGAATATTGGGCCGCACCGGTGAAGCCTGGTACGATTTTGTACGAGGTTGGTGGAACGACGGAAGAAGCGGCGCGGTTATGTCTGGCTCGATTGGCGCACAAGATGCCGGTTCGGGTACGGATGGTACGCCGTCGGATTAAGTAACAATTTTTCAGCAAATAGAGAGAAGACTCATGAAAGCGAAAGAACTCCGCGAACAGAGTACTGAGCAGCTTCAGTTCACGTTGAAAGAGGCGATTGACGCATTATTTCGTCTTCGTCTTCAGGCGCAGAGTGAACGCTTGAACGCTCCCAGTGAGTTGAAGAAACATCGCAGGTTGATTGCTCAAGTCAGGACGATCCTTTCGGAGCGTCAGATGGCGGAAGAAGCGAACTGATACAAGGTAAAGGATGAGATCATGCCGAAGAAGGTAGTCGTTGGCGTCGTGACGAGCGACAAGATGGACAAGACGCGTCGGGTAGAGATTGACCGAGTGGAGAAGCATCCGCGTTATGGGAAGTATATCCGTCGGAAGTCCGTTTGTATTGCTCACGACGAGAACAATACATCCAAAGAGGGGGACACGGTCGAGATTGAAGAATGTCGTCCGATGTCGAAGCGTAAGCGCTGGAATTTTGTCAGCGTGGTACAGGAAAGTCGTCTGGTGGACGTAGCGGCATTACATGCTGCGAATCGTGCCGCACAGGAAGAAGCCAAATAGATTTAGATAAAAGGTGTCGTAATGATCCAGATGCAGACCCGGCTGGCAGTAGCCGACAACACAGGTGCGAAGGAACTGATGTGCGTGAAGGTACTCGGTGGGACGCACCGACGAACTGCCGGACTTGGAGATATTATCGTGTGCAGTATCAAGAGCGTGATTCCTGGCAGCGACCTGAAGAAGGGTGGCGTATGTCGAGCGGTGATCGTTCGGACGAAGCAGCCGGTTCGTCGGGAGGATGGGAGTTATGTTCGCTTCGATTCCAATGCGGTAGTAATCATAGACAAAGACAACAATCCGCGAGGGACACGAATTTTTGGAGCAGTCGCGCGAGAACTTCGTGAGAATGGTTTTATGAAGATCGTGAGCCTTGCCAGTGAGGTGCTGTAATGCGTATTCGTAAGGGTGATAAAGTAATGGTCATATCGGGTCCGGACAAGGGGAAGCAATCACGGATTGTGAGCCTTGATCGGGAGTCTGGTCAAGTGGTGGTAGAGGGTGTTCATACCGTGACCAAACATGTTCGTCCGAATAAGAAGAATCCTCAGGGCGGACGCTTGGAAGTGGACAAACCGATTTCGCAGTCGAATGTGATGTACGTCTGTGAAACGTGTGGCAAACCGGCGAAATTGGGAGCGCGTTATCTTGCGGATGGTTCCAAGGAACGATTTTGCAAGAAATGTGGAGCAGGCAACGGACAGATAGCACCCGCCAAGAAATCGCGTTCGACGGATAAATAGTGTTGTGGGATGGCGACATTTCACAGGGGTATAACGAGGCAAGAGTGAGTTGTAAAGAGCAATTCATCGAGAACGGTAAAAGATATGATTCCCCGACTTCAGGAAAAATACAGGAATGAGATTGTTCCCGAGCTTACGAAAGAGCTTGGCGTGAAGAATCCCATGGCGATTCCCCGGATCGAGAAGATCACCGTGAATATGGGTGTGGGTTCTGCGATCAACGAGAAGAAACACCTTGAGGAAGCGGTCGAAGCGCTTTCGCAGATTACGGGTCAGAAGCCAGTCGTGACGCAGGCGCGAAAATCGATAGCGGGATTTCGTCTTCGAGAAGGTATGAAGATAGGTTGCAAGGTGACGATGCGTCATCAGCGGATGTACGAGTTTTTGGATCGCCTGATTAGTTTGGCGTTGCCGCGAGTTCGTGACTTTCGTGGTTTGAATCCGAACGGTTTCGACAAGCGTGGTAATTACAACATGGGACTTTCGGAGCAGTTAGTGTTCCCAGAGTTGAATCCTGATAAATTTACCCGTCCGCAGGGTATGACGATCACGATTGTTACCACGGCAAAGAATGACGACGATGCACGGTTATTGTTGAAGAAATTCGGGATGCCGTTTCGTGCAGAGAAATAAGGGAAGTTAAAAATGGCAAGCAAATCAAAGATTGCGAAGGCAAGTCGAAAACCCAAATTTTCCACACGCAGTGAACATCGTTGTCTCTTGTGTGGAAGGCCGCGGGCAGTTTATCGTAAGTTCGGAATATGTCGTATTTGCTTTCGCAAATTGGCAGATCAGGGAAACATCCCTGGAGTGAAGAAGGCGAGTTGGTAAAGGAAGAATAACGATGATGACCGACCCCATCGCCGATATGTTGACACGTATCCGCAATGCTGTGAGAGTGGAACGTCCGCATGTGGACCTTCCTTTCTCGAACCTGAAGAAGAACATCGCAGAAGTGATGAAGCGCGAAGGTTACATCTGGGACTGGGAGATAATAGAATCCCAGCCAGTGAATCAGATTCGTATTTTGTTGAAATACGGACCGAATGGCGAGCGTGTAATTCGGCACATAAAGAGAGTGAGTAAACCCGGCCGTCGGGTATATTCAGGAGCGGAGAACCTGAAACCGGTATTGAATGGTTTGGGGATCAGCATTCTGAGTACGAGCGAAGGTTTATTGAGTGACCGTGAGGCAAAACGTCTGAATCATGGCGGCGAAGTGATTTGTGAGATTTGGTAATCTTGCGAATGCGAGTCGTTTGGAAGAGGCGGAGCGAGATTTGCCTGGAAGACGAGTGGTGGCAGGGGTATACGAGTATTCCTGCCTGGCAGCAAACAACGAAGGTGATATTCAAATGTCGCGAATAGGAAAGAAACCTGTAGCGGTGCCGGCCGGAGTGAAGGTGGAGATAACGGACGCGCTGATAACGATCGAAGGTCCGAAAGGCAAACTGGAGTTTCCGTTGGCGTCTTTTATTTCGGTACACCATGATGAGTCGTCGAACGAGATTGTGGTGGAGCGGGCCAATGACGAACGTCAGAGCCGGGCTTTTCACGGATTGACGCGTGCGATGATTCAGAACATGGTCATTGGCGTGACGGCAGGTTATGAGAAGCGTCTGGAACTGGTTGGCGTTGGTTATATTGCGGCGGTACAGAATAATACGCTTCAATTGCGTGTTGGTATGGCGAACGAGCTTCAGGTACCGATTCCCGAAGGATTGACGGTGACGTGCCCGGATCAGACGCACGTATTGATAACAGGAATAGACAAGCAGAAAGTTTCCCATTTTGCAGCGTCAACGCGAGCGCTTCGGAAACCGGAACCGTACAAGGGGAAGGGAATCCGTTATCAGGGCGAGCAGATTCGACGGAAGCAAGGGAAAGTTATGGCGAAATAGTTTATGCTTTGCTGTCCTGGGGTGATGGATCCTTGAAGTGCTGGAGGGTGCTGAAAGTGGTCGGTCATGTCAGGAGATGGGGCAAACAGATAGAAGAATAGAGACTAGCCGTGGAACGAACAAAAGTAAATCAGAAGCAACGTCAGCGACGATGTTGGCGTGTTACGAATCGAATCAAGGCGAATTCGACGCGTCCTCGCCTCTCCGTATTTCGCAGTTTGAAGAATATCAGTGCGCAGATTATCGACGACACGACAGGTCGTACGTTGGCTCATGCCAGTTCACTGGACAAGGAGATTGCGGGCGAATTGAAGTACGGCGGGAATGTTGCGGCAGCAACGGTTGTCGGTCGAGTGCTGGCGGAGCGTGCGTTGGCCAATGGAGTAACCTCGGCGACCCTGGATCGTCGTCATTATAAGTATCATGGACGCGTCGCGGCGCTTGCGGATGCAGCACGTGCGGCTGGCCTGGACATGGGTGGTGCGAAGCCGGAATCGGCGGAGTAGTCGATCAATAAGAGAACTTTACGACGAGACGAAGAAAATCTATGTCAAACGAAACAAGAGAAAATAACGGGCTTTTGGAAAAAGTTGTGAAGATTCGACGTTGTGCCGCCGTGGTAAAAGGCGGTCGTCGATTCAGTTTTGCGGCATTGGTGGTCGTTGGCGATGGAAAAGGGCGCGTTGGTTGTGGATACGGTAAAGCCAACGAAGTTCCTCCGTCGGTGGAGAAGGCGGTCAAGGATGGTTCGCGGAACATGATGAGCGTGACGCTGGACGGCACAACGATTCCGCACGAAGTTCATGGTCGGTTTGGCACGGCGCGGGTGGTTTTGGTGCCGGCACGTCCGGGAACGGGAATCATTGCTGGTTCGGCGGTTCGTGCGGTCTGCGAAGCGTGTGGGATACACGACATTCTGACCAAGAGTTTTTCATCCAATAATCCATTGAACCTTGTGAAGGCAACGTTGAATGCTTTGCAGCAGATTCGTTCCAAGACCGAGGTTGAGACCCTTCGAGGAGTATCGCTGTAATGAATCTGGCTAGTGTAAATCAGGGAATCGTGAAGAATAAGAAGCCGCGTCGATTGGGGCGGGGCAAAGGAACGGGCCAGGGTAAAACGGCTGGTCGCGGACACAAAGGTTATGGCAGCCGGGCGGGAAGTTCGATGAACGTTTCGTTTGAAGGTGGTCAGATGCCGTTGTTCCGACGGATTCCGAAGCGTGGTTTCACGAATTCCGACGCGTTGGAAGTGGCGAATGTGAACGTTGGCGACATTGAAGCCTGTTTTGAGGCGGGCGAAACGGTGAACGTGGAGACGCTCAAGACGAAGAAGCTGCTGAAACACCGTTACGATGTGTTGAAGATTTTGGGCGACGGCGAGTTGACGAAAAAAGTCACGGTTCAGGCTCATCGTTTCAGCAAAACGGCGGAAGAAAAGATCAAGGCTGCGGGTGGTGCGATAGAGACACTTCCCGGAAAAGCGCCCGTTGTGAAATTCCAGAAAAAAGCCAAGGCGGCCAAGGCGTAATTTTTCGTCGGAAGAAAAAACATAAGACGGCGTAAGATCAGGTCTGATTTTACGCCTTAATTTTTGTGGTGGGGCTGGTAAGAGGGTCTTTCGAGGCTCGTTTTGTGGAGTTTTCCGCCGCCCCTACACGTATTATGTTTTTGTGATATAATAATGTGATTATAAAAGTCAATCGGTTTTGAATTTAAAGGATGAATCATCCATGTTTGAGAAGATTCGAGTCGTCTTTACCATTCCCGAATTGCGGCGGAAGATATTTCTAACGTTGCTTTTGCTGGCGATTTTCCGTATAGGGTACCATATCAACCTTCCCGTGATCGATACGGAAGCGGTCTCCAAGTCGTTCGATACGAGCAGCAACAGTGCCCTGCAAAACCTGTTGAATCAGGCAGCGTTTTTCAGTGCCAGCGATCTGCGTCAAATCACGATTTTCGGGCTGGGAATCATGCCGTACATTTCGGCGTCGATTATTTTCCAGTTGCTGGCAAGTGTCTGGGAACCGTTGGAAAAGCTCCAGAAAGAGGGGGAAAGTGGTCGTAAGAAAATCAACGAGTACACCCGTTACGCGACGATTGGACTATGCCTTTTCCAAAGTTGGTTCTACCTGATTGCGATGAGTCGCGGGGGGGAATCGATCTTTCTGCCACAATTTTGCAACGATGCCGGGCAATTGACGTTGTTCTGGCAGTTCACATCGGTCTTCACGATGACATGCGGAACGGCATTTTTGATGTGGCTGGGTGAGCAGATCGACGCCTATGGAATCGGCAATGGAATCAGCTTGTTGATCATGGCAGGAATCTTGGCGAGAATGCCGTTCCCGATCATTGAGTTGGCACACCAGATTTCGCAGGAAGGACTGAACGTTGGTGGCGAAGGGGTCAGCGTGGTGAAACTGCTGGTTCTGGTGGTACTCTTTGTGGCGGTGATTACCGGAGTGGTCTTCATTACGCTGGGTCAACGCCGGATTCCGTCGCAGAGTGCGAAACATGTCCGTGGGCGTCGCGTTTTCGGTGGTGGCCGCCAGTATTTGCCGATGAAGGTGAATCAGGCAGGCGTCATGCCGATCATTTTCGCCAGTAGCTTGCTGATGATTCCGAGTTGGTTGTTTGCTGGCTTGCGTGGTTCGACGTGGGGAAATGTCCTGTACGAGATTTTCTCGCACGACAGCCTCTTTACGTACAATTTGATGTACATCGGCCTGATTTTCTTCTTCTGCTACTTCTGGACGGCGATTACGTTCAATCCGAAGGATATGGCGGAGAATTTGAAGAAAAACGGCACGATCATCCGTGGACATCGACCTGGGAAGCAGACGGCCGATTATCTGGAGAAGGTGATGGTGCATATCACGTATGTGGGAGCGGCATTCCTGGCGTTGGTGGCGATTTTGCCGACGCTTCTGGCGAACGCGTTGGAGATTCGACCCGACCTGGCAAGTTTTTACGGCGGAACCGGGTTGCTCATTGCGGTGAGTGTGGCGTTTGACCTGGTTCAGAAAATCGACAGTCACCTGGTAATGCGGAATTATAAGGGACTGCTGGAAAAATAGCGGAACAAGGAGTGGAATGGTGGATTTCCATTTCTGAAAGAAACAAAGCCGAAGCCTGCCGATGAAAAAAGGTGGGCTTTTTAAATATTTTGAACATCGACAGAGGAGATAATCATGCGATTGGTATTCATTGGACCTCCGGGAGCGGGCAAAGGGACTCAGGCGGAATATCTGATTCAGAAATACAAGCCAGCCCACCTTTCGACGGGCGATATGCTCCGTGCGGCACGCGACGCGGGGACGGAAGTCGGCCTGAAGGCAAACGAGTATATGTCCAAGGGGGAATTGGTCCCGGATCAGGTGATTGTGGACATCATTCGCGAACGGTTGGCTGCGGAAGATTGTGCGGCAGGTTTCCTGCTGGATGGATTTCCGCGAACGATTGCGCAGGCGGAAGCACTGGACGCGATGTTGACGGAAAAAGGAACGCCGTTGGACAAAGTTCTGGAACTGCGTGTTCCTGAGGAAGAGTTGTTTCAGCGTCTTGCCAGCCGAGGTCGTGCGGACGACACGCCGGAAGCGATTCGGACGCGGCTGGTCGGTTATCGAAACCAGACTTCGCCCCTTTTGGATTACTACGCGGAAAAAGGGTTGCTGACGACGATCGACGGTCTGGGAACGATTGAGGAGATTTTCGATCGGATTCAGGCCGTTTTGGATCCGTTGGCGTAAGGTTGGAAAACTGGAGAGTCTGTTATTTCGTGGGGCAGGGGGGCGTGACAGCACGTTTCCCGAAGCCTCTTTTGGGATTGGATTTTCTGGTAGCGATACCTGAATAGTAAGGAACAGACGAAACGATGATAGAACTGAAATCCAAGCGGGAAATTCGCTTGATGCGGCGGGCGGGTTTGCATGTCCACCATGCTCATCGGCTGATTGCGGAGAATCTTCGTCCCGGCATGACGACGCGGGAAGCGAATGCGTTGGTGGAGACGTATTTTCACCAGAAGAATATTGAGGGGATGTTCAAGGGTGTGCAACTCCATTCCCGCCAGCGTCCGTTTCCGGCGGTCACGTGCATGTCGGTGAACGAGGAGGTGGTACACGGCATTCCAGGCGATCGCGTTTTGGAGGAAGGGGATATTCTCAGCGTCGATATTGGCTCGCGAGTGTCGGGTTGGTGCGGCGATTCGGCCATGACGTATCCGATTGGGAAGATTTCGCTGGTGAAGCGGAAATTGCTGGACGTGACGAAAGGGACGCTCGATTTGGCGATTCGACTTCTGTCGGAAAAGACGCACTGGAACGACGTGGCGAAAGAGATGGAAATTTTCGTCGAAGACAACGGTTTCTCCGTCGTCGATGCGTTCGTGGGGCATGGGATTGGTCGGGAAATGCACATGGAGCCGCAAGTGGCGAATTATTATTGTCGCGGGGCGGATTTTCGGATTCAGCCCGGTCTGGTCATTGCGATAGAGCCGATGGTCAATGTGGGGACGCACAAAGTCCGCGAAGGATCGGACGGCTGGGTGCAGGTGACGGCAGACAAGGAGCCGAGTGCCCATTTTGAACATACCGTGGCGATTACGGAAGATGGTCCGTATGTTTTAACCGCGGCAGACGATGAGTACCAAAACGCTCATTTTTTGAAATACTAGAGCTTTGTCCAATTGATAATTATTAATCGATAACTGATAATTATGGATATTTGAGCCGTATTTTCATGGGTGGTTGTGTTATGACTCATGATAGTTACAAGTTTCACAGAGCATACGGTACTTTCAGGAAAGTTTTGCGGGAACTTTTCGCTGGATTTTCTGGTAAATTTCCACATATTTTTGGGCACTTTGCTCCCAGGAGGAATCGGTCTGCATGCCTGTTTTCATCATCTGCGTCCATGCGGAGGAATTGTACCGATACGTTCCGATGGCACGATCCATGGCCCAGGTGATTCCTTCCAGATTGGGCGTCTCGAAGCGGATTCCTGTCGCGCTGTGATTAAGAAGCGTCTCCTCCGTCATATCCGTAACGGTATCCAACAACCCTCCCGTTGCGTGAACCACCGGAATGGTGCCGTAGCGTAAACTGTATAACTGCGTCAGTCCACAAGGTTCAAACCGGCTTGGCATCAGGAAAATGTCACTTGCCGCGATAATTTGGTGTGCCATGGTGTTGGAGTAGGCAATCGAAACCGACACCCGATGAGGGTATTGGGCTGCCAGCATTCGGAGCGAATATTCCAAATTGGGATCGCCGGAACCGAGCAAAACCCACTGAATTTCTTCATTTCCCGCCTTTCGATGGATCAGTTCCACCGCCAAATCGACACCTTTTTGTTCATGCAGACGTCCGACAAAACCCACCATCGGAACGTCGGGATGGACGGGAAGTCCCAGGGCTTGTTGGAGGGCTGTTTTACAGGCCAGTTTCCCCTCGTGAACGTTTTCTACCGAATAGTGCGCGGGAATGTGAACATCGGTTTGCGGATTCCACTCCCCGGTGTCGATTCCATTGGCAATACCCCACAAAACGTCGCTACGATTCCGCAAAACCCCTTCCAGACCAAAGCCACCGTTGTACTGGATTTCTCGTGCGTAACTGGGGCTGACTGTGGTAATGGCATCCGCAAATACAATCCCTGTCTTCAAAAGATTCAGTCGATCGTAAAACTCCATTTGCAGCCAGTTGAAATATTTCCAGTGCAGTCCTGTCAAACTCATTGCCTCTGCTGGAAAGGAGCCTTGATACGCCATGTTGTGGATAGTCATCATCGTGGCGATACGCTCGTATTCCGCGTAATCCCGATACCGAAGCGTCCAGAGGGCAGGAATCAGTCCCGTTTGCCAGTCATTGACGTGCAAAATGTCCGTCTTCAAATCTAAAAGACGAATCGCCTCCATCACCGCGTAGCAGAAAAAGACAAATCGTTCACAATTGTCGCCATAATCCTCATTATTCTGGTTGTAAAGTCCTTCCCGATCGAAAAACAGATCGTGTTCCACCAGGTAAACCGGAACGTGTGAGTCGGGAAGCCTACACTGGCGGTACGTTCCTTTCAATTCGCGTCCCTGAATCCAAACGCTGAATGTTATTCCTGTCGGTTCGGTCGGAAATTTTTTCGTACATCGATACGCTGGCAAAATCAACGTTACATCGTGTCCCAAATTTGCCAAAGCCTTCGGAATTGCTCCGCAGACATCCGCCAAACCGCCTGTTTTCGCAAAAGGAACCGCCTCACTCGCCGCAATAAGAATATTCATGGCAACTATACCCTTTCTATTTTACCAAGTCTCACCATTCTATTATACCACAACTTCCTATCTTTGTCCAGCACGAAAAATGGATTTTATTGCTTCTTTTCCCGACGAATGATGTCGTCGAGCAGAGGAATGACCATGGTTCGATAAATTTTTTCCAGGAGCGGATTTTTCTTGATCAATTGCATGGTTTTCCAGAGCGACTCTCCATCCATTCCCGTCATTTCCGTTTGAAACGTCCGTCCCTGAGCATCGAAAAGGAGGATGGTATAACGGTATTTTCCATCCGCGTCACGAAAACGTTCCACGTCATGGACCTGCGCAGTCTCAAAATCGAAGTCCCCTTCGGGAGGTAGAAATTCCGGCTCCGTCGCACGTTCGGGGAGTTTCTGCCATTGGTGAATTTTTTGGGAAATCTGGTCGATGGCATGGGGAGAGACTTTTTTTTGGAGATATTTTCCACTTTCTGCCAAATCCCGGAGTGCCTGCTGTGGGTCTTTTTGCTGCGTCAGGGCGGCCATGGCATCGATTTCCCGCTGGACTTTTTTCGGCGAAGGAGTCGTAAATGGAGGTTTTTCCAGATGTTTTTTCAAAGATGAGGGAGGGGTTACGGATGGGGAAGGTGGGGAAGGTGCGGAACGTGAGGATGTCGATGGGCGAGAAACGGTACTTTTTGAGCCAGGATGACGAAAATGAGACCAGGAAAGAAAAAAAAGAAGGAGGATCATAAAAAAAACAGATCCCCAAGTGGCGATTTGGTTGATTTTTCGCAGCTTTATTCTCATAAGATTCCCCCAGGAAAAAATAAAAGGAAACTATTCCTGAAATGTGAATTTCTTTCTTTTTTGCAACTTCCTTATTTTAACAAAAAAAGAAAAATTTGCAAGAAAAATTCGTGAATACTTTAAAATTTTTTGCAAAAAAGTTAAAAAAAAGGGGGGGTGACTTGAATTTATTGGCAAACATGCTACAATAAAACTTTGGAAGAGAAACTTTTCGTTTTCAGGCCGTTCCTGCTTTCCGCCTCCATTCCTCCTAAAAAAGGAAAATTGCCATTTCCAAGGCTGTAGGAAACATTCAGGAAAACGGTTCGTTTGGCGGATTCTCTTTTCCTTCACGCGGATTTCGTTTTGGGCTGGCAATGCTGAAGATGATGTAAGCTGTGCGGGGGTGAAAAGGGAAGCTGTCCTGAAAAGTGGGAAAAAAGGAAGGAATAAGTTAAAAGAGGCTTTTCCATAAAATTTTTACTTTTGACTTATAATTGAAAGGGTTGATGAGAAACCAGTGGGATTTTTTTCCTTTCGCCTGAAAAGGTTCTTCAAAAGGCGTTTTCGTCACTTCCCTGAAAATTCGTTTTTTCACGCTCAGGTTTATTTTAATTTTTTATGTTTTGAGCATTGTTTACGTTTTTTTCCGTAGGCAGACAGTAAATCGAAGGAGCATTGTATGACTTCTCAAGCAACTTATATCCAAAAGTGTCCCATTTGCGGCAGGCGGCTGCGAGTTCAGGTGCGTTATCTGGGGATGACGTTGACGTGTCAACATTGTCAGGGACGTTTTGTGGCGAAAGACACCTCTTCCATCTGGGATAATGAGGTCGATTTGGAAGATGGACGTGTTGAAAAAGCACTCCATACGCTCGAAGATGATTTGCAAAAATCAGGGATATTTTCCCATGCGGGAAGTCATTAGTCATAAAAAATAACGGAATTTCGATTTCCTGAATTTTAAGGCAATACGAGGAAGATAGTATTGCCTTTTTTTATGTATTCCCACCTATTGCGCCGGGGGGTAAGAATGGCATTCTCACCCAATCGGGTGTCTGATAAATATCGACGTTTGGGCAAGCGTCTGGAAAACACGTTCGGTGTTTGGAGCGGACTTCTCACTTGTCCATTAAAATAGAAACGTAGAGGAGGGAACTTTCTCAAGAAAGAACCCTCCCTTACCATTCCTCCGTTTCCCCCCTCCCAGGATTTTTGGTCGCGGCTATGACGAGAAAGTTTTACTCCGCAATCACGTCGTGCAACTCTTTTTTCAGCAGTTCCAATGCCTTTTCACCATCTTTGGCCGCGACGACGATGTTGAAACGGACTTCCGACGTGTTGATCATATCGATGTTGACATTCCCTTCTGCCAACGTCTTCAGAATCCGCGACGCAATCGTTGTGTGGCTCCGCATTCCCGTCCCGGAAAGCGAAATTTTGGCGACTGGCGGACATGTTTCCGGCGACGTGCAGCCCAATTTTTCCGCAATTTGCCTGGCCAGTTCCAGCGAACCTTCCGCACACTCCCGCAGGACGGTGAACGTGAGGTTGGTCTGATGGTCGCCGCTGCTTTGGACGATCATATCGACCACCAGTCCCGCGTCGCTGACCCGTTTGAAAATCCGTGCCGCCAGTCCCGGCGTTTGCGGCAGGTCGAACAGCGTGACGCGAGCCTGTTTTTCATCCAGATCAATCGACTCGATGAGCAAATCTTCCATGTGTTCGAGCCGGTTGATCATCTGCACCTTTTCCGTATCCGAAATTTGGGCGGAGGGTGCCGAAACACGGACTTCTTCGGGGGCTTTTTCCAGTTCAAACGCCGCGTGAACTGTTCGCAGAGCGTCCAGTGCCTGAGCCTGATTCACCAGCACCGACACCTTGATTTCGCTGGTGGAGATCATCTCGATATTGATTCCTTTGTCTGCGATAACCTGGAACATTTTTTCCGCCACGCCGACCTGCTGTTCCATCCCCAGCCCCACGATCGAGACTTTGGAAAGGTTGTCGTCATAGGTGAGCGTTTGGAAAGCGTCCGGCGTCGTCCGCTTCACTTCTTCCAGTGCCTTGAGCGTTGCGGAAAGTTCTCCCGCAGAAATCGTGAACGAAATTTCCGCTTCCCCTTCCGTTCCGACGTTTTGCACAATCATGTCCATCGCAATCCGACGGTTCGCAATCGGCTGGAAAATCTGATTGGCCGCTCCCGGATGGTCGGGAACACCACGCACGGAAATCCGAACTTCGTCTTTCGCAATGGCCGCTCCGCAAACCGCTCGGCTGGCCGATTCCGGCTCCTCGACAATCATCGTTCCCGGCTCGTCGCTGAAACTGGCTCGCACATGCACCGGCACGCGGAAGTTCTTCGCAAACTCAATCGAACGGCTGTGCATCACCCCCGCTCCCAGACTTGCCATTTCCAGCATTTCGTCGTAGCTGATCTGCTTCACACGCCGCGCTTCAGGAACCACTCGCGGATCGGCGGTGTAAACGCCATCCACATCGGTATAAATTTCGCACGACTGCGCATTGAGTACCGCCGCCAGTGCCACGGCTGTCGTATCGCTGCCGCCGCGACCGAGCGTCGTGATGTTGAACTGGTCGTCCACCCCCTGAAAACCCGCCGCAATCACAATATTCCCCGCGTCCAGGGCCTGACGAATCCGTTCGGTGCAAATCGACTGAATCCGCGCTTTCATGAACGAATTGTCCGTCTTGATACCGATCTGCGCCCCAGTCATACTCACCGCCTGATAGCCCAGCGACTGGATCGCCATTGCCATCAGTGCCACGCTGACCTGCTCACCAGTGGAGAGAAGCATGTCCATTTCCCGCGACGGCGGTTCGGGATGGATTTCCCGTGCCAACGCAATCAGCTTATCCGTGTTTTTCCCCATGGCACTGACGACCATGACCACCTGATGACCCTCTTTTTGTGCACGAATCGCTTTCCGTGCCGCGGCCAGAATCTTGTTGCTGTCGGCAACGCTCGTGCCTCCGAATTTCTGTACTATAATAGACATTGTTTTTTCTGTGTGTTAAAAAAGGTTGAAGGGAAGGGACTTTTTCCAGTCCTGGATTAGACCTTTTTGCCCATGAAAAAATCCATCATGCGGTAGCCTTCCGGGAAGCCGAAAGAACTGGCCGCGGCGGTTTTTTCGTGGTACGTGGTGTGCGAGTCCGGCGTAATGCCTGTTCCTGCGATCGTCCAGGGAACGTTCTCGTGCGAATGCGTCTTCGTCCGTACCGGCGTGGGATGATCCGGCGTCACGAGAATCCGATATTCCCCGTATGTTTTCAGCGTCTCGTGCAAGGGACCCACAATCCACCGGTCGATCTGTTCCAGCGCCGTTATCTTCGTCTCCACGGAACCGGCATGGCCTGCTTCATCCGGGGCTTCGACGTGGATACAGACGACATCGACTTCTTGCAAGGCCGCAATCGCCGCGTCCGCTTTTCCACGGTAATTGGTGTCCACAAAACCCGTTGCGCCAGGCACATCGATACGCTTCCAGCCCAAAAGCGCCCCCAGCCCACGGAGCAAATCGACAGCCGTAATCATCACTCCGCGAACACCGTATTTCTCCGCAAACGTCGGCAGCGTCGGACGCAATCCCTGACCCCAGAGCCAAATATCGGTCGCCGGGAGTTTCCCTTCCGCGATCCGTTTTCGATTGACCGGGTGGTCGGCAAAAATGGCATGAACTTCCGACATCAACCGCGACAACTCCACACACCCCGCCCCAGCCGGATGGACCGAAAGAATCGAGCGATCGGTGTAGTCGTGCGGAGGATACGTCCGCGTCGTCGCCTCCAACGGTGCTGGTGACATCGGCAAATCCCGCCAGACAACGATATTCCGATAACTCACGCCGGGATAAAACGTGATCGATTCGCTCCCCAGTTTTTCCTGAGCCGTCCGCAACAAATCCGCTCCTTCTTCCGAAGAAATCTGGTCGGCATTGAAACTCTTCATCCGCCCGTTTTCAATCGTCACCAGATTGCACCGAATCGCCCAGTCCCTTGCCCCCAGGTCGATTCCCATCGCGGCCGCTTCCAACGGTGCCCGTCCGGTGTAATATTCCTGCGGATTGTACCCCAGAACCGACATCGTGGCAACATCCGAACCAGCTGGCAGATTGGCCGGAGTATTATTGGAAAAACCGACGATTCCCTCCGTCGCAATCCGATCCATTTCAGGCAAATGCGCACTCTCTAAAACCGTCTGATGATTCAATGCCGGAATCGACTCATCGGCACACCCATCGGGAAGGATGATTGCGTACTTCATTTTCTCACTCTACAGAATCTCTCTTCAAACACATCCTTCTCCATTATACCACACTTCCCAAAACCGTGAATGGGGGAGGCTGGTGCCAATGATGAATCATGATTTTAAGGACACATTTTTTGTCCGCAGATGATTTTACTTCCATCTCTATCCTCTGTGGAAAATCTTCTACGCTACAAAATTCTATAAAAATTCTCTTCTTTTTCCCTAAATTCATCTTATCGACAATCCCCGTTTCCAGTATCCGCCGAGAAAAACGTAAGAATGGAAATATCTGCGTCTTCTGCGTAATCTGTGGATAATTCTTAACGTTGGAAGTGGTTGAAATTGTTGGATTTATCCAAAAAACTCTCCTAAATTCTTTCTTCAAAATTCGTTTTCCCGCACATCCATTTGCCGCAGGAGACGCAGTGGTCTTTTTTGGTGCCAAAGCCGCAGGAAGAGCAGAGGAGGGCACGGACGCCATTGGAGCCGATCCATTTGCCGCAAGAGACGCAGTTTTTATTTTTGTTGCCAAATCCACAGGAATGGCAGAGCATGGCGGGGACTCCTTGGCCGCCTGTCCATTTTCCGCACTTGACGCAATCCTTTCCGCGATTTCCAAATCCACAGGAATTGCAGAGCATGGCGGGATACGAGGCAAATACGGCTTCTGCCAGGAGAATTTCGTCGATTTTCCGGGGCGGATGTTTCTCCCCGCCACATTTTTCACAGGCATTTCCACTTCCTGCCATTCCCAACACCAGAACGCAGCCCAACAACATCCTCGACCATTTCATCACACACCTCACGGGATTTTCAAAAAGGTTTTCAACGTTTCGGGCAAATCTTCCAGTTTCAAAGCTGGATTTCGTTTGTACGGAGTATAAAGCGGGTCGCCTACAAACGTCATTGCCCAGGAATTAAACGGTTTGGTCAAATAATAACATTCGACCATGGTATATTTTCCGGTCAGGACAAGGGAATAAAACTCGTCCGGTTCGGGAAACGCGGAAAGATACGGCTCAAAAACAGGCCCCAACGTCACGGCAGCACCATGCTGGAGCAACTGCGGACACCAGAGTGTGCCGGACTTCAGCGACTCCGCTTCCATGCTGGCGGTGTGGTAAGCGACGGCACCTGGAGCAAAACGGATGGCATCGACGTATTTTCCCAGCGAATACCAGCCACAGTAAAGCGCGGCCTGGGAAGGACAGTCCTTTTTTTGAAAAAGCCCTCCTTCGGCATCGAGGTGAACTTCCAGCGACGTGTGCTCTTTCAGGCGTGCAGCCAAATCGTGGAGCGACTGATCCATTTTTTCGTAACTTCCCATGGCTGGCGTGCCTCCGGGACGTGGATTTCGGGCATCGAGATAAATCGCCCCCTCCAAACCGACCTGTTCCGTGGCGAGCATTTCCTGAATCCTCTGCAAAACACAATCGACGGTGGGGGCTTCCAACCGTGCCACCATCATGACCGGATAAAGCGGTTTGGGAATCGTTCCGGGCGCAATCTCTTCCAGACCGGGAAGGAGCATTTCCGAAGAGGAACGGTTTTTCTCCTCTTTTTTCTCCTCCCATTTTCCACTCGACAAAAACTCCTGCGTACGGAAAGAGAGGTAGTTGGGAAGCCAGCGAATCAACGGCGTTTCCTCCTCACCGATCATGGAAAGTTCGCTGTCAAACGACGCTGCCGACTCGTTTTTTCGCGTCATTTCCATCTGTCCGTCCATCCATTGCAACGTTCCCACCACGCCGGTACAAATTTCCAGAATCCGAAGCATTTCCCCATCACGCGAAGTCGATTCGGGGAGCCTTTCCAGAGAACGCAGCGCCGACATCCGTGCCTGGAGCGTCGTTTTCAGCAAATCGAGCTGGCGAACAAAAGCGGCCTGTTGTGTCAGAGGGTCGTTGCTCTTACGGCGTTGTTCGAGAATGCTGTAGAAACCCCGCAATCCCCCGGCTGCCTGAAGAGCGTTCTGGAGCGTTCGCATGGAAGCGGTTCGTTCCTCTTTCGGAATGGCCGCCATCCGTTTCTGGACATTGCGCAACTCCCCTTCCAGCATCTTCGCCGCCGCCACAGTGGAAAGATTGTCGGGAAGAGAACGCTCGGAAGCCGCTTTTCGACTTTCATCCGTCGGTGCAATGGCATCCATCGTCTGCAAAATCCGACCGATTTTATGCAACGCCTCCTTCCGTTTTTGTTCCAGAAACCGAATCCGGCCAGCCACCTGCACGGCATCGTTGGGATAACCACCAATCCGCAGCGGAACATCCCAACAACAAACCAGGCAACGAACTGTCGGACGTGTTTTCAGCCACCCTTTCAACTCCGGGCGAATTTCCCGATTCCAGACTTCCCTGGAAATCGTTTCGGGATACTTTTTCGGAAGCAGAAAAACATTCCGGGGTGGAATCTTCCGGGAAGTGACGTAAAACCGTGCAATGTTGAGCGAATCCTCACTCCCTGCCGTGGCAATCACCGCCACCTCTTCCGGTAAGAGACTCCCATAAACAAAATTAGTGAGAAGCCCCAGAAAAATGCCCAAAATCGAATAAAATACGTTCATGGAACCCTCTCAAAAGAATGATTAATCATTAATCATTATCTTATTGATCATCAGTAAGGCGTTTGGCAATTTCTTCCTCGATGGATTGGTATTTCCGCAGAGTTTCCTCGACATCTTCAAAATTGACGAGAATCGGCGGATATTTCGGGTCCAGCACGGCAATCATCCCCGCGACACGCCAGGTATTGTCCTCTTTGCGGAAAACCCACGCGATATTTTCTTCATAGGTCTCTTTCGTTTCCGGGTCGGGAATCATCCAGGTGGTACCGACATGGGCACCGACATCCTGCTGCGTCTCCTCATCTTTCAAATATTGGACATTGCCCAAATCGACATCGGCATTCTGCAAAAAGTCCGGGCCTAGCGGAATTGCCCGTTTCAGTCGCTCCGTCAGGGCTTTTTCCGTCAGCATGGCCAACACCACCTTTTCCTTTTGCATTTGCAACGCCCTAATAAAATAATACGTCATACGAATCGGTTCGTCAACCTCTTTCAGTTCGGGAAGTTCTCCCAATTGCGCAATATGTTCCTGCAAAGCGGTATCCAATTCTTCCCGAGTAGGTCTCGGCAATGCCGTCGGAGTCGTATTTTCCAGCATTTTTCCCGGTTCGGAAGAAAGTGGTTGGGGGGAGGAAATATTTTCTTTTTTTTCTTCCCCACTTATTTTTTCCGGGGGACTCTGCGGTTTCTGGCATCCTGAAAATCCCCAAAAAACAATTCCCACAACCAGTCCCAGCTTCCAAAACATTTTTTTCGTCGATTTCATGATAAACTCCCTTTCCAATTCTTCAGGAATCGTTATAATCAGGGAAGAGTGTCCGGGAAAATCCCTTTTTTGTCAAGAGCGTTTTTTAAATTGATAATTGATAATTTTTTTTGCGCCCACTTGGGGTAACGGAGTCCATCGCTTGAAACCATTCACCATTAATACATTATTGCCATGGTAGCACAAACTTTGCATACGCTGATTATCGGTTCAGGAGCGGCAGGATTGGCGGCGGCCATTCAGCTCCATCGTCGTGGGGTGACGGACATTCTTCTGGCAACCGAATCGCTTCAGGGAGGAACGTCGATCAATACGGGGAGCGACAAGCAGACGTACTACAAACTTTCGCTCTGCGGACGGGAGGAGGATTCCATTCGCAGGATGGCGGAAACGTATTTTCAGGGAGGGAGTATGCACGGCGACCTGGCGCTGGTGGAAGCGGCCACGTCGGTACGGGCATTCATGAATCTGGTGGAGTTGGGGTTGCCATTTCCGAAAGACCGATTCGGTCAGTACGTCGGCTACAAAACGGATCATGACCCCTGCCAGCGAGCGACCTCGATTGGGCCGTACACGTCGCGGGAAATGTGTCGGGCAATGATTCGGGAAGTCGGGCGGCTGGGGATTCCGGTGCGGGAAGGGTTGTGGGTGAAGGAGCTTCTCGTGGAGCGGGAACCGTGCAGCGACCCGACGGAACCGGTGCGGGGAACGGTTTACGGAGCGACGTTTTTCCGAAAAGAGGGGACGGTGGAGACGATTTTGGCTCAAAACGTGATTTTTGCCACGGGAGGTCCGGGAGGGCTGTATGCGGACAGTGTGTATCCGAACGTCCACGTCGGTGCCATTGGCGTGGCGCTTCGGGCAGGTGCCGTTGCGCAAAATCTTCCTGAGTCGCAGTTTGGCATGGCATCGACCCGTTTTCGGTGGAACGTTTCGGGGAGTTACATGCAGGTTTTGCCGCGACTCGTCAGCACGGCGGCGGACGGCATTTCCGAAGAGCGGGAAGTTTTGGCGGAATATGAGTCTTTTCCGGGAGAGTGGCTTCCGAAGCTCTTTCTCAAGGGGTACCAGTGGCCGTTCGACGCACGGAAAGTGGCGGATGGCTCTTCCCGGATTGATTTGGCGGTGTATGTGGAAACGGTGCTGCGGAAACGTCGCGTCTGGCTCGATTATCGGCAGGATCCGACCGGATTTTCGCTGGAAAATATGGGGGAAGAAGCACGTGAATACCTGCGGCGTTGCGGGGTGGAAAATTTGCCTACGCCCCTGGCACGTCTGCAAAAAATGAACCCGCAGGCGGTGGCACTCTACGCGGAACAGGGAATTGATTTGACGCATCAGCGGCTGGAAATTGCGGTCTGTGCCCAACACAATAACGGTGGGCTGGCGGCGGACGAGCATTGGGAATCGGTCAATCTGCGACGGCTCTTTCCGATTGGCGAAGTGAACGGTTCTCACGGCGTCTATCGTCCCGGCGGGTCGGCGTTGAACGCGGGGCAGGTGGGAGCCATCCGTACCGCAGAACGCATTGCCCGACAGGAAGATGTTCCGGTTAAAACGGTGGAAATTCTGGAAAACGCTGGCGAAAATGGAGCCAAAGAACCCTCCGATTGGCGGGAAGCACGAAAATTATTGCAGCAACGTTCCAGCCGGGCTGCCGGTTTTCTCCGCCATCGGCAGGAGGTGGAAAAGGCTCTGGAAGAGTGCCGCCAGCAAACCTGCCAAAACCGTGAGACGGGGCGGGAATCGTGCCGAAACCGCGATTTGCTGCTGGCTCAGGAAATGTATCTCGACGCGATTCGGTTCCAGATAGAAAGCGGCGTGGGAAGTCGGGGAAGTGCGTTGGTGCTGGAGGAAACCAGCGAAAATCCCACATTAACGTTAGGCGGCAAGGCTTGGAACATCGTTCCCGAAAACGCCGATTTTCGCACACAAGTCCTCGAATCCTGGCGGGGAGCGGACGGCCAACCTCATCATCGTTGGGTGCCCCGGCGGGAAATCCCCGAACCGAATTCCTGGTTTGAGACGGTCTGGCAAGGAGAATAGGCGACCGTTATCAATGCAACCCTGAGAGTCCCGGTGGGAGACCACTCCTTGCCATTTTTGTATTCTCTGTCTAAAATAAAAGAAAGGGGCTTTTGCCTCTCTTATTTTTCGTGACTTGCTGTGGAACGGGCTTATGCTGGAAATTTTGGTAAACAATCCATTGACGCGAAACTTTTTCGGTTGCAATCGTTCGATTGGCATCGTGGGGATGGGAATGGCGGGAAAGACCGTTTTTCTGACCTCTCTGCTCGACCACCTCCGCAACCATCATCCGCAACGGTATCCGCATCGTTTCGATTTGGGGGAAAAGCGAATCAGCGAGTGGGAAATCCTCCCCTTTTCTGTTTCGGGAATCTGGAAACCGTTTCCCTTCGAGGAATTCCGTGCCAGAATGGCGAATCAGCACCTCTGGCCGCAGCGAACGACAGACTGTTCCCGAATCGACTTGAAATTCAAATTCACACCCCTGTCCCAACGTTGGTTTTCTGCGGAAGGGGAGCGGAGTTGGAACGATTATTACCTGACGCTTTACGACATTCCCGGAGAACGGACGCCGGACGTGGTACTGTATGAAAACGACTACGCGTCCTGGAGTCGGCAGACGCTTCTTTCCATGCGTCGGTATTATCACCAGTATCAGGAAAATCCGAATTCTCTGGCGGAAGTGCGTTCTTTTTTGAACCGGATGGAGAATCCGCAGGCAGATTTAAGTGGTGAGGCGATTGTGCGATTTTACAAACGCGCACTGATCGAGATGCTGGAAAATGGCTGTTCCAATGTCACGCCGTCGATTTTTATGGTGGACGACACGGGAAAACGCTTTCGGGAAAAAGCCATTCACGGGTGTGGTGACGAAAACGAACGGGAAAATCTGGTGGAAAATTGCCTTTGTGGAGTTCGTGGAGCGGAATTTGCCCCGCTTGGGGAGAATTGGCGTTCCCACCCCGTTTTTGCGACCTTTCAACGTGCCTGCCAACAATATCGGAAACAGTACGTCTATCCCCTTTTCGGAACGTTGATTTCGTGTGATGCGCTTGCTTTTCTGGTGGATATTCCGACGATTCTGAAAAATGGCTCCCGGGACTTGAACATGTATCGGGAGATTCTCGGTCATCTTTTGCGTGGTCTTCATCCGGGCGATACCACGTTGTCGCTCCTCCTGACGCTCGGTTTTCAACATCGTATCGGGCGGATTGCCTTTGCCGCAACCCAGTGCGACCGGTTTCATCCCGACGACCGTCCGGTATTGCAATCAATGGTTCAACATTTGGCGGACCCGGTCTGTAACCAGATTTCCCAGCACTATCAGTACGACTTTTCCACCATTGCGGCAGTCGAATCGGCACGGTTGATCGACGGAAAAATGCACTGCGATACGGCTCAGGGAGAGGCGGCACTCGATTATTGGCGAATCCCGAAAGAATGGAAAGGGGATTTTCCCAACGACGCGCAATCGGAAGCGTTTATTTCCTCTTGCCAGTCGCTGGGACAGATCGTTCCCCCACGAGTGCGTCCCCGATTCAGCCAAAACGAAGCAACCCCGCCGCACCAGATCAGACTGGACCGACTTTTCCGATTCCTGACGCGGTGGTAAAGGAGGTTTGTATGAAGAATTCCCCGAAAGACCGTTTTTGGAAGCTGGAGATAGGCGACGAAACGATTACGCCTCTGAAAGATGTGGAAATTGTCTCCCCCCATCAGGACGGTTGGGAGGAGGAGGTTTGGGAAGAGCCGGAACCCCTTCCACCGCCAAAACGCGCGTCGTGGGGAGGTGTTCTTTTCTGGCTCTTCGGGGGAGTCTTCGGACTCTACGTTTTCGTGCAGGGAATCGGGTTCTATCAGACGGTGATGACACTGCCACTTCCACTGCAAATCGGTGCGTGGAGCATTTTCGCACTCCTTCTGGGGGTGGTTTTCGTGGCATTGATTCGTCTGACCTGGTTTTACGGAAAACTGCAAAGCAATCGACAGCAATATCTGACCTACGAAGCGACGCAAAATCGGATGCGGAGTTGG
The DNA here is from genome assembly GCA_030527185.1 of Planctomycetia bacterium. Lineage (GTDB taxonomy): Bacteria > Planctomycetota > Planctomycetia > Pirellulales > Thermoguttaceae > RGIG3701. The sequence goes on along the minus strand of JAUNBF010000008.1, from coordinate 41,806 downwards.
CAGGCTCAGGGAGATTTAGCGGAAAATCAGAAGAAAATCGGTCTGGTTCTGCATGATTTTGTTCGTCGTTATCCGTTGGAAAATTTCTCGACCCACCCGCTTTTGCTCAAAACGCTGGTATGGGGCAAGAAAAAGCCGGAAGAAATGGTGCGACTTGGGGAGTTTCTCCGCCAAACTTCACCAAACGAGAATCCAGAATATTGGCTGGAAAAGTATCAGCAATTTCAGGCCATTCTCGACACCACCGCCAGCCACTCTCTGGAAAAAGCGGCCAAAATCGTCGGTATCAAAACAGCCATTTCCCCGAATCCTCTGTGGGATATGCTGATTGTACTCTACTGGTCGTTTCATTTCACGCGGGAACTGTGCGGAATCTATCATCTGCGGGTGAATGGCTACGCAACGTGCCGGTTGGTGACAAAAATGTGGGTGACGGCCATCTGCTCTTCGGCAGTCGATTCCATGGAAGATACGGTACAGGTTGGAATGGAACATTTCGGCCAGACGTTGACATCCAACAAACTCATTACCGCCATTTTCGGCCAGGCCGCCACGAAAACCGCCTCCGGGATGGCAAATTACTACCTCTTCCGACGGTTGGGAAAAGCGGCCGTCGAACAGATTCGGCCACTGACGGTGAAAAATGGTGAGTGAGACCCTCCCCCGATTTTATGGTTACGCGGAACGTAGTTGAAGTTTTGGGAAAGATGGAGAAGGAAGCGTCCCCTGTTCTCCTGTATTCTGGTACACCTCCCCCATAGGCAAAGAAGCCAAACGGCGTATAATGAAGAGCGATGGACCATGGAGAAAAATTCTTGGAGGAATAAGGAACCAACGTGATGCGAAAGATTCTTGTGACAAGTGCCCTGCCGTATGCCAACGGACCGATTCATATTGGGCATTTGGTGGAGTATATTCAGACCGATATTTGGGTGCGGGCACAGAAACTGCGGGGAAATCGGTGCTTGTATATCTGTGCGGACGATACGCATGGAACGGCTATCATGATTCGGGCAGCGGCGGAAAATCGGGCTCCCGAAGCGCTCATTGCGGACGTGAGGGAACAGCATTTGACCGACTTCGAGGCGATGGATATCCGTTTCGACAACTATGGCAGCACGAATTCGCCGCAAAATCACCAGATGTGTCTCGAAATTTGGGCAGCTCTGCGGGAAGCGGGACTGGTACATGAAAAAACGGTGACGCAGTTGTACGACACGCAGGTGGGAACGTTTCTGGCCGACCGTTTTGTCCGGGGAACGTGCCCGAAATGTGGCAAAACGGATCAGTACGGCGACAGTTGTGAGTGTGGCGCGACGTATTCTCCCGTCGATTTGATTCAACCGGTGAGTACCCTTTCAGGCACGACGCCGGAACTGCGGGACGCGAAGCACCTCTTTGTGGAAATTGAGCGTCTCCGCCCGTTTTTGACCGAGTGGACGCAGACGGGGAACCATTTGCAGCCGGAAATTGCCAACTACCTGGCCGGGCATTTTCTCGGTGAGCCGTTGCGGGATTGGGATATTTCGCGGCCAGCCCCGTATTTTGGCTTTGAAATTCCCGATTCGCCCGGAAATTACTGGTACGTCTGGTTCGACGCACCGATTGGCTACATCGGTTCGACGCTCGATTTTTGCCAGAAAACCGGAGAAAATTTCGATTCCTGGTGGAAGTCGCCCGAAACGGAAATTCACCACTTCATCGGGAAGGATATTACCTATTTTCACACCCTTTTCTGGCCGGCGATGCTGAAAACAGCCGGATTCCAGCTTCCGACAAAAGTCCACATCCACGGCTTTCTCACCGTCGATGGCGAAAAAATGTCGAAGTCGAAAGGGACGTTCATCAAGGCGGCCACTTACGCGAAACACTTGGATGCCGCGTACTTACGTTATTATTACGCCTCCAAACTGACGGGGCGGGTGGACGATCTCGACCTGAATTTTACCGATATGGTACAGAAAGTCAACGCCGATTTGGTGGGGAATCTGGTGAATCTGGCCAGCCGAAGTGCCAAATTTGCCCATCCGCTTGGCTTGTCGGCAGAGTATCCTGAAGATGGCGGACTTTTCGAGTTCGGCAAAAATCAGGCCGACGCGATTGCTGAAGCGTATGAGAACGGCGACTTTGCCAGAGTCTGTCGGCTCGTCATGGCGATTGGCGACAAGGCGAATAAGTTTATCGAAGAGTCCGCTCCCTGGACGCTGAAAAAAGACCCGGAAAAACAGTCGCGGTTGCGGGATATTTGCACGATTGCCTTGAATCTCTATCGGCAGATGGTGATTTACCTCTCGCCGATTTTGCCGCGATTGGCTCAGCAAACCGCCGAGTTGCTCGACGAGTCGGCGGAAAACTGGACGTTCCAATCGGTACAAACCCCCTTGTTGGGAACGAAAGTCAATGAATTCAAACACCTGATGCAAAGAATGGATACGAAGAAGATGGAAGCGATGATTGAAGAAACCGCAGCCGAAAATGGGACGAACGAAGAAACCCCGTGCGAATGGAACGATTCGTCGGAACCGCTTGAAAATGAACCACTTGCGGAAGAGTGTACGATCGACGATTTTGGCAAAATCGACCTCCGTGTGGCACGAATCGTCATGGCGGAACACGTTCCCGAAGCGAAAAAACTCCTGCACCTGACGCTGAGCCTCGGCGGGGAGAAAACACTCAACGTTTTTGCCGGAATCAAAGCCGCCTACAACCCCGAAGACCTCGTGGGGCGGCTCGTCATTTGCGTCGCCAACCTCAAACCGCGACAGATGAAATTTGGCTTGAGCGAAGGGATGATTTGTGCTGCGGGTGCCGGTGGAAAAGAGATTTTCCTCCTCTCACCGGACGATGGAGCCAAACCAGGATTCCGCGTCCACTAGAGCATTTCAGAAATACTTTCGTGCCTGATGAAACTTGTAAATAGAGGGTCACGATTCCTCTTCCGACCGTGTAGGTTGGAAAATCAAACGCTGTTTGAAATAGGTGTATCGGCCAAGGCTACGCGACTTACGGCAAAAGCCGAGAGTGGCTTTTCCGACGACGATGGGAAAACCGCGTTATTCACTACGTGGCAAGCGTCCGCGACGCGAACTACTGTGAATGGTGCGGTAGCACCTACTGGCAGTGGCAGCTTGCCGCCGGCCGTGGAGAGGAAACCTTTCTGGAGGAAGATTCTCCTCTCCAGCCCTCTCTTTCTAAAGACGTTTATCCTCTCCTTGCGCCGCTATTATTTTGTGCCGCGACGCTATAATATACTTACTGGTTCCCCGTTCCCAACCGTTGTCGCTGGTACGTTTTATGAAAAATAGGCTCCGTCCAGTCGGTGTGGGTGAGATACCATTGGACGGTTTTTTCGATTCCTTCTTCAAATGTCACGGCAGGCGACCACCCCAGTTCACGCTGGATTTTGGAAATGTCCATGGCATAACGCAAGTCATGGCCGGGACGATCCTGCACGAAAGTAATGAGTTGGTGGCACGGTTGGACAGGTACCTTTTTCGCCAGCTTTTCCACCAACGCGGCAATCGTCTGCACAATTTCCAGATTGGTTCGTTCGCAATTGCCACCGATATTGTACGATTCGCCAATGTTTCCACGCTTCAAAACCGTCCGAATGGCACTACAGTGATCTTCGACGTAAAGCCAGTCGCGAACATTTTTTCCCGTGCCGTAAACCGGGAGCGGTCTCCCTTCCAGGCAATTCAGAATCATCAGGGGAATGAGCTTTTCCGGGAACTGGTACGGGCCGTAGTTGTTGGAACAGTTGGTCAGCAAAACGGGAAGGCCGTAGGTGTGAAAATAGGCACGGACGAAGAAGTCGCTGGCCGCTTTGCTGGCGGAGTAGGGCGAACGGGGGTCGTAGGGAGTCGTTTCGGAAAATTTTCCCACCTCTCCCAACGAGCCGAACACCTCGTCGGTGGAGACGTGCAAAAATCGAAATGCCTCTCTTTCTTCCGGCAAAAGCTGTTTCCAGTACGAGCGAGCTTCTTCCAGAAGGTGAAACGTTCCGACAACGTTTGTCTGGACAAACGCTCCTGGCCCGTCGATGGAACGATCCACATGCGATTCTGCGGCAAAATGGACGATTTGGCGGATGTTATGCTGTTTCAGAAGGGTACCGATCGTTTCGCGGTCCGCAATGTCGGTCTGGACAAAGGTAATCCGCGATTGCGTGGAAGGATTTTGAAAAAGAGACTCCAGGGAAGCATAATTTCCCGCGTAGGTCAATTTATCGACGACCACCACAGGCGAATCTTCCTGTTCCAGCCATTGTCGCACGAAATTGACACCAATAAATCCCGCCCCGCCAGTTACGAGAATCGGTCGCATATTCCCCATCCTTTCTGTGAGAAAAATTCCAGTCGATACATTTATCCCTTTTATTGTGCCTGATTTTCAGAGAAATACAAGCCCCTGTATCCAGGTTGGAGTTTCAGAATTTTCCGATAAAAATTTTCTCAAAATTTTCCATCTGCCCCATTATCTTTCAAATCCCGCGGCCATTTTTGGCGATATTGAGAAACAGGAGATGTTTTTCTCCAGTGGTGAAAAGAACGGAATTGTATTGAGTGGTTATGTTGAAAGTCAAAGAAATTAATGTCAAAAGCTACATCACATCCTCTAAACTACCAGGTATCGATTTTGTGATCAATCCGTACGTCGGATGTTCACACAAATGTGCGTATTGCTACGCAGAATTCATGAAACGTTTTACCAATCACACGGAACCGTGGGGAGAATTTTTGGACGTCAAACGGTGCGACTTCCGATTTTCAGCGGAAAAATATGCTGGCAAGAAAATCCTTCTCAGTTCGGTCACGGACGCTTACAATCCTTTTGAGAAAAAGTATGAGATTACCCGTCGGATTTTGGAAGCGCTCTTGCCGCTCGGAGCCAAAATCCGCATCCTGACCAAATCCGATCTCGTTCTGCGGGATATGGATTTATTTCAGCAGTTTTCTTCCCTCCAGATTACATTTTCCATGAATTCGCTGGACGATTCTTTTCGGAAGATTTTTGAACCGTACGCTTCCCCGGTGGCTCAACGGCTCCAGGCACTTCGGACGTTGTACGACAAAGGTTTTGCGACCGCGATTTTCATGTCGCCCATTTTTCCCGCCATTTCCGATTTTGAGGCGTTGATTCACGAAACCCGTTCTTTTGTGGACGAGTTCTGGTTCGAAAATCTCAAACTACGGAACCTTTACCGACAGCGAATCCTCGATTTGATCACGCGGCATTATCCCGAACATCTTCCTCTGTACGAAAAAATCTATCTTGAGAAAAACGGGGCGTACTGGAAGACGTTGGAGTGGAAAATCGAGGACTTTTGCCTGGAAAACGGACTTCGACACGAAATCTACTTTTCCGAAACGTGAGGGGAAGGAAGTTTTTGCCAGGCACTCCAGAAACGTTCTCCGAAAAGGAGGAGACTGGCTCGGTCAAAGTGGATTTTGTCGGGATTCATCGTCAAACCTTCCGAGGAGACAAACGCAGCGGGATGTTGGCTGGCTGCCATTTCCCGCACCACACGTTTTTGCGCCTCCGTAATTTTTTCCCGCCAGACATCTCCCGGACGGCGTTCCAGTTCCCCCACCAGAATTGGCACGTTTTCCGCGTCCCACTCCTGCCGAAAACGTTGAAAAAGTTGCCGTAATTTTGCTTCGTAAAGCGGAGCCATCGCGGCTTGGCAGTCCGATTCCCCCTGATGCCAGAGAATGGCAGCCAGTTTTCCCGACTCCAGTCCCTTTTTCACCCGTCGCAGACAGTCGTCGTAGGGGTAAGAATTCGTCTGGTGCCAGAATACCCCCGGCTCCCAATGCCGAATGGAGGAACCGCCACACGCGGTGGGAATCAGCCCAACGGCAATGTTCGGGTCGCTTTCCGCCAGCCGGATACCAAACGTGCGTCCCAGCCCGACGCCTGCCGCCGATTTGTCGAAATGGACCGGCTCCACCGCAGGTACCCACTCCCCGGCCTGATTCAGCATCCAGACACGTGGGTGCGGCACACGATCCTCCGGCTCGATTTTCCCCCGCCCTGCCATGTTGGACTGCCCCGCCAGCACCACCAGATAAAAATGCTCCCGATCCGGCAACTGGGAAATCTCTTGAGCGGATGAAAACGATAAAATAGGGCTTAGTGCCATAACACATAAGAAAATTCGCATCCCAGAAACACTCCTTTCTCGCGTGAAAGCCCCTCCTTATTGACGGGGTGTTTTGAACTGGAGAACCACTTTCCACTTCGGAACCACACCCCGGCTAAAGCCGTACTCCTCTGAGGGAGAGAAATGAAAATCGTTGTCTATATTTATAAGTTTAACAATGCAGTAGTACTCTGTTAAACTTACAAATATCAAGAACCATAACACCACCACCCTGAAAATACGGTATAAACACCCATAATTATCAATTATCAATTAATAATTATCAATTTAACAAAGTTGTGGTTACTCCCGACTTCGCATCAGCAGATAAACCAACGTCAAGATGGCTTGCAGCGTGGCGGCAACGTAGGTCATGGCGGCGGCAGTCAAAACGCGACTGACTTTGGCCAATGCCTCATCGGAAAAGACGCCCATGTTCGTGAGCAAAACGCGGGCACGGCTGCTGGCGTTCAATTCCACCGGCAAATTCACCACCTGGAAAAAAACGACACCGGAAAAGAGGACGATACCGGCCAAAACGAGGGGTTTCATCGCAAAAATCATCCCCAGGATGAACATCCAGATTCCCGCGTTGCTCCCCAGTCCAGCCAGTGGAACGGCCAAATTCCGAACAATCAGCGGAGCATACTTTTCCGCGTGCTGGATGGCATGTCCCGCTTCATGGGCGGCCACACCAACGGCAGAAGCGTTCCGACCGCGATACACGGCCGTGCTCAAACGCAGCACTCGTGCCGTGGGATCGTAGTGATCGGACAATTCGCCTGGAATCTCCTCAATATCGAGTTGGCTCAAGCCTGCCTGATCCAGAATACGCCGAGCCGCTTCCGCACCGGAAATTCCTGTCGGAACCGATTCTCCCGAATGAAACGCACTTCGCACCCAGAAACTGGCCACCATCGCCAGCAGAAAAGCCGGGCCTACAATAATAAAATACATCGGATCCAAAATCATTTTTATTTCTCCTTCAGGTTTAATGGTTAGCAAAGGTGTTTGGGGACTCCCCTTCCAACCACGTAGGTGGGAAGGGGAGGACACTGTTTGAAATAGTCTTTTGCACCAGGCGCAGCGCGGCTTGCGGCAAGCCGATAGCCGCTTTCCCGTCAAGACTTCCACCGCCGTGGAGAGGAAACCTTTCTATAGAAAGAGTTATCCTCTCCAGACCTCTCTTTCCAAAGACTTTTATCCGCGGCTGCGCCGCTAATATTTTTGTTTACTATATCTTGAACCGGAACGTTTCGGCAAGCAAACGCCATAAACGTTGCAAGGCGGTTTGTGGCCGGGCATGAATTTTTGCCTGTCCAGTATATCCAACTTGCATGAACCCCTCGGAATTGTCAAGGGGGACGTCCACTTTATAGGAAGGAATTTGCGGTTTTTCGGTACCATCTTTTTCCGTTACGGTGGAAACTTCCCCTTTGTTTTTGTTCGTCAGACGGGGCGAAACGGTTTTCAATTCCTGCCCGGCCACCTCTTTCACCTCACCGGGAAAAATCCGAAACGGGTATTCCGTCAAATTCACTTCCACTTTTTGCCCCAGAAGGACGAAATCTTTCTGCGACTGCGTGACGACCAGCGACGCCTTCATTTTTTCCGGGTCGCCAATCAGGCAATACGGGTCGCCTTCCTGCAAAAAGGCACCGTCATTCGAGCGGTCAAACGGTGTCCCCGACCAGGAGGGCAACATTCCTTCCTGCTCCTGTTTTTCCCGTAGCTGAGCCGGCACGACCACCCCACTGCGTGTGGCGCGGAGTACGAGCCGCGACTGTTCCTGCCGCCGTTCGCCCAGTTGCTGCAAAACAGCCCGTAGAGCTTCTTCGTGAGCCGGGATTTCCTGGTTCGCTTTCGGTGCCACCATCGCCAGCCGACGGAGGGTCTGCAATTGCGACTCGCACTGCTTTTTCTGGCGAATCAACTCACTGATTTGCAACTCAATATCGTTATTTTCCAGAACGACGAGCGGGTCTCCCTTTTCCACCCGGTCTCCCGGCTGGACGAGGCGTTGGGCAATCGTTCCCGGCACGACGACGTAAACGGTATCCCCCTGATCATATTGTATCTCTGCCGGCACAAAAATCCGATAGGGCAACGGAATCAGGCACAAAAACAAAATCAACCCTGCAAATATCGAGAGGGAAATATAAAATCGAACTTTTTTCACTTTCTCCAACCGTCCAGGGACATAAAAAAACTTGCATACTTTGTAAATCGGCATGACCAGCAGACCGTACAGCGACATCAACACCAGTGCCTGCCCCAGAATTTCCAGGCCGTACGGTTTGAAAACCTGGAGCAAAAACATCGTAATCGACAGCGTGACCACCCACCGATAGCACGCTGCCGCAATCGCGTACAGTGCGAAAATCAACTGGTTTCGCTGCGGCAAAAACGGGTCTTCGGGATATTCCAGCCCCAGGAACCACTGCCCCGCTTTGCGACTGAGGATGGCGGAGGCTTTCGCTCGCAGGTTCGGTATCTCCAAAATATCGGATAAAACGTAATAACCGTCGTACTTCAACAACGGGTTGGCGTTGAAAATGATCGTGCTAACCGACGAAATGAACATGATATTCAGGCAAATGTTGTTCAGCAACCCCGGATTGGAATACCACCAGACAAACGTCGCCAACGATGCCAGCCAGACCTCCACGAAAATCCCCGCAAAACCAATCGCCGCCCGCCGCCATTTGCTCGGAAGCATCCACGAATCGGAAACATTACAATATAGGCAGGGAGTCAATACCAGAATCATCACCCCCATTTCGTGACATTCTCCGCCAAAATGCTTGCACGTCAGGCCATGCCCGAATTCGTGAATCACCTTCGTCATCCCCAGAATCACCGCCAGCCACAACCCATTTTCGGGCGTGAAAAACTGGTAGAAACCGGGGAGTTTGGAGTAAAACGCGTCGAACTGCGTCAGTACCAGCACCAACGCCGAAACCATCATCACCAGCGAAAAAAACATCGTCACCGGATGAAACATCCACCGAAACCACGGATACATCGCGTTAAGAAGCCGTTCCGGGTCGAATCCCTTGAAACGAATGCACAGCACGTTCGTCCACGCCGCCAGTCGCTCCTGCCGTTTTCGTTTCCGCGAACGTTCGTACAGCTGGTACCCCTGATCATGCACGCTGGTCAGGATCAGCCCGCTTTGGTGCAGCGTTCCGATGAACTGCTGAAGCTCCTCCAGCGTAATCTTCTGCGGTGGAAACTCTTTCTGGAACGCGTCCTTAATCTCCTCCAGACTGTGCCGCCCGTCCAGCATGTTCAGAATGGCGTATTCCTCATCCTGAAACCGATAATATTTCAAACCAACCGGGTCTTTCAGAATCCAGTAACTCTTCCCCAAATACCGCTGCCGCTTCGCAGACAAATCAGGACGAACACGAATCGGAAGAACCCGGGCACTACTGGAAACAAGACTGTCGGATAATGTCGCCATGAAAAATAAGGATTAATGAAGTAATGATTAATGAGGGGGACGATTTGGCAGTGGGGTGTGTTTCAGCACTGGAAAACACCTTTCCAACCCCCTCCCATAAGTCGACCCTGCCAGCTATCAGTTCCCGGCGATCTTTTTCGACCAGCCGCCAGTCGTAACGGCTATTGTATTTGCGGCAAAACCTGCATCCCCGGCTGCAACATCCAGTAACCATTCTCCTGCTGATTCGGAATCTCCGCCCAAACCTGATACCGCGTCCCGGACTCAATCAAGGGACTGATAAACGTCACTTTTCCCGAAAACGTCTTGCCGGGAAGAATCGGCACCGTCACCTGCACCGTCCGCCCACGCACCTGCGAAACGGGCATCGTTTTGGCATCGAGCAAAAATTTCACCCGAACCACATCCATCCGAATCAGACGCAACAAGGGGTCGCCCGGCTTGACCCACTCCCCGACATTTTTGAAACGCTCCACCACCGTTCCGTCCACCGGCGCATCGATCTTTCGCTTGTCCAGCCCCAGTTGAGCCGCTTCCAGTTCTGCCTGTTGCACATCGACCGCATATTTCGCCACGGTAAACTCATGTGTCGCCTGCTCGATTTGGAGTTCGGCCTGTTTGTGAGCCAACAAATACCGTCGGACTTCCGATTGCGGCACGGTATTCGGTGTTTTTTCGTTCGCCTCCTGAGCCTGGAGAATTTCCGCGTAGGCCACCTGACTGGCTGCCCGGGCATAGCGGATATTCACATCGTTGCTTGCCTGACGCTGAGCCGATTTCAACTTCGCGTCCGCCACTCGCACCGCCATACGCACCTGGTCATCGTCGATTTTGGCCAGCAAATCCCCTTTTTTCACGGACGAACCCTCTTTCACGCCAAATTCGACCAAAACGCCCGCTTCTTCGGCAGGAACTTCAATATCGTCAATGAGCGTGATGTAGCCCGTATCCGTTCCAAGTTGGGGGGACGATACGGAAGGAGTACCGGCAGGAGTGAGGGAGTGCGATTCCGGGGAGGTGAGTGAGTTGAACAGAGACGGACCAGGGGTATAAACATGTTCCTCGGCCACGGGCGTTTCCAAAGGTGGCGGTGTCACTTCCCCGGATGGTTCGGCAGGAAGAGAGGGGCTTGTTTCCGGTTCGGATGGAGAAACTTCTCCCGCCATCGACGCGGAAAGCGAATCTTCCAGCGAAAACGTTTCCGGCAACGCGTTCTCTTCGGAAGATTCCCGTAAAGATGCCGTTTCGGAAAGGGTCGTTTCGTCTGCCGCGTTCTCGTCACTTCGTTGTTGTTCAAAAAATGGTTCGGAAGGTTCTGCCGATTCGGTTTCCGTCTCGGATGAGGTGAAAAAGCTGCTCCACCGGTAGGCTTGCTCACACCCCGAAAGGAAAAGGCTCAAAAATATGACCACAAAAAGGAGATGGTTTCGTTTCATCGTAAATATCCTAAAAAAGGTTTTTTATTCAAAATGTTCGTTTCCCCGTGGAAAAACAAGTCTTTCGGCCAAACGCGGCACGGCTTGTGCCGTCAAGGCTAATTCAGTATTTTCCCTACGAATCCCTGGTAAGGTACGGTCGCACCGGGTTTTACAGCCACCGGAACAAAATCTTCTGCTGAACAAACGCAATCAGGTCGTAAAACCAAACATACCCGATCGGTTTTACGCCGCAATAAACCTTCCCACTAACCGTTGCTCCGATGTTGGGCTGAATATCGTTTTTGTCAATCGCCACTTTAATCAGGACGGTGCAACCTTTTTCCCCTCGGACTTCGGCCGTTTTGTGGATTTCCTTGATTGTCCCCTTCAATTTCTTTTCCGGCTGCGAGGCGAGGATGTACGTCACCGGCAAACCGTCGGGATACGTTTCGGCAAAACGTTCCTGGGCTTCCCGAATCAGTCCAATCCGTTTTTCCGGCATGAAGAGTTCCACTTCCCAATCCCCTTCCGGGTTGGCGACTTCCATCAACACCTGCCCACGCTGGACAGGCCGGTTGGTCAGTTTTTCCCGCACGTCAAACGTAATCACCATCCCGTCGCACGGAGCGTAAACATCCAGATTCCGCTGCTTGATTCGCAGCAAAAACCGTTCGGCCTGGTACGCTTCCAGCAGTCGCTCCAACTCGGCACAACGTCCCTGCTGGCGGATCCGGTCTTCCTGTGTGAGCGTCCGTTCCTGCGACAACATCTGCTCGATAGCCGCCAATTCCTGCCGCGTCCGGTTGATGTCGCCGTTGAGTTTCACAATCTGCGTCCTCAAATCAATATTACGCAACGTGACCAGTTTGGTTCCGTACTGCCGGATGATGGCGTTGGGATCGATGACGCGCATTTCGTCCCCTTCCCCCAGATTCACCTGAATTGGCCGCCCTTTGTCATCCAGTTTCACACCCTCTTTATAGATCGGTCCCTGAACCACATCCCCATGATGGACAAGGACTTCCGACACGTCACCATCCATCGTGGCAAAGATTTCATGACGCAATACCGGCATGAGCCGTCCTTCCGACTCCACCTCAAATTTATACGGAAAGACGAACAGTCCCACCAAAAGTGCCAGCAAAACCAACAACACCAGCACCGTTTTCGGAAGCGTCCGGGCTTTCACCACCCAACCCCAACGTCCGATGGTACGCCACAACGGCATGAGAAAAAGACTGTTGTGATCCAATGCGTTTTCCAGCGCCACGCAACCATGTTTCTGCACAATCTCGACCCGTTGGCGGAGCCGATTCTGAATGGCACTGTTTTCGATCTGCTCGACAATCAGCGCCCCCAATGGCCTTTTTTGGTTGTCCTGCCGTTTTTTGTAATCTTCCTTATCCTCTTCGCGCATGGGAGGGATGAGCGGAATCACCACCACCGCCTTGCTGTGCGACTCGTCGACATACTCATCCACCAGCTTTTCCACCTGTGGAGCCAGATTCGTCGTGTCCCCCGTGTACCACAACGGCTCTTCCACCGAAACGACCGCCGTCGCCAGTTTGTTCAGAAGCCGCACCGTATTGGAACGCTTGTCGAACAAATCCTGACCGCTGACCGCCTCGATCCGACATCGGGAACCGTAGCGAATCGCCACACTGACCCGGTCGCACCCAATGAGCCGCCGTCCTTCGTTGGCAATCGTGTATGCGGTCTGGCGAGGGTCGAGACTTTCGTGGATGGTGCGGGAAAACTCCTCAATCTGATTCCACAACAACTGTCGGTCGGCCAAATGCCGCAACTGCTCGCCGCGAATGAACTCGATCGCCAACTCCGCCATTTGCAGCAGAAACCGCAAATACCCTTTCTGCGTATTGGCAGGCGAATCGGGACGCTGGAAAATCTCCACCAGCCCCACCAATTCCACCTCCGTCAAGAGCGGCACCAGCAAAACCAGACTCCCCGTCGGGTTTCCCATCGTGCCGTTTTCCTCTTCCGACGAAGAATACGGTGCTACGATCATTCCCTCAGGATGTTTCAGCGCATGGTAAAGCAGTCGGGAATGTTCCGCCATTTTTTCCTTGTCGGTTCCCAACCCTGTCTCACGAAGATTGATCTGGCACTGCAGCGCCAGTCCGCCACCATCGTTGAACGTCCAAATCACCCCTCCCGTCGCGGCAATGGCGGTAATGACACGTTGCAAAAACTGCGTATAAAACTCTTCCAGGGGAATATCGCTTTTGGACAATTGCGTAATTTCACTGACGAGCGTCCGAATCTGTTGTTTGGTCTGTTCCACCAGTCCGGCGTCGAATGTTTGTTCCGAGGACATAGACTTTTCCAATTCCCTTAAACCTGTTTCCGCAAAAATTCACACCGAACAGGATTTTTCCCTTTCACGATAATCCAATTTTCGTTATTTTAACAGAAAAACGTAATATTGGAAAGGTGGAATTTTGGATTCTGAAAAAGTTTCCCATAAATAGACGAAAAAACTCCATTTCCAGAAAAATCTCCCTTCCTGGAAATGGAAAATATCGCCTCTAAATCATTCCCGCAGGACGTTATTTGGCTGCGTTGACGGCACTGAACAATGCGACGATGATTCCTGGAATCCACTCCAGGTTTTCCGCGCTCAGAAACCGAAATCCCAGTACATTCGCTCCCACCGCACACAAAAACCAGACGATTCCCGGCACAAATCGGGTTTTAATGATCTGTCCCAATCCCGGAATAATAAAAGACGCAATCGCGCACAAAATATCTTTTGCTTCCCATTTTCGTTCCATGGTAAACTCCTTTCGGAAAAAGTTTGAACTGAAGATACACACGTTTATTATACCTCAGGAGAAAATGGTTCTGAGAAAGGGAATAACCCCTAAATCTTTGTCAATTTAACACGTGGGGCATGAAAACTGGCAAAAATACAAAAAAATTTTAAAAATATCTCCCCTCTTTCCCATTTTTTACTTGACAACGTGATTTTTTAAAGTAAAATGGAATTGTTGGAAAGTTGGATGATGTCCAGAAGATGTATTTTCAGACAGGAGAAAAAAATGAAACGGTTTATGGATCCATTGGCACCTTCACATTGCGCGGGGGGGGGGGGGTAGGCAAAGTTTACGCCCGACAATTTGTTTTTTGCTTTGCGTTTCTTTGTGGAATTTCCACTTCTGTTTTCGGTATAGAAAGTTCTTTTAAAAACATGGGGGCTCAGTTCAATTTGAACGAAACTTCCGTGATGGTGGATACCGATGGTCAGACGGTGAGTGCTTGGAACGACGCTTTGGGCGGAGACGTTTCCTTTGTGAAAAACGATTCCTACGCGGCGCCAACGTTTTCTTCCGAAAAGTCGATTGGCGGATACGCGGCGGTTTATTTTTCCACAGATTCCACAGATTCCATTCAGCGTCTCACTTCCAAAACCTCATTCTCAACCTCTCCCAAAACAGTATTTATCGTCAGTCTGAAGGATACCAGTACCTATCTCTCAGAAATTTACGGTGCGGAAGGTATAGACAAAGGTATCCGTACCTGTGCGAATGGGAATTATTATGGTTATGGCGATGGAAATGATTATGCCACTTACCTTAATGAAGTGCGTGATGGTTTCATTGCGGTGAATGGAGACGCGACCATTGCGGGAGATGGTAAAACCGTCGGCGAGGATCCTTTGAACGCTTCGCTTCTCATTTCGGCCAAAGGAGCGGAAGAGACCGTGAAACGAATGAACGGCCAGGAGCTTTCCATCGGTTCGTATTCAACGCGAGTCCCGTCCCGTTATTTTCGGGGTTCCATGACAGAAATCGTGGCGTTTGATTTCTATCTGAGTGATGCCGAAATGAAAGTCGTCAACACGTTATTGGGCACCAAATATGGTCTGGAGATGAAAGATGGGTCGGTTTACGATTATGCCGCTCCAACACACACGAAAGGCTTGTTTTATCTCGGCAAAACGGCTCAGGAAGATGCGGATGATGCCGATTATTTCAACGTTGTCTCCAATGGCAGTTATGGTTTGACGCTTGATTTTAAACGAGCTTCCGGCAGTGGGGAAATTTTTGTGGACGGGAATGGGATTCTGGTGGGGAACAATTCGCTGGAAGAGATTTCCTGGGACAATTCCGAAACGAATATGCCGGAAATGGTGGCCGCCAGTCGGGAATGGTTTGCCGATTCGCTCGATTCGGGTGAGTTGTTCATGGAGATTGACGACACGCTCCTTACGCTGACGTTCAGCGACGAATTGGCCGGTGGCGACACGCTTTTGTATCGTTCCACCGCCAGCGAAACCTACTCCGTTTTCGACAAGATTCTGGCCGTCGAGTCGGGAGACGGAACGATTTCCTTCACGCTCAGAGCCAGCGATTTTGAGTTGGGAAAATTCTATACGGTAGGCCACGTCCCGGAACCTTCCACCGGGATATTGTTCCTCGGTTTGTTGGCAGGCTGGTTCCTGATTCGCGGAAAGAAGAGCCATGATGTTTAAACGTGCTTTTACGCTGGTCGAACTTTTGGTGGTGATTGCGATTATCGGCATGTTGGTAGGCCTCCTACTCCCCGCTGTCCAACAGGCCCGCGAAGCTGCCCGAAATATGCAGTGTCAAAACCACCTGGCGCAAATTGCCAAAGCGACCAATGTTCACATGAGTATGACCCAGGGCTATCTTCCAACCGGTGGTTACAATTGTTTTTACCTGGGAGATGCCAACCGTGGGACGGGTCCCCATCAGCGCGGTGGCTGGGCGTATTGTTTGCTCGATTATCTGGAACAGTCGGCGTTGAAAGATACTTCCGTGCAAGTCCGAAGTACGACCCCGGTACCTGTATATTATTGTCCATCGCGCAGAAAGCCTTCTTTATACAGTACTTTGGAAAGAAATATGACGGTGGAACATGCCGATGGAACGACAGAAACCGCCTTCTGTCCTCCGTACAGCGCGAAGATCGACTATGCGGGAAACTGCGGAATTGCCCCCGATATCATGGTCGGCTCCGCCCAGACCGGGGAGTACGGCGGTCTTTTCTACTGCCGAAGCTCGCTCCCGGAAAGTGAAATTGTGGATGGTCTTTCCAATACCTGTTTGATTGGCGAAAAATATCTCCGTATGGAAATTATTCTTTATGATAGCAGAGATGCCGGGGATGATGATCCTTACTCTAGCGGGTGCAATCACGATAACCTGCGATGTTACGGAATAGGGCGGATTATGATGTGCCGATTGGGATACGGGCAAATAGATATTTTCGGTTCCACCCACACCGGTGGTATGAATATGTCTTTCTGCGACGGCCACGTATCTCGAATGTCCTACAATATCAACGCTGAAACACTTTCCAATCTGCTGAACTGCAAAGATGGAAATATTGTGGAATCTGTCCCAGGGATGGACAATTGAAAACGGATCATGCTCCCGAAAGATATTTTTCTGGAGCATGTCCAGAATTTGTTTGCCATTTTGAAGGCATCGGTAGAGTCATCCGCACGTGTAGGAAAGTTTCCGCGGAAAACGCCGATATTTCCACTCCTACTTTTTTCTCGACGGATATTGATAAGTTTAACACGGCGCGGTAGCCCGCGTTCGTGGTTCATTCGATGAAAAGACCAGGTAAGATGGGTAAAAAACAGGTGGAATGAATATAATTACGAATTCTTGCATTTTGTAAAATAGGTAAAAAATATCTCTATCCAAATTCTCATCAAGACAAATTTTTCCAGGAAATCTTTTTTCAGTTCTAAAATTTTTCAATTTTCAGTAAACACTTGTAGGGAATGTACCGATAGTAATCATTGAACTGGATATTCGTAATGTAGTCAAAATATGACTAAAAGGAATGACGTCATGAAAAGAAATCTTTTTTGGAAGAACGCACTTGTCCTTGGTTGGAGCGTTTTATTGTTCACCACAGGCGACCTCTGGGGCGTTTCGGCGGAACAGTATATTCCCACCTACTACCCCACGGTTTCTTCTGCGAACGGATATCCGGTGGCCTCACCGACGGTTACTCCAGCAGCCTATGGATACGCTCCAGCAACACCTCCAACGGCACTCCCGCAGAGGATGGTTCCCGAAGTGGCTCCTCCTGTCGTTGCGGTGGATCGTCCGGTTGTCTATTCGGAATGCGAAGGAACGCTTGACGGCTTGGTTCTTCCCCGTCTGAACACGTCTCCCGCCATGCAAGCCGGCTCTTTCCTTTTAGGGCCGGGGAGCTTTTTCATTGATGGATACCTGGATCAGGGTCTGACTTTTTCCAATGCTCACAGCGATTATTACAATCCTGTCGCTCCCAATGATAAAGAAGGTTACGAACTGAACCAGCTTTATCTTGCCATGGGACGCCGCGTCGATCAGACTGGCGGCTGGGCGATTGGCGGTCGGGTTGATTTCATGTACGGAACCGATTACTACTACGTTTCTTCGTTGGGGCTGGAAAACCATCCTGATAACGGCAATCACTGGAACGGTATGAGCGATTCTCGTGATTATCGTATTGGCAGAAACCAGTATGGATTGGCCATGCCGCAGGCGTATGTGGAGATTTACTCCCCGATTCTCCGTGGTATCGACATCAAAGTCGGACATTTTTATTCCGTCATGGGTTTTGAGTCGCCGATGGCACCGATGAATTTCTTCTATTCCCGTTCGTACGCGAGTATTTACGGAATGCCGCAAACGATGACGGGAGTGATGACCACCTCACGGCTCAACGACCGATGGAATGTTATTTTAGGAGCGGTCAACGAATGGAACGCGTGGAATTCCCTGGAGGATAATTTCTCGTTTGTGGGAGGTTTGACGTTCAACAGCCTGAACAACCGGTTTTCGTTGGCAGCCACGGTTATGACAGGTGATCAGATTGCCCCCGCGTTCCAGCCTGTAACCTTTGCGGAAGCGGCCAACACCACGCTCCTGAACCTGTACGCACGTGCCAGCCTCACCCGACGCCTGACGTATGTGGTGGAATTCACGGCGGGGTGGGATGATCGCGACTATTTCTGCATGGAAACTCTCGATAACAAACATGGCCGGAGTTGGTATGGGGTGACGAACAACCTGTTTTTCCAGGTGAATTCCTGCCTTACGCTGGGAACTCGATTTGAGTGGTTCCGCGATTGCGACAACACCATCATTGACGGCGGGTACGGCGTTGCCAGCAACCAGGAAGGAGCCGATTATTTTGCTCTGACTTTCGGTGCCAACTGGCAGCCGCTCTCCTGGTTGACGATTCGCCCGGAACTGCGTTGGGATTTCAGTAACTTTGAAATTTCCGGTGCCCCCCAGTGGAAGACCTACGACAACATGACTTCCGACAGTATCCTGACGTTTGCCGCCGACGCGATTATTCGATTTTAAGGAGGGTTTGAAGCTGTTCTCAAGGGAAGAGCCGTGGACGATTGGGGCCGTCTCCCAGACGTTTACGGCTCATTCGATGGAGATGCCTCCCACCCCGTGATTGTCACAAACCGCGTGGCGGTATTCTCATTCCAACCGTGAAATTTTTGATTTTTGCTTTTGCCATGCGTTGGTTGTCTGAAAACCTGGAAGTTCAAAAAACCCTCTGGGAAACTCTCGATCAAAGTCGTGTTTTTTATCAAATTCTACGAAAAGAATCCCGACATGGTTTCGATGTTTTCTCTCGCAAAACGTTGCAAGAAGAAAAACCGGGCGGATTGTACCTCTGTCGCGCGGAAGAAGGAGAAGCGGAGGTAATTCTTCAGAAAAGCTATGCGTTTCGGTCGATTTCCCGTCCTTTTCTGGCCAAGTGTGTGGATTGTCATCGGATTCCCGCGAAAGCGTCGGAAAAAGGAGGCGTTTTTTTCCATTTCGACGGTGGGAAGGAAATGATGCCTGTCACGGCGGCGGATTTCCGAGCGGTTTTGGAGATTCTTCAGAAGGTGGCGGAAGAGGAATTGCCCGTGGGATACCTGACGCCACGACGGTTTTGGAAGGTGGACGGGGAGGTGCAACTGTTGCCGGACGAGACGTGGGGTGAGGGGATGACGTTGGGTGTGGAGATGGAAGAGTTGTTGCGAATTTGGGAAATTCCACCGTTGACCTGCCGTCGCCGTGGGAATCGGTACTTTTTTCAGTGGGAACCACCGTTGTTTGGGCAACTTCGTCTTTTTACGGTAAATCGAACACTTCCGCAAACACTTCGGCAACAATCGTTTTGGCCGGGAAAAATTCCACCATGGTCGGGGGAAATGACGGCGACGGGGGAAGGATGTGAGGTGGAATTGCCGCCTCATGAGGTGAAGCGGATTTTGCCGATACTGGATGGTGGAGGTATCGGGCGGATTGGCCGAGCCTTTCGCGTGGGGGGGCCGGAAGAGGTGACGCTGCGACAATATTATTTCGACGAGGGGGATTTGGTGCTGGAATTTGACTGGCCGGAGGAAATTTATCACGCGATTCTCCTCTTCCGTCACGACCGTTTTGCCCACGGTGTCCAGGATGGTCGCGTTTTTACGCACGAACGTTCCAATCCGTTGATTCCCAAACGGATTCCTTTGCAAGAATTTGCGGGCTGGCCGACGATTCACCTGCAAATTTACAGCCGCGTGCGGACACAGACGGGCGACCTTTTTTCCATCGGACGCCGAGCGGGAAGTCGGTTGGTGATACAGCGTGAGGAAATCGAGGAATGAGGGAACGCCATGCCTTTTTTATTGCCGTGGGAAAAGACGACTTGCCCGTTTTGTTTTCGGGAATTTCACCTGAGTGAGGCTCCGACACGTCCTTTTTCGTATTCGGGAGAATGGTTGCCGGACGTGGAGATGGGGGAGTTTCTGAACCAGTTTCCGCCCCCGCAACAACCTCCTGTAACACCGCCGCCGCAAGGGATTTTTTCTCGGTGGTTCCGGCGGTTTTACGTTCCCGTCTGTCGCGATCAGTCGCCGGAAAGTGGCCATCGGATTTGTCCCTGCTGCCACATGTTCTTGCCGCAGGCTCTGGGGAATTGGAACCGCAAAAGCGACATTATCGCGATTGTGGGAAGTCGCTCATCGGGAAAAAGCAACTATTTTGGCGTTCTGCTGAAACTGCTGGAACAACGCTATACCGCCCAATTGGGTTTCGGAATGCGGCCACTTCCGACGTTTGACGTGCGGAGTATGCGGCGGGTCAATTCCCGTGAACTCTACGAACAACGCTACGGACGGCGACTTTTCCGCGATGGCCGGGTCATTCAGCAAACCGAACGTTCGGCAGTCGACGCAGACATTAAAATTCCGCTCATTTATCAACTTTCCCGAACGCGCTACCACCGTGGGAAGGAAATTCACTCCAGTATCGATCTCGTCATTTTCGACGCGGCAGGCGAAGACCTCAATACCATGACGAATTTCGAGATTTTCGGACGTTACGCGGTCAAGGCGTCGGGAATTATCGTGATGATTGACCCGTTTCGATACGAGTCGATCTATCGACTTCTGCCGCCGCAAGTGCAGGCTCAAATTCCCAATCCGACCGCCATGGAAGGGACGCCGGACGACATTATCGACTACCTCCTGAACGCGAAAATCAACGAACGTGGTGCGCGGCCAGGCCAGAAAATCCAGGTGCCGACCGCCATTGCCATGACGAAAATCGACCTTTTGCGAGGGATTTTGCCGAAAAATTCCACCCTTTTGCGGGAAACGAAGCACGACGGAACGTTCAATGCCCAACAGTGCCAGCGAAAGTCGGGCGAAATGATCGATTTTCTGCGGAATCACGGGGCTGGTGAATTGGAGGCAAATATCCGTTCGCAATTCGGAAATTATGCTTTTTTCGGTGTCTCCGCTCTGGGACACCTGCCGCAGGGAGAGAATCTTGCGCAGAATTTACGGCCTGTGAATGTGGTCGATCCCTTGCTGTGGATTTTACGGCAGTTGCAGCCGTGACAAACCATGCCGTGGCATCCCTGCGCGAGATTTTGGGGTCTCCTCCTGAAAACATCCCTGGGGGTGGGGCTTGACTTTTGTTTCCCGGAAATTCAAAATGGAATCAGTCTTTTTTACATTTTTCCTTTCAGGTGCCCATGAAACAGTTTTACTACACCTCCTGCCGGGCTGGCGAAAGTGTCTCTGGCCAAAGCGGGTTCCAAATTCGTGCCACCTCCGAACCGCTCACGCCGGAAGAGGAGAATGTCTGCTACCGTTGTCTGGGATATAAGATTTCAGTTTCGCCGGAGGTTCCGAAAGAATCCCTCCCGGTGAAGCTCCTTTTCTGGAAGCACACGCAGCGAGGGAGTCTGGCATTGCGGAGTACGTGGCTGGGAGAAGACCCGGTGACGCGACGGCAGGGGAATTATTTTGCGCACGTGCTTCTGAACCTGCCGGAAAACGTGACGGCACGGGAAGTTTTGGGATTGTGGGGGAGTCGGTTTTGGAAAACGGAAAATGACGCGACGATTTCAGGGACGGAATTGGAAGTTCCGAAAACGTTTCCTGCCGGGACGTTGGGGGGAGAGGGCTGGGAAAAGGAACTGCTGGATCATCCCCGTCGGTGGGCTATTTTTGCGTTTTTGGTGGAAGCTCTCTGGCATCGGACGCCGCGCAGTAAAATTCTGGTGGCCGCGGAGCCGGAAGATTTGGTCTGGGGACTCTGGGGCGTGGTTCAGTGGCTGCCGATGGCTTTTTGGGAAGATTTGACATTTTCGACGTATGAGAAAGACCCACTACTGGCACCGCCGTTGGTGGTGGGGGTGTGGAGTGTGGACAATCGGGAGGAATTGCTCCGTCGGGAAGAGTTTCAGCCCCCCTATTTTGGATTCAACACGTTCACTGGCGAAAAAAGTACGTTTCCTTCCCGGTGCGAGTATCTGAAGTTCTTTTTTCATCATCTGCAACTGGGTCAAGGAGGGTCGCTGGTCCATTTTCAAGAAACGTTGCCCGAGGAGGCATGGCAAAAACTGGCGTGGGTGGAAGGGTTCTACCAGACATTCCACCATCCCGATACGGCAGATTTGGCGAAGCTGGCCGAGGCGGAGATTCCGCAGTGGGAAACGATGGTCTTTGAAGATCCACGACGAACCCAACGTCTGATGGACAATCTCTTTTCGCACGATGCCATGGCGGCTGCCCGAAAATGGCGGAATGTGGAGGGGGGAAAGTCGCTGACCGAGGCAACGCTGGCGTGGATGCGGAAAAAGATTGTCGCGGAGGATACGGAGGCGCTGGAACATTTTTGGAACGTCTGGTTCTCGCGAAAGACAGAGTGGGGACTGGAGCCATCGGAGATATGGCCGCTTTTCCATCCTCAGGAAGGTGCTTCTCCCCAGGCGTATCGGTGGATTTTCCCGAAAGTTTTACGCCAGACGCTCGATTTGTCGGATACAAAGGAAGCGGAAGAGTGGCTCATGTTGTGGATTTTTCGCGACACGTTGGAATATGCGGGAAAACAACTCCATACCGTGATGCGGCAACCCTTCCCGGAGTCTCTGAAAGAGGCGGTTTTTTTCCGCTTTTACGAACAATATGGCGATATGCCGGAGGTCTCTGGCTCGAAAATCTGGCCGATGTATCCTGACGCGACGTACGCACTGATGGAGTACCTGATGCACCGTGGCCAACCAGAGAAAGCGAAGGAGCTTTTTCAGAAACTTTCGCTGGCGGCCTGTGCCCCTACATTATTCGGGAAACTCATTCGCGGGTGGAAGGAGAAAAAATCCCCTTTTTCCCACGTGCAGATTCAGGAGTGGCTCGTCCCGATTTTTCAGGCACTTTGGAAACGTCCCAAAACAACGGGAAAACCCTTTTCGTTGCCGGGGAATCCTGAGGACTGGCCGATTTTGCGCCAGATTTATCCCCAATTTTCCGGCCAGACGCAAACGAAACTGGCAGAAATCATTACGAAAAATAGCTCTCCGCAAGAGATTGACCAAAACAGGATTCTGAAATTCCTGACCGAAAAGATACGCCCGAAACGTTCCTGGTGGCAGCGTCTCTTCCCCTGGTTCTCCCGTAAAAAGGAGAAAAAGCCATGAAAGAAATGAATCTCCTCTTCGTCGGTGGTTCTCACTGCGGCAAAAGCAGCCTGATGACCGCCATGTTGCGGGACTGGACCGTGGGGTTGCCGGATTGGATTCCGCTCGAAGCACGGCTGGTGGAGGAATATGTCCCGGCGGCTCTCTCCATGAATCTGGTGCAGTTGGACAAACGGGAAAAACCTCTGAAAGTCAGCCGCCCGGCCGATGGGTATGTGGCTACGCTCCAGGTGCGTAGAAAAAGTTCCACATCCCTCTGGTACTGGATGGATTGGTGGGATTTTCTGCGAGGAAAAAGTTCCTTGTGGAAACGAGATGGAATTTTGATTCACGTTTACGAGCTTTCTGTGCAAAATCCTGGATGGCAGGAGTGGCTGGCGGAACATCCCCTCTCTCAAACACCTCTGGGAATGGTTCTGGTGGTCGATCCGTTCGCTGAAAAACGGGAAATGAGCTACTCCCAATGGGAACGGCTCGATGCGGGTGTGGTCTTGGAAGAACTTCTTCACGGGCTGGATCAGGTCTATGCCAAACACCCTTCCGAAAGGCTCCCCATCCCCACGGCCGTCGCCTTCACCAAAACCGATGTGCGGCACTTACACAAAACGCTCGGTGGTTATTCCTCCCTGGCAGCTCGAAACGTTGCCATTTTGCATCGTACGCGGGATTATGAGATGGAGTCGCAAAGCCGCGTCATGAAACGACTTCTGGAGGGGAGCAGTTCGCAAATTCAAGAAATTTTACGACCTCATCGGGGAAATTTCGTCCATCTGCTGAGCCATTCCCTTGAACCGATCGCCTATTTCATCACCACGGCCTGGGAACCTCACGATTTTTATCGGCATTCCAAAGGTGTCTTGCGAGGCGCCACCCTGCCGTTGTTATGGCTCCTGGGCGAGGAAATGGAATACTGACTTGGAATGAGCCATGATAGGACGGAGTGTTTGGGCAGGAGGGGCGAAATGGGGGAGTTAAGGATAGCGCAACTGGCTCCACGTTGCACTGTTTTGGGTCCGGGAGTACGCGGAGTGGTGTGGGTACAGGGTTGTTCACGAGGTTGTCCGGGGTGTATCAGTCCCGAAATGCAGCCGTGGGAAGGGGGAACGGCGGTTTCAACGGAGAATCTGGCGGAATATTTGGGAGACTTGCGGGAAATTGAGGGAATCACGATTTCCGGCGGGGAACCACTGGCTCAGGCGGAAGGGCTGAACGACCTGATGGACCGTCTGCGGGAGCGGGATTTTGGCTGGATGGCGTATACGGGCTATACGCTGGAGGAGATTCTGGAGGCGGGGACGGAGGAACAGCGAAAATGGGTGCGACGGCTCGATATTCTGGTGGATGGTCCGTATCGGGAAGCGGAACACTGTAACGGTCCGTGGCGAGGTTCTAAAAATCAGCGGATTCACTTTCTCACGCCGCGTTATCGTTCCTGGCAGGAGCGGTTGGGGGACTTGGAAAATCGGTTGGAGTGGGTTTGGGAGGGAAATGCCTGCTACTGGATGGGGATTCCGCCGCGAGGGTTTCGTGAGAAGTGGGAAACGATCGTTCGCGAAGTTGGATTTTCGTTCCAGGAGGAAAAATAGGATATACTCCATCCACTTGAGTTTTTCGGATTCACTCCCCCAAGCCCCTCCCCAAGATAGGGGTTTTCTTTTCGTTTCCCTGAAATTCCAAGTGGAAGGAGTCTATTAAAAATCTAACCGAAAAAAAGGGGTCGGCTTGTCAGGAATGGGGGAATCTGTTAAACTGAACTCTGTTGTGTTGTATCTATCCCTAAAAATTTATGGAGAGTGAAATGAAAACGAGAGGGTTTTTGGGAGCGTTCGTGTGGACGGCTCTGTTGGGTTGTGTTTACGGTCAGGAATTCACGTCGGTCGCGGAGGTTGCGAAAGATGCGGTCGCGGCTCGGGATTTCGGCATTCAGGGGGAATACCTCTTCCAGGCAGGTGAAAAGGCATTTGCCGTGCAGATTGTGGCGGATGGGAATGGGAAATTCACGCTCGTCGGCCACCCCGGAGGATTTCCCGGACAGGGTTGGCTCGAAGGGCGTTATCGCATTGTTTACAAGGGGGAAGTGAACGGCGATTTCGTCGATTTCAAAGCGGCTTACATGGAAAATGGCGAAGATTACCAGAAACAGCTTCCGATTCCTGAAAAGCAGAAAAACGCGGTGGCGAAACTGGACATTGCGAATAAGAAAATCATCTTTCCCACCCCGGGAATGCCGGATCGCGTTGCGGTCCAAGTCGACCGGGAAAGTCCGACGCTGGGCATGAACGTTCCCGACGGCGGCCTCCAGCTTTACGACGGCAGAGCCAAAGACAAAACGAATACCGACCAGATTGCCAATTTCCGCAAAATCAACGAAGAAACCGGAGCCATGTTCGCGGAATTTACGACCAAAAACATCGAGCCGAATCGGGAATATTACCTGCACGTCGAGTTCATGCTCTCGTTCATGCCCAACGCCAAGGGGCAGGCACGTTCCAACAGCGGCGTTTATCTGAACCAGTGCTACGAAGCTCAGGTGCTTGATTCATTTGGACTGCGGGGCGAAAACAATGAGTGTGGCGGATTCTACCAACTCCAGCGTCCTTTGTTCAATGCCTGTTTCTCCCCGTTGAAATGGCAGACCTACGACTTCCTCGTCACCCCGCCGAAATACGATGAATCGGGCAAAAAAGTCTCCAACGCTCGCGTCACGGTCGCCTTGAACGGCATCCTGATTCACGACGACATCGAAATTCCCGGAGCCACCCCCGGCTGCAAACCGGAAGCCAACGAACCTCGCGGCTTCTACTTCCAAGGCCACGGCAACAACGTCCAATACCGAAATATCTGGGTGCAATACCTGGATCAATGAAATGGGGTGGTTGGAAGAATTTGAAAAAGAAACTTGCTCAGGAGACCTGCCATGTTAGGGAGATTTTGTTTGGGGTTGTTGTTACTGGGAAATGCGGTGGTCTGGGGAGGTGAGACGGGAAATTACGTTTCGCCCGACTGGGAAACGTTGACGGTAAGGGAGACGCCGACAGAGATTCAATGCGTGGCGGAGGAGGGGAAGTCGATTCCTGTGCGGGTTTATGTGGAGAATCGAGCCAAAATGCCGATTCTGGAGGTGACGAAAGAGGCGGATTGTCTCGTGGTGAAGACGGGCGATCTGGAAAAGGAGGAGGCCGGACGGCTGGGAATCCAGTTTTACGGCCTGAATCCGCAAGCCATGGCGGAGGCGAACTACTGCCTTTACGCCCAGATTCAAGGCCCGGCAGGCGGTCGCGGACGGCTTTTTTTCGAGGGACGGACACAGGAGGGGGGGCATTACTGGAAGATGTTGGAAGTGACGTTCAACGGCCAGCGTCAGACATTTCCGTTCGACCAGTCGATTCCCGACAATCTGAAAAACCTCTTTTTACGGTTTGATTTCAACAAGAGTGGGGAGTATCGATTTTACCGGATGCGGGTTGAGCGGGAAACGATTACCGCGTCGGCCATGACGGAATACCGCCCGGAGCTGATTTTCCACGTCCCGTTTGACGGCACGGCAGAAGCGGTCGCGGCGGGTGGGGAGAAAGAGCCGAAAGTGGTGAAAAATCTCACCTTCGGCGAAGGGGTTTTCGGCCAGGCAGTGCATTGGACACCTACGGAAAAGGGGGTGTTGGAATATTCGCTGGCGAAGAACCTGATTCCCGAACGAGGGACGATTTCCGTCTGGGTGCGGTCGGAGGAGACGAATCCCAAGGCGTGGCAGACGATTCTCTCCATGCCGTGGCAGCAGTCGACGCGCATCGGGTCGGGGGCGGTCTGGTTCTGGCTGTATCAGGGGGCGGTACGTGGCGACACGAGTGACTTGAAAGATCGGTATCTCCAGCGAAAATTCCCGCAGGATAATGCGTGGCACCATCTGGTTTTTACGTGGAACGATTTTCAGAAAAAATTATACATCGACGGAAAATGCCATTCGCTGGCACTCAGCGACGGGACGAACATGGCCGCACCGTTGGTTCCGTTCCGGTACAGTCGGCTCGATTACGCCACGTTTTGGGTTGGGTGTATGGGACAACAGTATTCGTTCAACGGCTGGATGGACGATTTGCGGATTTACTCCGCTCCCATTTCGCAGGACGAGGTGAATCAGCTTTACCGCCAGTTTCGGACACTCGATGTGCAGCCCGGAAATCGGCATTTCTTTGCGGACGAGGCGGTCGAAATCCAGGGCACGGTGGAAAATGCGGGAGAAGAAAAGCGGACGTTTACCGTGACGCTCAAGAATGCGGATTCGGTGGTGACGCGGCAGGAATTGGCGGTGGAGGGATTGCGGAAAACGACGTTTACGCTCCCGAAAATCAACGTTCCGCAGGGAATTTATACCGTTTCGGTGGCGTCGGAGGGGGATTTGGTGGGGGAATATCCGATTTGGGTCTTTCGCGGCGAAAAAATGGATGCGAAAAAACGGCCAGTACGCGGTGTGTGGCGGGAGGAGATGAAACGGAAGCTGATCGAGAAAATCGACGCGACGGCCATTCCGCCGGAACGTTTGACGCATGTCGGTGAGCTTCGTACCAGCGAATGCGACGGGCGAAAGTACCTCGAAACGGCTCCCGAAGCAGGGGATCGCTTTGCCATCCACCTGAAATTCCCGGAGGTGGGGAAATTGTATTGCCTGGAGTACGATTTTCCTGACGATGCCTGCCGCACGGTCGATATTGTGGCGCAGAGTGCCCGAAAAGAAACGGGGAGCGAATACGAACTGCAAGTCGGCTACGTGACGGGGGATGAGTATGCCAATACGGGAAAAATGCTGACGCAGCAATATCTTTACTGGCCGCGGAGTGAGGATGTTGCGTTGATTTTCATGGCGGCAAGGAGTACGGAAAAAGGGGCAGCCCTGGCGGAAGTCCGTGTTTATGAAGTGGAGGGAGAGCTTCCCGAAGCGAATATTGGTGACGCGAAGCCGATTCGGGGATGGACGCGGCCGGTGGGGATTTACTTTGAAGACCCGGCGGTGGGTTACGATTTCGGTGTGGAGGGTTTCGCACCGGAAAATCTCGAAACGATGTTGGATCGAATCGTGGCGTACATGCGTTACAGCGGCCAGAATCTCTTTGCGTACCCGTTGGTCTGGTATCATGGGATGATTGGCGAAAGGTACAATCCGCGCAATCATGCTCCGCAATTTTTTGAGGCGTTTTTGCAAAAATTCGATCGTGCGGGGTTGGAATTCATGGGAACGATCAACCAGAACAACGTTTCGTTTGAGGTTCCGCCGATTTCCACCGTCGATATTCGGGAAGGGAGGCTGGGAAACTCGGTTTACACGATTCATGCCACCGGAACGCCCCATCCCGGTGGCTGGCACGGGACGCCTCCGATTTTCAACGTCCTGCACCCGGATGTGCAGAAAATGACGCTCCAGCAGTTCGACGAAATTTTGCGAATCGGCGTGAAACATCCGTCGTTCAAGGGAATCATCCTCCATTTGCCG
This sequence comes from Planctomycetia bacterium, assembly GCA_030527185.1. GTDB lineage: Bacteria > Planctomycetota > Planctomycetia > Pirellulales > Thermoguttaceae > RGIG3701. Next base: position 13,319 of record JAUNBF010000008.1, on the reverse strand, counting down.
CGACATGCCCTCCATTCGTTCGGCGACATTCGGGCCGGGTACAACGATTACTGTATCGAGGCATTTGAAAAAGAGACGGGGATTGCAATTCCCGTGGACAAAACCGACCCGAAGCGGGGAAAACTCTACTACGAATGGCTCATGGCAAATGCTCGGGAGGAGTGGGTGGACTGGCGGTGTCGGAAGCTGGCGGATTGGTACAAGGTGCTGGCGAAAAAGCTCTCCGACGCACGGGCAGATTTGAAACTCGGTATCAATTGCATGATTCCGATTCTGTACGAAACCAGTTCCTACGATGGGGAAGAAAATAACCGTGATTTTTGGGAGCAAATCAATCGCGAAGCGGGAATCGACGCGAAATATTTTGCCGACGTTCCGAACATGTTCGTCGAGCAGACCGTTTTTCCTGCCGACTATCGGTGGATGCACGGACGCAGTGAGGTGATTCGTGACCGTCTGCGACGCACCGAAGAACGACCGGGGATGTACGCGTCGCTGGCAGCCTCTCCCAACACCTGGATTCACCACCACGACCGGTACTGGGAGTCGGCCATCGGGCGGCAGACCACGAAAAATGGCAAGCCAAACGTCCTTCAGGCGGACTGGATTCAGGAGCATCCCTGGCGGGTGACGACGCTCAATCCAGCCGGGTTCTACGCCATGAAACATTACCTTTTGCCGCTGCGGTATAAGGATATTCAGGGGATTTCCAAAGGTGGCTTCCTCATCGGAACGTACGGCATGGAGGAATACCTCGTCCCCTTTGCGGCGGCGTTTCGGGCACTTCCTGCCGTGCCGTTTGAGGATGTGGAGGGGAGTAGCGAGACGGTGAAAATTCGGAAATACTCCGATGGAAAACAGACCTGGTTCTACATTGCCAACACGTCGGAGGAAGAGGTTTCCGTCACGCTCACCACCGACGCTGCGGAACTTGTCGATCTGGCACGGCACGTCCGAATTCGTGGAAAAACGCCCTTTGTCCTGAAACTTCGCCCGTACCAACTCCGCTCTTTTCAACTCCGTTGTGGAGAATGTCAATGGCAAGTGCGTCAGGAAAACGTTGTGCCTCATTAAACATCTCGCCCGGCAGGTAACTTCGATGGAAGATAAAAATTTCGTCCAGATTCGGCATAAAGAACCTCTGCAACTCTCTCACCCACGCGAGCTTGTGGTGGCGGTTCCTCCCATGCACAGCAACGTCAACCTTTCCCGAATCGTTCGCGCGGCAGGCTGCTGCGGTGTCCGGCGGATTATCTGCTGCGGAAACGCAACGCTCCACGCCAAAATTGCTCGTGAAACAGGATGCGATCTGGAGTTGGAACAGCATCGTTCGTTGGCTCCTGAACTGATTCGGAAGTGGAAAAGTAGAGGTTGGCGGATTGTGGCACTGGAACAGACCAACGATTCGTACTGGCTGCACGAATATGCGTTTCCCGAAAAGACGTTTCTCATGGTGGGAAATGAGCGACTCGGAATTTCACCGGAAATTTTGCGGGAAGCGGAGGATGTGGTGGAAATTCCCATGTACGGTCTCCCTTTCTCCCACAACGCCGCCACCGCCACCGCCATCGCCATGTATGAGTATTGTCGCCAGCATCCGCGTTGATAGCAGGGAAAGCAAAGGGAAAAAATCGTTCCCCTGTCGCTCCCGTTTGCCAATCGACGCAAATCGGTTTTTTATGCGCACAAATTCTCTATTTTCAAGCACTTGTGACGACTTATTCTTTTTTCCGCAATTTTCTGCTTTCCTCCATAAAAATGCCAAATTGCAAAGAGACTTTTTTCGCCATGCCTGTCATGAAAAACTTTTTTGAGATTGCCAGTTACAAGGTCTTTTCCAGGTAACGGACAGAAAATGGGGCCGATTACGCTTCATTCTTTTCCCGTTCGTGGCGGATGGCGGCGTGGATGTAGCCCCAGCCGGATTGGAGGGTGGAGAGAATCGTGACCCAGAGGGAAACGACCAGCGTCCCGTAAAGCCACGGCGGAACCGTTTTTTCATCCCACGCCAAAAAAAGCAGCCCGGCAATGGCGGCCACGCACTGGAAACCCATCTTGATCTTTCCCGGCCATTTGGCTCCGAAGTTGACCCCCTGTCCTTCCATCGCTCCACGGATGGCCGTCACCAACATCTCCCGTCCCATAATCACCACGGCCATCCACGGTTGGAACAAACGCCAGTCGGCCTGCATGCGTGGTTCCGCGGCAAGAAAAAGGAACGTGCCGCAAATGAGAATCTTGTCGGCAAACGGGTCCAGCATTCGCCCCAGTTTCGTACACTGGTGGAAATGCCGTGCCCACCAGCCATCCACAAAATCGGTCAGGGCGGTTATCACAAACAACCCCGTGGCGGGGAGATACGCTCCCACCGCAATCAGAACAAACAAAACCCCGGAAAATACCAACCGAATCATCGAAAGGACATTCGGAACATTCCAAACCGTCGAAGCCATGCGTTACCTCCTTTTTCATTTTCAAGCAGAGTTTCCATTTTCTGATTATACACCATTGCGGCCAATCTTCAACCCGCCTTGAATCTTTGTTTTTTCTACGTTATAATAGCATATTGGAGTTTCCGCATTTTTTTACCAACCTTTTCCACGATTGTTTATGAAGATATTTTTTTCTGTCGGCGAACCGAGCGGTGATATTCATGGGGCTCATTTGATTCGTGCCCTGAAAGCTCTGGAACCATCCGTCCAATGCGTCGGTTTTGGCGGGCCGCGTATGCGGGAAGTGGGAGGGGAAATTTTCTTCGACCTGACATCGCTGGCAGTGATGTGGGTGGCACAGGTGCTGCGAAATCTGCGACGTTTTTTTCAACTGGCAGACGAGGCGGAAAAATATTTTCAGACGGAAAAGCCCGATGCCGTGGTTCTGATCGATTACCCCGGTTTCAACTGGCACATTGCCAAACGAGCTAAAAAATACCACATCCCGGTCTATTACTATTCCCCGCCACAGGTCTGGGGCTGGCGGCAATCGCGGGTGAAAAAACTGCGACGCTGGACGGACTGCATTTTCAGTGGCCTTCCGTTTGAAACGGATTGGCTGCGGGAAAAAGGTTGTCGTGTGGAGTATGTCGGGCATCCTTTTTTCGATGAAACGGAAATGTCGCAATTGTCGGAAGGTTCTGAAATAAAACAACTTCCGCAACCTCTTGTCGGACTTCTTCCCGGTTCTCGAACGCAGGAAGTCCAGCAAAACTTTCCCGTTTTTTTGCGTGTGGCGGAAAAAATTCATGCTGAGCGTCCCGATGTGGTTTTTGCTGTGGCGGCTTTTCGAGAAGAACATGCCGAGTGGATTCGGAATCAGATTCCTGGAACGCTGCAACCGCTTATTTCTGTTTTTACCCAACGAACGCCGGAAATCATTCAGACCGCACATTGTTGTCTGAGTGTCTCCGGCTCTGTCTCGATGGAATTGCTGGCGTGGGAAAAACCGTCGGTCATTTTGTATCAGATTCCCCGTTACGCCTGGTGGCTGCAATGGTATTTCCGGCGGGTGAAATATATCACGCTGGTGAATTTACTGGCGGTGGAAAATCCTTTTCGCGACTACAATCCCGAATACACACCTCACCGAAGCGAAGCGTCGGAAGTCCTTTTTCCTGAATACCTTACGTACCGAGACCGCACGTCGTGGATAGCCGATGATTTGTTGCGTTGGCTGAACGATTCCGCTTATTACGCAACGATTGTAAAGCGACTGCAAACTTTAAAATCCGAAGTGGCTCAACCGGGAGCATCCCAACGAGCGGCTCAAATGATCCTCCAGCGAAAGTGACCTGTTGGTGTTTCCTTTTCGTTTCCAGCGTTTCCTTTGTCCATCATCATCCCTAGTTACAACCTGTTGAAAAATCATGTTTTACGAACCTAATCGATCCCCTTACGACCTTCAGTTTCAATGGTTTGGAATTCCGATTCGGATCAGTCCATGGTTCTGGTTTCTGGCAATTTTGCTGGGTGCTGGTGCCAACAATGCACAGGGGTTGGTTCTTTGGGTGGCGGCTGTTTTGGTCTCCATTCTCGTTCACGAACTGGGACATGCGGTGGTGTTGCGTCACTATGGTTTTGACCCTAGAATCGTGCTTTACAGTTTCGGTGGACTGACGATTCACAATCGAACGCACCGACTTTTCTGGTATGAAAATATTCTCATCAGCTTTGCCGGACCGTTGGCAGGCTTCCTTTTTTTGTGTCTGATTCTGGGCATTTTTTACCTTTTGGGATACCACCATGTTGGGAATCTAGTTCTGGGTCTGTTTCGCTCCGACGTGTCTCTTCCGATTATCGTAAGTCCTTATATGACGTACTTTCTGTTCTATCTTGTTCAGGTGAATCTCTTCTGGGGCATCTTGAATTTAATGCCGATTTTTCCTCTTGACGGTGGGCAAATCACACGAGAACTTTTGCAATGGTTTTCACCCTATCGTGGTTTTCGCTGGACGATGCAGATTTCCATGGGTGTTTCTCTTGCGCTGGCACTTTATTTCTTTTCCCAAGGTTCCTTTTTCGCACCGGTCATGTTTGGTATGATTGCGTTCTCCAATTACCAGATGTTACAGATGTATCGTTCCTGAAGAAATTGCTTCCATCGGTATAATGTTTACAGATTTCCGATGTTTTTCAGGAAAAATTTTAAAAAAAATGGAAAAAGAATGCTTTTTATCCATTGCAAAAAAATAAAAAATGTTATATTGTTAAGAGATACAGAAAATGTGACGATAGAAAAGATGAAAAATCTATTTTTCTAACGTTCCCATGAATGCGGAAAAGAAGAGTTCAATTGTCGGAGTTCCAGGGATGGAAACGGTGTAAAATCTTCTCAGGATTTTATGATCCGTCTTCCACAGAAAAAATCGACGGTCGGTTTTTTCCATGAAGCTCCAGGGAAACCTAACGGAGGATACCGTGGCAAAAGCAAAAGAGGAAGCCAGTGTTGCCAAGAAAGCCGCGGCTAAAGCGGTGAAAAAAGAAGCTGCTGAAAAACCGGTGGCAAAGAAAACGGCTGCGAAAAAAACTACCGCGAAAAAAGCGGTGGAAAAGCCGGTAGCGGAAAAAGTGGTGGCGAAGAAGGCCACTGCGAAAAAAGCGACTGCGAAAAAAGTCGCCGCCGAAAAACCGGTAGCGGAAAAAGCAACGGCCAAGAAAACCGCTGCGAAAAAGACGACTGCGAAAAAAGTCGCTGCTGAAAAACCGGTAGCGGAAAAAGCGGTGGCCAAGAAAACCGCAGCCAAAAAAACCGCGAAAAAAGTTGCGGCAGAAAAACCGGCAACCAAAACCGTCGCGAAAAAAGCCGCGAAAGCACCCTGTAAACGGGGTTGCTGCAAAAAAACGGCGAAATAACACGGTTTTTTCCAACAGGCGTGTTGAGGTTATCACGATGAAATAGACCTCGTTGCGAAACGATGGGACATCTGAAATTCAAAAAACGTCTGGAACTTAAAACACGCAACGACGAGAAAGAGCTGCCTGGGTTGCAGCTCTAACTGTTTCTTGATAGAGCGAAATGTCTGAAATAGATGACAGCCAGATGGTTTTTTCTGATGGAATGAAAAGGATGAGAGTTGCTTGCATTTTTCTTTTAAGTTGTTTTTGTTCAACGGTTTATGCGGAGGAGATTCTCTGGAAACCGTTGATGGAACCGGGTTGTGGAGGATGGATTACCTCGGTCACGGTTTCTCCGCACGATTCACGGAAGTTGTTGGTGGGTGGCGACTTGCTGAGCATTGGTGTTTCGGGGGATGGCGGAAAATTTTGGGATGTTGCCTTGGGATTTCGCAGCCCGGAAATTGGAGATTGCACCTTCCACCCCACCGATCCGAACATTATTTTTGCAGGCACGATGAGTGGTCCTTACCGCAGTGTGGACGGCGGAAAACATTGGCAGGAAATGCGGGAAGGTTTTCCCGAAGTGACTCCGTGGCACTATTCCGCCCCGATTGAAAAAGTCCTTTTCGATCCTCACGATCCGAATCATGTGTACGCTTTCGGTGGCTCCAGCCGACGTTGGGGGTCGCCTGGAAAGCCGCTCTGGGGAACGATTTGGGAAAGTTTCGATCTGGGAAATCATTGGCAACCGATTGCTTCGTTGGAACACAACATCGTCGGTGCGACTTTTTCCGCAGATGGCAAAACGCTTTGGGTGGCGGTGGATTCCAGAGGAATTTTTCGCAGTGACGACGGCGGAAAAACGTGGCAGGCTTGTAACGATGGACTGCCGCACACGTATCCAGAACGGATTGTCGCGCATCCTCAAAATCGCGAGATTCTCTGGTGTTCGTTGGGAGCGGCTCCGCCCTTGAAGGAAGGGGAAAAATGCCGTCCCGGAGGAATTTATCAATCGCTGGATGGCGGGAAAACGTGGCGGGCTAAAATGGAAGGGATTTCCAGGGTACAAAACGTGAATCCCAATCTGACCTCCGGTTTCAAGGCCTTTGCTCTCGCAAGTTCTTGTCCTGAAGTACTTTACACCAGCGACCGTGCGTGGAACGGTGCCACGATTTACCGCAGTACCGACGGTGGCGAACATTGGGAACCGGTCTTGCGCAGAGGCCCAGCTTGTCCAACCGCGTATCCCAGTGGCATGGGCGTGACGGTTTTAACGATCGACCCGAACGACGAAAATCGTGTTTACGCGGCGGGTGCGGAATTCATCGTCGCGACGGCTGATGGTGGAAAAACCTGGCAGGATATTACGGCAACCCAGGTTGGGAAAGAGGATTCGTGGACGTGGACAGGTCGGGGTTATTCCGGGCTTTGCTGCACCAATTTTCGATGGGATCCGTACCATCCGAATCGAGCGGTGTTGCTGGCGATGGACGCGGGAAAAGTGTGGGAATCCCGCGACGGCTTGAAAACGTGGACGTTCCGTGGAGCCAAACCCAATGCGTGGGGCGGCGGTGGGGACGCCACGTTTGCGAAAGATGGAACGGTCTATGTTTCTACCGGTCAAAGCGGGCAAGGGGGCGGAATTTTGCGTGGGGGTCTGGAAGAAGAGGGGATGTGGACGCCACTTCACGGCGAAGAACGCGGGCTTCCGAAACGGGATTCGTGTCAGGCCAAAGGGATTTACACCCTTCCCGAAGATTCCAGCAAAGTGTGGGTGGTGGTGAACGGAAAGCTCTATTTTTCAAGCGATTCCGGTGAGAACTGGCGAATTTGTTGGGAACAGGACGTTTTGGGTTGGATTGCTGCCGACCCACGAAATCCCCGGACATTTTATGTTTCCGGCAAAGAAAATCTCTGGAAAACGACCGACGGCCAGCATTTCGAGCCATTGGGAGGACCACAGGCGGCGGAGATGTTGACGGTGGATCGTCGCGGACGTGTTTTGCTGGCTGCGTGGCGTGGCAAGAAAACGGGATTGTGGCGTTACGATGGAAAAGAGTGGACGCAGTTGCAAAAAAATCCCTACTGCGTCAACGTGGCGGTGAGTCCGCACAATCCACGGCATATTCTGGTGGCTGGCACGGATCACCCTTATCACGATGTCATTCAGAGCGTTCCTGCCATGCTCAGCACCGACGACGGCCAGACCTGGCGGGAACTTCGCGGCGGCCTTCCCACACAACGGGCGATGGCGGTCGCGTTTTCCCCGTGGGAGCCGGGGCACATCATCCTCGGAACGAGTGGTTGCGGCTTTTTCCAGATGCACTGGTCGCCCCTTGCGAAAGATTGACACTACGCTTCCTGAATTACCGAAAGGATTTCGCGAGGATGACGCACAATGCGGCAGGCACCGCTGGCACGCAGTTCCTCTTCTGGGCGGAATCCCCAGGTAACGCCGAACGAGAAAAAACCTGCCTGGCGAGCCGTGAGCATATCGGTCGCGGTATCGCCGCAGTAGGCAATCTCTTCCGTTTTCAAACCCCACTCGTTTTGGATATGAAAACAGCCCGTCGGGTCTGGCTTTTTCGGAATCTCTTCGCACTGCCCCACCACGGTGTCAAAATGCCAGTGTCCGAGAAGTTTTTCCACACATTTTTTCGTAAAAACGGCTGGCTTATTGGAAAAGACGCCCAGTTTCAGTCCCATTTCCTGCAACTGATCCAGCATCTCAGGAATTCCCGGATATGGAACGGTTTTTTGATCCCAGCGTTTTCCATATTCCTCCACATACATCGAGAGAAACTGCTCCAGAACCGCTTCCTCCTGGCGTTTTTCAGGTGGCAAAATTCGTTCCACCAGTGTCCGCACGCCGTCTCCCACGTAGTAACAATACGCTTTTTCAGGATGGGTGGGAAATGCCATCTTCGCCAACGTCGCGTTCGCCGCGTCTGCCAAATCGGCCAGCGAATTCAACAGTGTTCCATCCAAATCAAAAATGATTCCACGGTATTTCATAACCCACCTCCTTCTTTTTGGCTTTTTTCAACTCGTTTTAATATACCACGTTATCAGAAAAAAAACAGAGACCACGTTTGTCGCGGTCTCCGTTTTCTTCAACTCTTTGTAAAAAAAGAGGATACGAAAAATCAAGTGGAAGGAATCGGGAACCTTCCTCCTTCCTTACTCAATCACATAACCGAATTCCGCCAGCGAAAACGTTTTTTCCGTCCCGTCGGCAAGTTTTACTGTCGTTTCGATTGGCTGGTTACGGAAATTAATCACCACCAGCGCCTTCGTATCTCCCAAAACGCGAGCAAACGACAACACCTCCTCCGGCGTGTTGTTGTCGAGCCAGACCAACTCCCCTTCGGTAAATTCCGGGCGGGAAAGCCGTGTTTTCGCCAGTTCCTGACACAATGCCATACGACGTTTGCCTTCGTCGGTATTCTGCTGATTCCAGTCGATGTGTACCGATTTTCCGAAAATCGAATGTCGGCATTGGTCCGCCATCTCCTGACCGCAGTACAACATCGGCGTTCCGTCCAGCGTGTAACACAACACCAACGCCGCGTTCACCCCCTTTTCGCCCCACCGTTTTTCCCGGCGATTTTCGTAATCGTCGTTGGAAATGTCGTGGTTGTCCATGTAGTGAATGAACCTTGCCCCTTGGGGACGGTTATTTCGCAACGTTTCCTTGATTTTGCGGATGTCGGAAGCAGGTTTCCCTTTGTCGTAAACATTTTTTAAAGCTCCGAAAAAGGGAAAACCATAATTCAAATCAAACGCCAGAAGCTGATCTTGCAACCGCGTTCCTTCCGAGAGCGTTCCCACATCCGGGCGGATTTTTTCCAGTCGCCGACGCCCTTCTTCCCAGAAATCCAACGGAATTCCATCCGCCACGTCCATCCGAAAACCATCCACGTCGTAGTCCCGAACCCACATCTCCATATTCTGCCAGAGATATTCCCGCAATTCCTGCGACTGGAAATTCAGTCCGGGAAATGCCCAGGCCGCGTTGAGAATATTCCCATCCTTGTCCCGTTTGACGAAATCGGGATGTTCCTCAATAAAGACCGCTTTCGGTCCGCAGTGCAGATAAACCATGTCCAGCATCACCCGCAAACCCAACTCGTGAGCCTTTTTCACCAACGACTTCAAATCCTCGTTCGTGCCGTACTCCGGGTCGACGTTGTAAAAATCCTTCATCCGATACGGATTGCGGGGATTGTTCATTTTCGACGCTTTCTGACGTGGACTCCAGAATTGCTGATCCATGTCGTCGTCTGCCACAAAAATCGGACAAAGATAGACGATCGTCGCCCCTGTCGCCTGGATGTGCGGCAGTTTCGCCTCGATTGCTTTCAACGTCCCTTCCGGCGTGAAGGCACGGGGATTGATCTGGTAAATGATTCCTTTCGTAATCCACTCAGGTGCCTTGCGTGCCGTCTGTTCGTTCAACGGCCGTTCCTCTGCCAACAGGAAACTCCCCGCCAGCCAGAAACCCAACATCATTCCTACGGTGAGGTATCGTTTCATTTTCATCTCCTTTTCATCTCCTTATTGTTTACTCAATCACATAACCGAATTCCGCCAGCGAAAACGTTTTTTCCGTTCCGTCGGCAAGTTTTACGTTCGTCTCGATTGGCTGGTCGCGGAAATTAATCACCACCAGCACCTTCGTATCTCCCAAAACGCGGGCAAACGACAACACCTCATCCGGCGTGCTGTTGTCGAGCCAAACCAGTTTCCCTTCCGTCAATTCGGGTCGCGAAAGCCGTGTTTTCGCCAGTTCCTGACAAAATGCCATGCGACGTCGGGCTTCGTCGGTATTCTGCTGATTCCAGTCGATATACACCGTCTTGCCGAAAATCGAATGCCGGCATTTGTCCGCCATCTCCAACCCACAGTACAACATCGGCGTTCCATCCATCGTATAGCACAAAACCAACGCCGCGTTCATCCCCTTTTCGCCCCATCGGACTCCCCGGCGTTTCGGCCAGTCACCGTTGGCAATGTCGTGATTGTCGACGTAGTGCATGAATCGGGCACCCTGCGGCCATTTTTTCTCCACTTCTTCCACCTTCTGACGAACGCTCAACGCCGGTTTTCCCTTATCGTAAACGTCCTGCAACGCCCAGTAAAACTGGAAACCGTAGCTCATGTCGAAGGCGTAAAGCTGGTCTTTCGGACGGATTCCTTCGCAAATCATCGCCACATCCGGGCGAATTTTCTCCAACCGCCGACGTCCTTCTTCCCAAAAATCGAGCGGAACCAGGTCGGCAACGTCGCACCGAAAACCATCCACATCGTAATCCCGTACCCACATCTCCATGTTCTGATAGAGATACTCCCGCAGAGCTTGCGACTGGAAGTTCAGCTTGGGAAATGCCCACACCCCAGTTTCAAAATTCCCTTCTTTATCCCGCAGGACGAAATCGGGATGCTCTTCCAGAAAAATGGCCGTCGGACCGCAGTGAAAATAGACCATGTCCAGCATTACCCGCAGACCCCGTTCATGCGCCTTCTGGATGAGCGACTTCAAATCCTCATTCGTGCCGTACTCCGGGTCAACGTTGTAGTAATCCTTTATCCGATACGGATTGCGGGGATTCTCCATTTTGGAAGACTTTTGGCGGGTACTCCAATATTTTCGATCCATGTCGTCGTCCGCCATAAAAACCGGACAAAGATAGACGATCGTCGCCCCTGTCGCCTGGATGTGCGGCAGTTTTGCCTCGATTGCTTTCAACGTCCCTTCCGGCGTGAAGGCACGGGGATTGATCTGGTAAATAATTCCTTTCGTCAGCCATTCGGGAGCCTGTCGGGCAGGTTTTTCATGCAGGTTTTCCTCCGCACCCCACAACATGGCAGCCGTCAGTCCCATACAGAACAAAACGAAACTCCCAAAAACAAACTTCTTCATTTTTTCTTTCCTTTCCTTAAAAAATTTCATTCAACACGACCCACCCAGTAACCATACTCACCCAGTTCCCAGGTATTTCCATCACCCGCCACAGCACGGGAAGCGATTCGCGTATCTTTCGGTTTTTCAACACCTTCCAACGTCACTTTGACCGTCGCCCGTTTCATGTTGATGACGACAAGAACCTTTTTTCCCTCCAGCGTTCGATAAAACGAGAGGACCGATTCGGGAGCGTCATTCTCCACCCACTCCACTTTTCCCGACGTGAAACAATCGTCCGAACGACGCAGTTCCGAAAGCCTCCGGCAAAGCGCAAAGCGGGCTTTTCCTTCCGCGGTCTCTAAACGTGACCAGTCGATAATGCAGTTTCCATATTTCTTGCTTCCGTAGAGACTGTGCCGGGAAATGTCCGCCACTTCCTGCCCACAATAAAGCATCGGAGTGCCGTCGAGCGTATAAATCAGCACCAACGCCGCGTCCACCCCGTCGATTCCCCACCGTTTGTCAATCCGGTTGTGGTAATCGTCGTTGGAAAGATCGTGATTGTCGAGATAATGGACGATTCTGGCTCCAACAGGCCGCTGTTGCGTCATCCACTCCACATTACGTCGGATCGTCGAGGCGGGTTGCCCTGCGTCATAGACTTTTTTCAACGTGCCGAAGAACGGAAAACCGTAATTCCAGTCAAACGCGAAAAGCTGATCCTGGCACCGCGTTCCTTCCGCAAAAAAGCAGACGTCGGGACGGATTTTGTCGATTCGTCGGCGTGCCTCTTCCCAAAAATCGAGCGGAATCGCGTCCGCCACGTCCATCCGAAAACCATCCACGTCGTAATCCCGCACCCACATTTCCATGTTCTGCCAGAAATACTCCCGCACTTCCGGTTTGGTAAAGTCGAATTCCGGGAACTTCCACTGCGTCAGGTGAATGCTTCCGTCCGGGTTGCGGCGAAAATACTCCGGGTGCGTTTTCACCAACGTCGCTTTCGGTCCGCAATGGAGATAGACCAGATCGAACATCACCCGCAATCCCAGTTCATGAGCAGCGCGAATCAACTCCTTCGCGTCCGCTTCCGTGCCATACTCCGGGTCGATTTTGTCGTAATCGTTCATCCGGTAAGGGTTTTTGGGATTGCCGAGTTGCGATTTTACCTGGCGCGGACTCCAGAACTGCTCATCCATGTCGTCGTCCATCGTGAAAAGTGGGCAAAAGTAAATCACCGTCACCCCGGCCTCTTTCAGCAACGGCAATTTCTCCTTCGCCGCCTGGAGCGTTCCTTCTGGTGTGAAGGCACGGGTGTTGATTTGGTAGAGAACCGCTTTTTGAATCCACTCAGGCGACTGGCGTGCGGGACGCTGGTTCAGTGGCACTTCCTCTGCCGCTCTTCCTGTCGTCGTCCAGAACAGGATGGAAAAGAGGGCACATCCTCTCAAAATTTCAGAAAACAGACGTTTCACGGCAATCCTTTCTCGTAGAAAAATTTTTCAGGTGGGAAAATAAACGTTTTCTTTCAATATAAAAGACCTCCCCATCTAAAACAAGCCCTTCTCCCTATATAAATAATGACAATTTTTATATAAAAAAAGACAAAAAAGCAATTTTCTTGCCCCTGTTTGGCAGAGATTTTATACCTGTGTTACTTGAAATTTCCGGTTTTCCCCGCGAAAGCCCCTCCCTTGGGGAGGGGTGCCTGCGCAGCAGGCGGGGTGGGTTGATGGAAGTGCTGTAAAACGTTCTATTGCAATCAATTACAATAGAACGCATCCCTGCCATTCCACCCCGTCAGCCTACGGCTGCCACCCCTCCCAAAGGGAGGGGCCAGGGAGCGGAAAACCGGAAATTTCAAGTTACACGAGTATAATTCCCTATAATAGAACGTCTTACTGCAATTCTACCCACCCACCCCCCGCCCTATCGGGCGTACCCCTCCCAAAGGTAGGGGCTTTCTTTTCGTTTCCCTGAAATTCAAAGTGGAAGGAGTATATCTCGACGATAATCCCTGTTTGGAATATCCGCCGAGAAAAAAGTGGGAATGGAAATATCTGCGTCTTCTGCGTCATCTG
>JAUNBF010000153.1 GCA_030527185.1 Planctomycetia bacterium | reverse complement strand
TGTTCCCTAGAGTTTAATTTCATTTCGGAGAGCAGGAGTGCTCTCACTCCACAAAGTTAATTGGATTTTAGTTTCGGGGAACAAGTGTGTTCCCACTCCAAAAAGGGAAGGTGAATGCGTGGTGAAATGATGCTCAAAAGAGAACGCAAGTCATTGAAATAAAAGAAGATGGGACGGAAAAGGATTTACGAATCGAATGAAGTGGCGGTAGAACGGAATCGAGAGATGGCTGTAAGGCGATCGCGTGAAAAAAACGATTCCGTGAAGGAGATCGGGCCGTTGCCGAAAGTCGTAAATCCAAGCAGGAAAAGGAGATGTAGAAAGTCACTGCTCGATTTTATGTTGACTTATGGAGGGGAAAAAGCAGGGGAGGAATTCGTTTTTGTTCAACCGTTTTGCGATGAGCAACTGTATATGATTCGGACGCTTGAGGATGTGTTGCAACATGGCGGGGAGGTGCCGTTGTGCATTTTTCGTGGCGGGTGCAAGACGACGTTTTGTGAATGGGGACTGCTCTGGGCATCGCTTTACGGATTCCAAAAGTTCGGGCTGATCGTCGCGGCAAGTTGTGGAATGGCTCGAAAAATTATCGCAAACATCAAGCGGATGATTCAACATAACTCCTTGATTCAAAACGACTTCCCGGAAGCGTGCTACCCCATTTTACGGTTGGAAAAAATTGCTCAAAGGGCGAATGCGCAAATGCTCGACGGGGAGTATACGGAAATTGTCTGGTCAACGGACACGATCCGGTTTCCCAAAGTCAAAAACGCTCCGTCGTCGCAGGCGATCATTTACGGCGTCGGTGCGGAATCGTCGTTTCGCGGATTGCGCGTCGGAAAACAACGCCCAACCGTCGTGCTGATTGACGACCCGCAGACAAACGAATCGGCTCACTCGGTCACTCAAACCGAATCCCGATGGGAAAATATCACCACCTCCATGAAAGGACTGGCCGGCCCCGGGGTCGATCTGGCGATGATTGCCACGATTACCGTGATTCAAAAAGGCGATCTGGCTGAAAAAATTCTCGAACGGTGGAATGGGAAACGATTTGGAATTCTCCGATCCATGCCGAAAAATATGGATGCGTGGGAAGAGTACAACGAAATGCAAGTCCGTACGTATCGGGAAGTTACGTCAAGAATGAAACGCCGCGAAATCGTGAATGAGTATTATCGTGAACACCAGGAAATCCTTGACGAAGGTGCCGAAGCAGCCTGGAAAACAAACTTCACTAAATCCGAAGTCTCCGCCATTCAGCACGCCATGGAACTCTATTTTTTCGATAAAAAAGCGTTCTGGTCGGAGTACATGAACCAACCTCCCGACAATGATAAAGATTCGGAAAACCTTACTATTCAAGGACTTGAGACAAAAATACGAAAAGATTTGCCAAAAGGGATCGTGCCACTGGATGCAGAAAAAATCACCGCGGGAATCGACATTCAGAAGGATTGTCTCTACTGGCTCGTCGCGGCGTGGAGCGATGATTTCTCCGGCCACGTCCTCGATTACGGGCGGTTTCCCAAGGGCGGAAAGAAGATGGAAAACGTCTATCCCGGCTGCGGATTTGAGGAACAGGTTTCCTTGTGTTTGTCGGAACTCGGCCAAATGCTTGAAGTTACGACGTACAGGCGAGAAGGTGGGGAAGCCCTCACCATCGATAAAATTATCGTCGATGCCAACTGGGGAAAAGTCTCCACGCAGGTGAAAAAAGTCTGCAAAACCTTCCGGAAAGATTATCTCGAACCCTGTTTCGGCTGGGGATTTGGTCCCGAACGCCGATTTTTTGCCCAGAAAAAACGTGTCGGCGAAATCCGCGGCCCCGAATGGACAAAAAAAATGCTCGAACTTAAAGGAATCGTCCGAAGCGTCACCTACAACACAAACTGGTGGAAGTCATTCGTCCGAAGTCGAATCCAGGCAGGACTTTACGCAAAATCAACCCTCTCCTTTTACGCCGGCGATTACGTCACGCACCAGAAACTTTTCCAACACATCCTCGGCGAAACCTCCTCCAAACTCACCGGACAATACGGCATCATCACATTTTTCTGGAACTTCCGAGCGACCATCCTTACGAAATTCCACGCCCAAGTTTGAATTCCCGCTTTTGATTTTTCGAACCCATCTTTACACCGCAGGCTTTGCAACATTACCTCCTGTCTCAAGTCCTCCCAATCGTCGTATTGTATCCCCAAATTTTTCGCGACCGCCCCAATCACCCTTGGATTTTCCATGAGCCATTTTGTCCTTTCCCCGACCTCAATTTTCCCTTTCCTGATTTTCCTAACCCGTTGAAGATGTTCGGGTTGGAAGTAAACGACTTCGCTTCCCTGATTTTGAAATTCGATAGGGCTTCCATAAAACAGGATCGTTTTCGGCTTCAATCTTCCCACCGCCTCATTCATTCCTCGCGTCCATTTTTCTCGAACGCTAGAATTTTTGCAGCACCCGACCGAACTGACGGCGATGGTTCCATTTTTTGGCATACCGTCGAAACAGAACTGAAAAGATTCTTCCGTACTCCAGTTCAGGGTTGGCACGACCGTAATTCCTTGATTTTGCAGGACTTGCGAAACAGCCATTTTCCGATAGTGATTCCAAATCTGCATTGCCAACGGCATATCTGCATACATCGAGAAGTCCGGCGATAAAACGCACGCGAACCCTGCCAACATCTTCGCATACCGTTCCGGCTTATTCCAAACACGCTCGAATTGATAATCATCCAAAAAGAAGTGCACCCCGATGTTTTTTGTAACTTCTTGAAAAGAACGGATTTTATTAAAAGCTACCAAACGCTGGACGCACACCGTTTCAGGAAAAACGCAAGGAATCTGAAATTTTCCAGAGACAAAATCGAAATCCAACAAGTCAAGGTGGTGTGTTTTCTTTATGCGATGACAAGCGTATTTTTTGCACATTGTGATTACGAGACTTCTTTCGCAGGTATTTGCTTCATCATTTCACCTAATGATTGGCCATTCCAACAGGGATCGTATAGAAGTTCTTCCCAATCATCGTATTTTTTGCTTTGGATTTTAAATTGTTCTTCTTCCTCGGGAGAACAAGTTAGGATGTCTCTCTGAAACGATCTTACTATGCAATTTTCGTAAATTCGATAAACGATACCATCAAAAGTAAACATTGCATAATCACAGATATAGGAGCCTGGAGATTGATCATAAGCCCACCAGAACCAATCTTCTGCGGTAAAATTTTCGTTTTTTTTATTTTTCCAATCATCCTTCCCCATAATCTATCCTTTCCTTAAATCCTTGTATTTCATGAGGTTTCCGGCCAAGCAATCGCAAAACATCACGATATTGTTTTACGAGTTCTCTGTTTAAAGGAA
>JAUNBF010000079.1 GCA_030527185.1 Planctomycetia bacterium | reverse complement strand
CCGCTTTCCGATCCGAATATTGTCTGGACGACGTTGTTGTTCGGTATCTGGATTCCGAATTTTTATTACTGGGGCTTGAATCAGTACATCATGCAGCGAACGCTCGGTTCCCGGTCGCTGGCGGAAGGGCAGAAGGGGATTGTTTTTGCGGCCGGGATGAAGTTGCTCATTCCGTTTATTGTGGTGATTCCCGGCATTCTGGCGTTCAACATGTTCCACCAGCAGATGGCCAGTGAGGCGCAAAACGACATCATGGCGAACAAGCCAGTGCTGGAACTTTTTGACCGGTTGTCCGCAGGGAAGGCAGAGAAAACGGACAACGCGAAGACGATTTTCAAGTTCAATCGGGAATTTGCCGCACTGCAACCTGCCCGGGCAGAAGCGATGGTGAAATACAACATGACGCTGTTGGGAGAAGACCCGGCGACGATGGAAACGAAGCGTCAGGAAAAAGTGACGGCCATCAACGCGGACAACGCGGAGAAAAAAATCGACATGACGCCGGAACTGGTTTCGCACCTGGCTGTTCAGGCTCTCAACGCGGATCAGGTGACGGCCGCGGCGGCAGGGAAACTCAGCGTTTCCAAGGAGTTGATCGGCTATAAATACGACGCGGCTTTTCCACTGTTGCTGAAACATCTCCCCTTCCCGTCGGGAATCAAGGGATTTGTGCTGGCGGCGTTGTTTGGCGCGGTGATGAGTTCGCTTGCCTCGATGCTCAATGCGGCCTCGACGATCTTCACGATGGATATTTACAATGAGTACCTTCACAAAAACGCGTCGCAGAAAACGCAGGTTTTTGTGGGACGCGCGTGCGTGGTGGTCTTTGCGGTTGCGGCCTGTCTGATCGTGCCGGTTCTGGCCGACCCGAAATTCGGCGGGCTGTTCAAGTACATCCAGGAATTTCAGGGCTACCTTTCCCCCGGTGTCCTCGTCGTCTTCCTGTACGGGTTGATTTCCAAAAAGATTCCAGGATTTGCCGGTGGGTTGACGATTCTGCTCAGTCCGATTATTTACGGTGGGTTGAAAGTGATTCCATGCCCGTTCTGCAACCAGATGAACTACCTGAATCAGATGGCGTTGACATTCGGTATTTTGTGGGTGATCATGATTCTGATCAATTTCCTCTTCCCGTTGAAGGAGGCGAAAGTCCTTCCGTCGAAGAGCGAAATGGATATGACCCCCTCCCAAGGCGCGGCGGTGGCCGGGGTTATCGTTGTCCTTTTGACCATCGGGCTGTACGTTTACTTCTGGTAATGGGGCACGACCGAAAGCGAATAAAAACCGCGTAGCGGCACAAAATACAAAATAATAGCGGCGTAGCCGCGGACAAAAGTCTTTGGAAAGAGAGGTTTCCTCTCCACGGACATAGTGATTCGACGGGTAGCCACTTTCGGCTTTAGCCGTGAGTGGCGCAACACCTGGCCGATAGACCTGCTTCAAATAGCGTTTTTATCTTCTAACCTATTAGGTTTGAATGGAAATCGTTATCAGAATCATTGGGATTGCCTCCCTTTCCAGAGAAAGAATCGAAAAGGATATTTTGCGTTACCATAACATAAAAAGTTAAGGAGAAAAAAATGTTGCGAAAAATGATCGTTGTGGGATGTCTTGCCGTTTTGCCACATCTTGCCGGAGCTGCGGAGTGGAAAAGTGGGATTGTCTGGGAAAAACCACCTGTTGTGGAGGGGACGAAACCAACCACGACGCCTGCCCCGGAAGGAGCCATTGTGCTGTTTGACGGAAAAGACCTTTCGCAGTTCAACGGTGCCGAGAACTGGACGGTCAAGGATGGTTACATGCAGGCGGGAAAAGGCTCCATCACGACAAAGCAGCCGTTTGGAAGTTGCAAAATTCACCTGGAATTCGCGACTCCGGCAAAAGTCGAGGGGGAAGGCCAGGGACGTGGCAACAGTGGCGTGATTTTCATGACGAAATACGAGTTGCAGATTCTGGATTCGTACAACAACGAAACGTATTACGACGGCCAATGCGGTTCGGTTTACAAGCAGAATCCGCCGATGCGCAATGTGTGCCTTCCACCGGGAGAGTGGCAGTCGTACGACATTACGTTCCTGGCACCGAAATTCGACGAGAATGGGAAATTGGTACGGGCTGCCCGCATGACCGCGTACCAGAACGGCGAGTTGATTCAGAACTCGTTTGAACTGAAAGGAAACACATTCTGGCACCTCCCCCCCTCCTACACGGCACACGAAGCGAAATTGCCGTTGTTGCTCCAGGATCATGGCAACCCGATCCGTTTCCGAAATATCTGGATTCAGGAAATCGAAGAATAATGATTAATGAATTGGGAAAGAGGTTGGGAAAGGGGTTGGGAATGTTTGTAAAAATGAGAGGATGGATTGGACTGCTCGTTTTGATGGGGAGTTTGGCAGAGGCTCAGGAGTGGAAAAGTGGCATTGTGTGGGAGCGTCCGCCCGTGATCGAAGGAGCGTTGCCCACCACCACGCCACCCCCGGAAGGAGCCATTGTACTGTTTGACGGAACAGACCTTTCGCAGTTCAACGGTGCGGAGAGTTGGAAAGTGCGGGATGGTTTCATGGAAGTGGGGAAAGGTTCGATCACGACGAAGCGTCCGTTTGGAAGTTGTCGTCTGCATATCGAATTCGCCACGCCGGCAGAAGTCCGGGGAGAAGGCCAGAATCGCGGAAATAGCAGCGTTCGCTTCATGGAAAATTACGAAATTCAGATTCTGGACTCGTACAATAATGAGACGTACTACGACGGCCAGTGCGGAGCCATTTACAAACAGAATCCTCCGATGCGGAATGTGTGTCGGAAGCCAGGGGAGTGGCAGTCGTACGACATCACGTTCCTGGCACCGAAATTTGACGCGGAGGGGAATCTGGTTCGAGCGGCTCGCATGACGGCGTATCAGAATGGTGAGTTGATTCAGAATTCGTTTGAGTTGCAGGGAAGTACCTGGTTTTTTACCCGACCTGCCTCTTACACCGCGCATGCGCCGAAATTGCCGTTGCTTTTGGAAGACCATGGCAGTCCGGTTCGTTTTCGGAATATCTGGATTGAGGAAATAGAGGATTGAAACAGGATTTGACAGGAGCGAACATGAATCCGTTGGGTGTTCACGAATCGATTTCCGGCGGCCTTCATAAGGCGGTGGAAGCGGCTGCGGCAGTGGGGTGCGACTGTGTGCAGATTTTCACCAAAAACAGCAACCAATGGAAAGGGAAAGCGCTCACGGACAAAGAGATCGACCAATTTCAGGCGGCATTGGAGAAATGGAATATTTCCCATCCGATTTCGCACGATTCGTACCTGATCAATCTGGGTTCGCCGGACGACATTTTGTGGAACCGGTCGGTGGCGGCAATGGAGGAAGAAATGCTGCGAGCCGAGGCACTGGGAATACCCTATGTGGTCATGCACCCCGGCTCCTACACGACATCGAGCGAAAACGAAGGTTTGGAGCGAATTATCGAAGGTCTGCAACGTGTTTTGGAGCATACGGCCGGGATTCAGACGCGGTGTCTGTTGGAAAATACCGCG
This sequence comes from Planctomycetia bacterium, assembly GCA_030527185.1. GTDB lineage: Bacteria > Planctomycetota > Planctomycetia > Pirellulales > Thermoguttaceae > RGIG3701. The sequence goes on along the minus strand of JAUNBF010000079.1, from coordinate 16,158 downwards.
GGGCAGGGAACGAATCTGGGCTGGAAATTCGAGCATCTGGCTACGATTATTCAGGGTGTGGAAGGAGTTGTGAAAGAGGCAAAACTGGGCGTCTGTTTCGACACCTGCCACGCATTTGCGGCTGGCTACGATTTCACGACGGCAGAGAAATATCAAGACGTTTTTCAGAAATTCCACAAAATCATCGGTTTGGAACGAATTCGGGCATTTCATCTCAACGACGCAACGAAAGAATGTGGCAGTCGTATCGACCGTCACGCTCACATTGGGCATGGCAAAATCGGCACCGTACCGTTTGGTTTTTTCCTCAACGATGTTCACTTTCAGTCCATTCCCATGTATCTCGAGACACCGAAAGGATTTTGTGAGACGGAAAACGGGGAGGAGGATTGGGACGTGGTGAATTTGCGAACTCTGCGCGAATTGATTCGAGACATCCCGGCAAAAGAGTGATCGGGAGACAGATTTTGTGGTAAAACAGTCTTTTTTTGATGGAATGATCATGAGTGAAAAAGAAAATCACCCGCGACGGTGGCGAGTCCGTCACGCGGAAAAACTTTTGTGGCGGACGTGGCATGAGAAGGACGAAAACGGTGATTATCTGACACTTCTGTACCATTCCGAATCGGACGATACGCATTTACTCAACGCGGTGGGAGCGGGAATTCTTCAGATTTTACTGGAAACGGAGGCATCGGAGGAGGAAATCCTTCATTTATTGGAAAATTGTTGGAAATTGCCTCTTCCCGACAGTCGGGATGTGGAACACTTTCTCAGTCGAATGACACACACAGGTATTTTGGAAGAGACCCGACAGGAGACGTGATGAACTTGTATTACGAAGAAAAGGGGAAAGGCTCTTTGCTGTTGCTGATTCATGGATTTCCGTTTGACCATAGGATGTGGGACGATCTTCGGGAACTTCTTTCGGAGACGTTTCGCGTCGTGACACCCGATTTGCGAGGGATGGGCAAAAGTCCCTTGCAAGAATCACAAAATGTTGTGACCATGGCGGAATTGGCGGATGATTTGGCGGAATTACTCGATCGGTTGGGGGTTGGGAAATGTACCTTTTGCGGCCTTTCCATGGGAGGCTATGTTGGCTGGGAGTTCTGGCAACGACATTCCGGGTATCTGGAAAAATTGATTTTCTGCGACACCAACGCGGCAGCCGATACGCCGGAAGGAGCGGCTCAACGGTATGCCACGGCACAGCGTGTGGAGTCGGAAAAGAGCGTTGCTTTTCTGGCAGATGGCATGGCGGGGAAACTGCTGGCACCCCGAACACTAACTGAGAAACCATGGGTGGTGGAGAGGTACCGTCGGATGGTGGAAGAGAACTCGCCGCAGGGGGTCGCTGCCGTGGCACGTGGAATGGCACAACGTCATGATTTTCGTTCAAAATTAAGGGAAGTCGCCTGTCCGACATTGGTGCTGACAGGCGATTCGGACGTTCTTTCTCCGCCGGCAGACATGTTGGCTTTGGCAGAATCCCTTCCCGACGGACGTTTTGTGGAGATACCTCATGCGGGACACCTGACGCCGATGGAAAATCCGCATGCGGTTGCCGAGGCGATTCGTCACTTTATGCAATGAAAATGAAACCTTAACCTTTTTATTTCCCATGCCTACCAAACGGAAGTTTTATCCCCTGGCCACATTTTTACATGCCCTGACCCTGGTGGTCTGTTTCGTATTGGTCTGTTTTCTCTCCTGGCGCATTGCGACACGGACGCTGATTTCCCAGGTTCCCACGCAAGTGACGGGCTGGATTCTGGTGGACGGTTCCCGCCAGGAATTTTCGCTCGACGCGGCAGCGGCTCAGAAAGCGGCTCAGTGGATTGACAATGGCGAATACAGCCCGGACGAGGCGTATGAAGTGGAGGGGGAATTCACCTTCACGTTCGTTTCTGGGAAAAAGGTGACTTTTGCGCTGACCAGTCGCGGACCTCGCTGCATGCAGGGATTTTACCGTCTTGTGCCGATGGATCCGACACCTTTTCGGGAACTGTTTCTGGCCTCGGTGAATCCGAAACAACCCACCGAAATCGAGAATCGTTAAAATTTGTTTCCTTGAACCGATCGGAAATCTCCGATTGGGTAAGTCATTTTTAGAAATCTCTCAAACGAAGGAGAAAAACATGAAGAAAATTTGGATGATGGGAATGACGCTGCTCGCCTTAACCACGGTAGGGTGGGCTGCGGACGAAGGAACGTGCCAACCGTTGTTCGGTGAAAATTTGGCCGACGCGGACTACAATCCTGCCGTTTGGACGTTGAGTGAGGCAGGTGTACTCTCCGCCAAACAGGATGCGGCCATCTGGACCAAAGAAAAAATCGGCGACTGCAAAATCTCCTTCGAGTACCAACTTTCGGAAAAAGCCAACGCCGGATTCCTGATCAAGTGTTCCGATCGGAACAACTGGATTCCCAACACGATCGAAATCCAGCTCCTCGACGACGCTGGTTCCCAGCCGAGTTATCATAGCAATGCCGCGTTCTACGGTTATCAGGCACCCCGGAAAGTCGTTACGAAACCTGCCGGCGAATGGAATAAAATGGAAGTCGTCTGCCGGGGTTCTGTCATCCAGGTCTGGCTCAATGGCGAACTGGTCAATGAAATGGACATGAAAGCGTGGACCGACAAAAAAGTCAGCCCCAACGGTACACCTATCGAAGGGAAATTCCAGGGAAAAGCACTGGCCGATGCCGATACGGAAGGGTACATTGGATTTCAGGGACTCCATGGACGTTCCACCATCCATTACCGCAATATCCTGATTTGCCGATAAACTCCCCTGGAGAAAGGTCGCGCAACATTTTCACGTTCTCGGTTTGCCCTCCCCCGAAAGTTTTCTAACTCTGGAAACGGAAAAGGCAACTTACCGACTCATTGAAATGGATCCTGCGAATCGCCTCGCCCAACAAAGGTGCCACGGAAAGCACCTTGACATGGGCGGGGGTACGTTCGGGAGTGAGCGGAATGGTGTCCGTCAAAACGATTTCCTCGATGGGAGCGTGATTCATTTTTTCGACAGCATTACCGCATAAAACACCGTGGGTTGCCGAGACGTAGACTTTGGCGGCACCCGCCTCTTTGACCATTTGAGCCGCTCCGCAAATGGATCCTCCGGTACTGATCATATCGTCGAAGAGGATGGCGACTTTGCCTTCCACCGACGCTCCTGTCAGGTTTGCCTGAAGGGTATCGTGGGCACTGGATCTCCGCTTGTCCACAATCGCCAGCGAACATCCCAAACGATTTTGGTGGGAGAGTGCCCGTTTGATGCTTCCCGCGTCGGGGCTGACAACAACCATCTCTTCCGGGTCATGATTCAGCGAGCGAAAATAGTCATCCAGCACAAAACCGGCATTGAGATGATCCACTGGAATATTGAAAAAACCTTCGATTTGGGCGGCGTGTAAATCCATCGTTAAAATTCGATCCGCCCCCGCGTTCTGAATCAGATTGGCCACTAGTCGCGCGGTAATGGGGACTCGCCCCTCATCTTTTCGGTCTTGTCGGGCATAGCCAAAATAAGGAATGACGACCGAAATTCGTTTGGCACTAGCTCGTCGGAAGCAGTCGATCATGATGAGCAGTTCCATCACACTCTCATTGATCGGCTGGCAAGTCGATTGCAGTAAAAAAACATCGTGGCCGCGAACATTTTCTTCGATTTTGCAGAAAATTTCTCCATCTGGGAAGTTGGTAATCGTCATTTTTCCCAATGGGTGACGGAGATAATGACAAATTCCCAATGCCAGTTCAGGGTTTGCGCGTCCACTGAAAATCTTCATGGTCGATTCCTTGAAAATAGACAATCCCCTTTCAGTATCTCCCTGCGGGGCTGGCCGGAAAGAAGATGGCGACAACGTTCTTTTCCAAAAGCCAGCCGGGGTGCTGAAGAGAATCGATTTGTGTAACAATATTAACTCCAACAACAGGTTTATTATAGCCCTTTAGCGAAAAGTTGGTAGGGGGTCGTGGGTGGAAATCATTTCTCCTGGATAGTTTCTCCTGGACAGTGGTTTGAGAACCTTTTATACGGTACCCCTTTTGAAAGAGGGCGAAATGAGGTAAAATAATAATGGTGTACTGTGCGGAAAGTAACGGCTATTCAGCCAATCGGATAAGAAGGCAGGTGTTTTCCTATGGGAACGGGTGGAAAAATCATTCTTCGTGGCGTGGAAGTCCATAATCTGAAAAGTATCGATCTGGACATCCCCCATCGGAAGTTGATTGTCATCTGCGGCGTCAGCGGAAGTGGGAAAAGCAGCCTTGCCCTCGATACCCTTTACGCGGAAGGACAACGGCGGTATATCGAAAGTTTTTCGCCATACGCCCGCCAGTTTCTGGATCAGTTGGAGAAGCCGGAAGCGGAGTTTATCGACGGGATTCCGCCTGCTATTGCCGTGACGGGAAGCGTTCCGACAAAATCGAGCCGGACGACGGTCGGGACGGCGACAGAAACATACGATTATCTACGGCTTTTGTACTCCAAAATTGGAATAACCTATTGTATTTCGTGTGGTCGGGAAGTGCATCGGGACACGTCGGAGACGGTGGCGCAATTTATCGGCTTTCTTCCGCTTCGGACTCGGTTTATGATTCTCTGGCGGGTGGCACGGGGCGAATCGTGGCTGGAGACGCTCACCGCACTTCGGGAAGAGGGGTTCATTCGTCTGATTATCAACCATCGGCTCGTCGATCTTTCGCGGGATACCATTCCTGAAATGGAGTTGCAGAGCGAATCGGCAGAAGTCTATTGCGTCGTCGATCGTCTTGCGGTCGGGATGCCGGAATCACGGGTGCGGGAGTCGCTTGAGCTGGCCTTTTCGCGTGGGGAGGGGAAATGTACGCTGATGGTGCAGATGACGACGGAGGAAATGGCTGCCATTGCCCAAACGTCGCTCTGGGAAGCGAGGGAGATTCAGGGCGAAACCTGGATGCGGCGTTCTTTCAGCACCAAACTCTCGTGCGAACATTGCCAGGTCGATTATGCCGCCCCGGAACCACGGCTTTTCAGTTTCAACAGTCCGTTGGGAGCGTGCCCGGTCTGTGAGGGTTTTGGAAATACGATCGATGTCGATATGGATTTGGTGGTTCCCGATCCGACGAAAACGATTGCGGAAGGAGCGATTGCCCCGTGGAACAGCCCGGCCTACCGCCATGAGTTGGAAAAAGTCCTGCGAATCGGCCCGCAACATGGTCTTCCGGTGAATGTTCCGTTCCAGGAATTGCCGCCTCAGGCGATGGAAGTCCTGATGAATGGAGCGTTTGGCACCGATTTTGCCGGGCTGAATACGTTTTTTCACTGGCTGGAGCGGCGAAAGTACAAAATGCACATCCGCGTTTTCCTGAGCCGATGGCGCAGTTTCCGTACCTGTCCGGCATGTGGCGGGAAACGTTTGCAGCCGTTGGCTCTGGCGACGATGATCGGGAAGTCGGACGACACGTCGGAAGATGCACCGTTTGAGGGGAAAAATATCGCCGAATTGAGCGAAATGAAAATCGAGGCACTGGAACTCTTTTTGCGGAATCTGATTCCCAAACTCAGCGACTGGGAACGTCGGGTGGGGCTGCCGATTCTGGATCAGGTTCTATCCCGGCTGGCGTTTTTGAAGACGGTGGGATTGGGGTACCTGACGCTGGATCGGACGTTGCGGACGCTCAGTGGCGGCGAGTCGCGGCGTGTTTCGCTGGCGGCGGCGTTGGGGGCAAGTCTGGTGAACATGCTTTACGTGCTGGACGAACCGTCGATTGGACTGCATCCGTCCAATTCGCTGGAGTTGCTCGAGGCGATCAAAACGCTGCGCAACCGGGACAATACGGTCGTGGTGGTGGAGCACGACGAAGCGATTATCCGGGCTGCCGATCAGGTGATTGAAATTGGGACAAGTGCCGGCGAACGGGGTGGGGAAGTCATTTTTCAGGGAACGGTCGAGGAGATGCTGACCAACCCACAGAGTTTGACCGGAGCGTATCTCACCGGGGTGCGTGGTCACACAAGCAATACCCGCCGTCCGACGGAATCGGGGTGGATTGAGTTGGTGGGAGCGCGGGGAAACAATCTGAAAAACCTTCACGTCCGGTTTCCGCTGGGATGCCTGTGCGTTGTCTCCGGGGTGAGTGGCGCGGGGAAGAGTACGTTGGTGGAAAAGACGCTTTTTCCCGCGTTGAATCGGCGTATTCGTCGGGAATCGGCCGTTCGACCACTGGAATTCGACGAGATTTTGGGGAGTGGTCAAATCGACGAGGTGATTCTGGTGGATCAGTCGCCGATTGGACGGTCGCCACGGAGCAATCCGGTGACGTATATCAAGGCTTTTGACGAAATCCGAGCCGTTTTTGCGGAAACGCGGGAGGCGAAAAAGAAGCACTTCACCACCGGCCATTTCAGCTTCAATTCGGAAGAAGGCCGTTGCCCGGTTTGTAATGGGGATGGTTATCTGGAAATCGACATGCAGTTTTTGGCCGACGTTTACATGAAGTGCAACCACTGCCACGGAACGCGGTATCGGAAAGAGATTCTGGACGTGACGTACCGGAATCGGAACATTGCGGAAGTGCTGGAAATGACGGTGCGGGAAGCATTTACGTTCTTCCGGGGTTCGCGGGGCGTGCAGAACAAGCTGAAACGGCTGATGGAGGTGGGGCTGGATTACATTCGCCTGGGACAGCCGGCCAATACGCTTTCGGGAGGGGAATCGCAGCGTCTGAAACTGGCCTCGTACGTCTCGTCCGCCAAACGGGAACGTTGCCTTTTCATTCTGGATGAGCCGACGACGGGGCTGCATTTTTCGGACGTGGTGCAGTTGCTCGACTGTTTCGATTCGCTTTTGTCGGTCGGACATTCGCTGATTGTGGTGGAGCATAATCTCCAGTTGATGAAATCGGCCGATTATATCATTGATTTGGGACCTGGTGCTGCCGACGCGGGAGGAGAAATCGTAGCTCAGGGAACGCCGGAAGAAATCGCCGCCTGCCCCGAATCCCTCACAGGCCAATTCTTAAAAAAAACACTGATCATTAATGATTAATCATTATATCATTTATTAGTTAGTCTTCGTTTTTCGAGGGTTTGTTGATGAAAACAGTTCAAGTGGCACTTTCGCTGCGTCCTTACGATATTGTGATTGGCAATGGCCTTTTGTCGGAGGTGGGGAGGTATTGGCAGGGGTGGACCGATGGTGCGAAACATGCGGCGGTGGTGACGGACGACGTGGTGGACGGGTTGTATGCTGAGCAAGTGGCGGAAATTCTTGCCGAATCGGGCGTTCGGACGGACGTTTGCGTGGTGGAGTCGGGGGAGGAGAGCAAATGTGTGGAAACGGCGGAGATGCTCTGGCAGAAACTGATGGAATGCGACACGGACCGTAAGTCGGTTGTCGTGGCGGTGGGGGGAGGCGTGGTGGGAGATTTGGCCGGATTCGTGGCGGCAACGCTCAATCGTGGCTTGCGGTTTATGCAGATTCCGACCACACTGCTGGCTCAGGTGGACAGTTCGGTCGGGGGGAAGGTGGGAATCAACCTTCCGCAGGGGAAAAATCTCGTCGGAGCGTTCTGGCAACCCATCGGCGTGCTGGCGGATACCGATTCGCTGCGGACGCTGGACGAACGGCAATACAAGGCAGGGTTGGGCGAAGTGGTAAAGTATGGCGTGAGTCTGGACAGGGAGTTTTTCGAGTTTCTGGAAGCGAATGTGGCGTCGATTCTGGATCGCGAAGCCACGGTATTGACGGAGATTATCGCCCGGTGCTGTGCGTTGAAGGCGGGAATCGTCCTGGAGGATGAGCGGGAAACGTTGGGCAAACGGGCACTGCTGAATTATGGTCACACGTTTGGTCACGCGGTGGAGAAGTTGTGTGGCTTTGGGACGGTACTCCACGGCGAGGCGGTCGGGATGGGGATGACGTTTGCGGCAGAACTGGCCATGCGTCTTTCGCCTGGCAACGCACGGTTGGAAGAGCTTTTTGTCCGCCAGCAGGCACTTCTGAAACGGCTGGGGATTCCTCACGAAGCTCCGCTTTTAGAGGCCAACGAAGCCATTGCGGCCATGCGACACGACAAGAAGGCGGAACATGGCAGTCTCCGTTTCGTTCTGCCGACACGGTTGGGAGAAGTGGAACTACAAACGGTGGAGAATCTGGAAACGGTTTCGATCGGGATGTTTTGAAACGTACTCTTCTGGCTTTTTTGAGAAGGATCTAAAAATACCATGAAAACGGACTCCTCTTATTCCCGCTTCGCCTTTCCCGACCACCTTTCTGGGAAGATGGGGTTTTATTTTTGGACGATTCTTTTGACGCACGCTTTTTTATGGAGTTTTTTGCCTCCGTTTTTCATTTCGTCCTTTCTTCAGGATACGTGGGAAATGATGGTTATCGGTTCTAACTGGGTCATTTCGACGCACAAACATCCCGCTTTTCATGGGTGGATGGCAGAAATCGCCCGCCAGATTCTGCGAAGTCCCGATTGGGCACCGTATGTTTGCTCGCAGTTGGCCGTCATCCTTTCCGTCTATGGCATTTGGCGACTGGCGCAAACGTATCTTTCACCGCCACTGGCACTGATTGCCGCGTTGAGCATGCTTTCCTACACCTATTTTCTGCACGAAAGCATTCGATACAACAATCACACTTTTTTAAACACGTTCTGGGTTCTTTCCGTCTGGTTTTTGTGGGAGGCGGTGTCGAAAAACCAACTTCGATATTGGATTTTGACAGGAGTTTGTCTGGCACTGGGAATTTACTGCAAATTGACGATGTTTTTGCTGGTGATTGCCATTGTCTGCTACATGACGATCGACCCTAAAGCACGGCTCTACTGGAAGACGACCGGTCCCTACATTTCCACGGCAGTCTGTTTTCTTCTTTTTTTGCCGTTGTTATTTTATATGTTTCAGACGGACTTTTCGCTTTTATCGTATGCCAACACACAGACGGAGGCTCTGACCGCGCCGTCGCTCTTTTATCATTTTTGGTATCCGGTGAAATTTCTGATCAATCAAATCCCGGTTTTGTTGTTGGTTATCCTTCCTCTGCTTCCCCTGCTGGGATTTCGGTGGGAATTTCGACGAGAGGTTCTGTGGCAAAATGCGGAAAGTCGGTTTTTAACCTTCTTTTTCATCTTTCCCATCATTTTTCAATTTTTCCTGATTGGTTTCCTGGGAGGCTACAGTCACACGGCCTGGGGATGTCATTTATGGCTTTTTTTTCCGTTATTTTCGCTGTACGTCGGGAAAGTACACCGGAATCCGGCTTCGTGGCGGCGTTCGATCCGTCTGATTACTTTTCTCGTCTTTTTTTACTTCGGTCTCTGGGCAACGATCGAGATGGTGCGTCCTCTCTGGCGACAGGAAAAACTGGCACGGGAGTATTTCCCCGCTCAGAAGTTGGCCGATCATCTGGAATCGGTTTGGCAGAAGCGGTATTCCGTTCCATTGGAGTACGTCCGTGGAGATGATTGGCTGGCCGCCTCCGCCAGCATCTGGGGAAAGTCGCGTCCCACCGTCTATTCCCCACTCTGGGCTACGGAAGAGGATTTTCAGAAAAAAGGGGGCTTTTTACTCTGGCTGGATGAATCGTGTTCCGGCAAAGTGGTTCGTTTTGATTGTTATCAGAATCCTGAATTTTTTTATTCCCCGAAAACCGGACGTCCTGAGGAGTGGCTGAAAAAGTTTCCCAACGCGGAGATTCTTCCTACGCTGGAACTGCCGCAGGAGACCTGTTTTGAGGTCATGCCGGTGAAAATCGGCGTGGCGGTGATTCCTCCGGCGGAAAAATTGATAATTGATAATTGAGGGGTGAGAGGTGAGGGGTGAGGGGATGAAGTCAATCCATGAGTTGGAGTTGCGTTGGCAGGAAATTTTGCTCTTTACAAAACCCCTAAAATTCGGGTATGATAGGTTGTTTCAGACAAACTGGCCGAATTTCTTCCATCGAATCAGGGAGGACAGAATGAATACGCTCGAACATGGAAACCGAAAGAAGCTCTATTTTCTGGGAATATTGGGTCTTTTCCTGGCGGTTTTGGGGGAAATGATACCTGTTTGGGCCGAGGAACCGACTGCTGAGACGACGTATCGGCTCGTTTCACAACGGAAGGCGGGCGACGTCGATCTTGTGCAGAAAGAAATCGATGTGGCGGGTCGGCTCGTCATTTATCAGGACGCGGCGGGAGAAAGCGTTTCCCGTCCCGCTCTGTCCGAAGAAGCCTCTTCCCGACAGAAAGAGCGAAAAATCCCTCTGAAAATCCATGGTGAGCAGGAGTATGAGGAAACGCTTATCACACAGGGAAACCTCCTTCAGGGGGAGCAGGGAAAGCCGACGTTGGGAGCGTGGTATTTTCTGAAGGACGAGACGTCGATTCAGATCGATTCGGAAACCGCCACGCCGCACCTGAAGCCGGAACAACCGTTGATGGGAGTCGATATTCACGACGCGGAAGTCCACATTTTCCGCCCCGACGGTTTGCTGACGCGGGAGGAGAAAGATTTGGTCGATTTGCAGGGAAATACGCTTCTGCTCGATTTCCTTCTCCCGAATCGCGGCGGGATGAAAATCGGTGATTCATGGAAACAGTCTCCCGACACAATAGCACTTCTTTTGCAGCTCGATTTGATTTTTCAACTCGATGTTCAGACGAAGTTGTTGGAAGTGAAGAAGGGAATTGCCATTCTGGAAACGTCCGGCTGGGTCGAGGGGAGTTCCGATGGCACCTCCAGTAAAATGGATGTGACCGGAAAAATGTACTTCGATTTGAATCGGGGTCGGATTGTCTGGTTTGGGATGCTCATTCGGGAAAACCGTGCGGCAGGGTATGTCGCTCCGGGGATGGAGGTGGTGGCGCGGCTCCAGTACCGCATTCGCCCCTTGAAACAGCCGCAACACTTGACCGAAAGTGTCGTCAGCAACATTACCTTCGACAACACGCGGTACGATCAGCTTCTCTTTGAAGATGTCGGCCAAGTCTGGCGCTGCGTCCTGGATTCCTCCTGGTACGCCACGACGTGGAATGAACGGCAGGCAACGTTTCGCATGGTACGGGGCGGGAATCTCATCGCACAATGTTCCGTGGCTTCTCCAATCAATGTACAAGAGACGCAAGACCTTTCCCTGGAAGCATTTGCGGAAAATATCCAGAAAACGCTCGGAGCCGGATTCGGCGAAATTGTGGAGCAAACCGAGACACTGCGTGACGACGGAACGCGGATTTACCGTATCGACGTTTCCGGGAAAGTGGACGAACTGCCGTTACGGTGGATTTACTATCTGCTCACCCGCAAAGGTGAAAAACCACTCCAGGAAACGGTCGTTTTTACCGTGGAGGAAAAGTTGCTGGAAGATTTCGGTTCGGCAGACTCCATGATGATTGAGTCTTTCGAGTGGGCAAGTCCATAAAAATGGGAAAATAAAAACGCCGTAATGACGATAGAAAATCGTTTTGCCGCTTGGGGTGGTGTTTCCACCGAGGGCACAGAGGACTCTATTTCTTGTGAATAGGTGGAAAATTTCTCTTTAATCGTGAAAAAGGACTAGCCTGGCCGTAGGGTATTGTGAGTGATCCACCTTGCCGAAAAGTGGGATTGGAGGTATAATGGAAGTCGTTTCCCAATCGTTCTGTCTGCTATGGTGGTTGGAAAAGGTTGGGGTAAACGGTTGTTGAGTCCAAGAAATACGAAGATGCGATGTTAGCCAAACGAATCATACCCTGTCTGGATGTTTTGCGGGGACGTGTGGTGAAGGGGACGAATTTTCAGAACCTTCGCGACGCGGGCGACCCGGTGGAGACGGCCAAACGCTACGAACTGGAAGGGGCGGACGAACTGGTCTTTCTCGACATCACCGCAAGCCACGAAGCACGGGAAATTATGCTCGACGTGGTGCGTCGGACGGCGGAGGTCTGTTTCATGCCATTCATGGTGGGGGGGGGAATTCGGACGGTGGACGACATTCGGGCACTGCTCAACGCCGGGTGCGACAAGGTTTCCATCAATTCCACCGCCTGCAAAGACCCCGACCTCGTTCGGGAAGCGGCCAGACGGTTTGGGAGCCAGTGCATTACGGTGAACATCGACCCGAAGCGTGTGACGAAAGACGGGAAGGAATTTTGGGAGGTTTTCATCCATGGCGGACGGCTGGGAACGGGCCTCGAAGCGGTGGCGTGGGCCAAAAAAGTGGAGTCGCTGGGAGCCGGGGAAATTGTCCTCACCTCGATGGACGCGGACGGAACGCAGGATGGTTACGATCTGGAAATCACCGCTGCGGTTTCCGACGCGGTCAAAATTCCCGTTGTCGCCAGTGGTGGAGCCGGATCGCTCCAACATCTCGTCGACGCCATCCAAATCGGCCATGCCGACGCCGTTCTGGCCGCCAGCATTTTCCACTACGGAACCCACTCCATCCGCCAGGCCAAAACGTACATGCAAAACGCCGGAATCCGAGTAAGAGGTTGGAATAATTGATAATTGATAGTTGATAATTGATAATTATCAAGTTCCACCCGTATTTTATGTGGTGAAGTATATCGGTGTGATGGAAAATTTCCAGGAAGTAAAAAGAAAGCCCCTACCTCTGGGAGGGGTACGCCCGACAGGGCGGGGGGTGGGTTGGTGAAATGGCAGAACAATGTTCTATTGGGCAAATTACGATAGAACGCTCCTTTGCCATTCCACCCCGCCCCAAGGGAATGGCTTGGTGGAGTGAATCCGAAAAACTCAAGCGGATGAAGTGTCAATAAGGCTGAATGGTAATAGAACGTTCTATTACCTTCCAGGTTGGAACAATTGATAATTATCAATTATCAATTTAATTATGTATCCTTTTCCCCATCTCTTCTCATGTCTTTTTCCTATTCCAACCTTTTGGTTGATTTAACGTTGCCTCAGCAGGAGGCGGTTACACACCGGGATGGCCCGTTGTTGGTGTTGGCTGGTCCTGGAAGTGGGAAAACGCGCGTGGTGACACACCGAGTGACTTGGCTTCTGGGGGAAGGGGTGGCTCCAGAGTCGCTGTTGGTGCTGACGTTTACGAACAAGGCCGCCCAGGAAATGCAGCAGCGGCTGGTCACGCTGGCTGGGCATTCTTCGGTCTGGATCAGCACGTTTCACCGATTTTGTGCCCGACTGTTACGACAATACGCGTCGGAAGTCGGCTTCACACCAGCCTTTACGATTTATGACAGCCCGGACACCCTTGCCGCGGTGCGTCACGCGGTGAAGCATTTGCAAACGCATTCCCCTTCGTTTGCCGATATACATTTCAGTGCCGATTCGCTGGCTCACAGTATCAGCCAGGTGAAAAATCGGTTTCTGGACGTGTCGGAATTTGAACCACGACCGGGAGACGCACGCGGGGAATTGTTGCGGGAACTTCTACCCGTCTATCAAAAGACGCTCCATCAGGCCAACAGCATGGATTTCGACGATTTGCTCCTCCACACGGTACGCCTGCTGCGGGAAAATCCGGCACTTCGTAGTCGGCTCGACGCACAGTTTCAGTACATTCTGGTGGACGAATACCAGGATACGAATCTGGCTCAGTACGCGATTGCGCGGTTGTTGGCGACGGACGTTCCGAACCTGATGGTGACGGGCGACCCGGATCAGTCGATTTATTCGTGGCGGGGTGCGAATATCAGGAATATCCTCGAATTTGAACGGGATTATCCCCAGGCAAAAATCCTTCGATTGGAGGAAAACTATCGTAGTACGCCGAATATTCTGGCGGTGGCCGACCATCTGATTCAGCACAACACCCAACGAAAACCGAAGCGTCTTTTTACGCGAAAAAGTACGGGAAAAGCGGTTCGGCTGCAAAAATATACCACGGCCTCGGAAGAAGCGGCGACGATTGCGGCGGAAATTGCTCATTCGCTCGATTCCGGGCAACGACGACCGGAAGATTTTGCCGTTTTTTACCGGATGAACGCATTGAGCGTGGAACTGGAAAAGGCCTTTCGGCTGCGGCAGATTCCGTTTCAGATTGTGCATGGCACCGCTTTTTTTGAACGTGCGGAAATTCGCGACGCGATGGCCTGGATGCGGCTGGTGACGAATCCTGAGGATAACGAAGCATTTTTACGGGTGGTCAATCTTCCGTCACGCGGTGTGGGGAAAGTTTCGCTGGAACATCTGCATGAATTTGCCTGGGAGCATGGTATTTCACTTCTGGACGCGGCCTGTCGGGCGGAGGAGTGTGCCTCTCTGAAAAAACGAGCCTTGGCAGGTCTGAAAGATTTTGTGGAAAAAATTGAGTCGCTGCAAAAACGGTATCGGGAAATTTTGCCGGAGAGAAAAATGGCTCCTTTTTTTCAGGAGTTGCTCGAAACGACAGGGCTTTACCGGACTCCCAACGCGGCGGACGCGGATTGGTACAACGAGGAAGAACTCCAACGTCTGAAAAATCTGGAAGTCTTCGTTTCGCTGGCGGAGCAATTGGATGCAAGTGCGGAATTCTCTTCGCTGGAAACGTTTCTGGAACGCATTTCGCTTACCGCCGACAGCGATACCGTGGCTCCGGGGCAAGGCGTTTCGCTGATGACGCTCCACGCTTCCAAAGGCCTGGAATTTCCGGTCGTCTATCTGGTGGCGGTGGAAGATGGTATTTTGCCACACGAACGTTCACGGGAAAGTATCGATGCGCTGGAGGAAGAACGCCGCCTCCTGTTCGTCGGAATGACGCGAGCCAAAGAGGAGTTGACGCTCTCTTTTGTGCAGGATCGACAGTGCGGCGGTTTTCGGAAAAATGCCATTCCCAGCCCTCTTTTGCTGGAGTTACCGCAGGAGGTGATGGAAATGTCCGCTTCCATGGTCATTCCCGAAGAGCCTTCAGAACCCTTTGCCTCTTCCGAATCGGAATGGAATCAGGAAATCCCCTACGAAGAGCCTGTTTACCAACCCCCCACCCCACCTGAGGAAAAGAAAACGCTGCCGAAAATTCCCGGTGTGATGACAGCCGCGGAGTTGTTGCAGAAAAAATCACAGCGCGGTTCATAAAAATAGCAGAACAAGCACTGGCCGCAACGCCAGGGATTATTTCCGTAAAAAAAGGAGCGTTTTTACGGCACGGAAACTTTCCCGCCAGTTGATTTTGGAAGTCCCCCGGAGGCGATCTTCAAAACAAATCGGGACTTCCTCCATCGTGGCGCCTTGTTGCCGCAATCGCCAGAGAATTTCCTCAAAAAAGGAGTAGCCCGTGGACTCGATTCGGGAAAAGTCGAGCTGCCGAAGTGCCCGTACGGAATAGTTTCGGTAGGAGCCACTGATGTCGTGTACTTTCAAACCCAGCCAAAATCGACCAAATGTGTTCATTAGGCGGCTCATCACATGACGGAACCAGGGCCAACCGACGATTTTTCCTCCAGGAATGTAGCGAGAACCAATCACCACGTCGGCCACCGGGCGAAACGTTCCCTTCTCCGTCCAACCGCAGAGGGAGGCTAAATCCGCAGGCGAATGGCTGAAGTCGGCATCCATATTGACCATCCGGTCGTAAGCTTTTTCGACGGCATAGCGCATTCCCGCCATGACTGCGGACCCCAGCCCCCTTTCCCCTTGTCGATGGAGGCATTTCAGACGCGGATACGTCCCTTTTTGCGCATCACACCACTCCCCTGTACCGTCGGGCGAGTCGTCATCCACCACCAGAATATCGCACGAAAAAAGCTCCTTTTCCCATGGGGCGGTCTCTCGAAACAGTGCCTCAACCAACCAGGGCAAATTTTCCATTTCGTTATACGTTGCCACAACAATGAGGTATTTTTCTTTCATCATAAAAGTATTATACCTCTTCCTGACAAAGAAGGGAGGGGGGATTTTCCGATATTTTTTCCTCTTGAGCATTTCTGGAATTTATTTGCCACGTTTGGCATTTTGCAAACATCGGTTGAGCCGTTGGCAGCGTAGGAGGGCTTCCACGGAAAATGAAAATGGAAGCAAAATTTCATCTGTGTCATCCCGGGATTAGGGAAAATACGATTTACCTGGACAACGCGGATATTTTTGTTTACACTTTTTTCCCGGCGAATATTTCAAACGGAGATTATCACCGGGATAAATCAGAAGCATAAAAAAGGAGATAATATCTTAAAAAATGGTTCCAGAGAAAGTAAAAATGGGTAAAAAAATGAAAAAAATGAGAAAAAAATATAAA
>JAUNBF010000078.1 GCA_030527185.1 Planctomycetia bacterium | reverse complement strand
ATTGCCCTGATTGCGGGGGGACATTGTTTGTTGGAAGGGGTGCCGGGACTGGGGAAGACGTTGATGGTTCGGACGCTGGCCTCGGCACTTTCGCTGGAATTTCAGCGGATTCAGTGTACACCCGACTTGATGCCTAGTGATATTACGGGGAGTGAGATGTTTGCTCCAAGATCGGGAAAAGAAGTGGCGGCAGGTTTGTCTTTTGTTCCAGGCCCGATATTCACGAACCTCCTTTTGGCCGATGAAATCAACCGAACGCCCCCTCGGACGCAATCGGCACTGCTGGAGGCCATGCAGGAACACCAGGTCACGATCGGACGGGCACGTCATCCTCTTCCAGCCCCTTTTTTCGTCCTGGCGACGCAAAATCCGATCGAGCAGGAGGGAACGTATCCCCTGCCGGAAGCGCAGCTCGACCGATTCCTTTTCAAGTGCCTGGTGAAATATCCGTCACGGCAGGAGGAAATGGATATTCTGCTACAGACCACCGGAGAGTCACTTCCCACGCTCCAGCCCATTTTGAGTCAGGAGGAGTTGTTGGAAATTCTTCCTTTGGTACGTCGCGTTCCGATAGCGACCCATCTGGTGGAGTGGGCGTGCGACCTTTGCCGCAACACGCGACCGGAAAATCAGGAGGGAAAGTGGGGGGAATGGGTACGGGAATATGTGGCGTGGGGTACCGGACCACGTGCCGGGCAAGCGTTGATTCTGGGAGCCAAAGGACGGGCGGTTTTGCATGGACGTTACTGTGTGGAAGCGGAAGATATCCGCGCCATCGCTCCTGCGGTACTGCGTCACCGTATCCGAACACAATTCGTGGCGGATGCCGAGGGAATCACTCCCGACCATGTGGTTCAAAAACTTCTGGAAACCTTTGGAAGAGCCATTTCGTAAAAAAGATACTTTTCCCCACCCTTGCAGAATTCCCAGGAGGGGAGTATAATAGCCGTAAAATGATTTTTTATTCTTTTAGCAAGCCTTTTTTCGTGGAAGAAAAACCGTGACAGCACCATTCAATCCTTATCAACATTGGTTGGGTTATACCGGGGCGGAGCGTCCCCGAACCTTTTACGAATTACTCGGTCTGAAGCACCATGAAAAAAATATCCAGCGAATCGCCAAAACGGCAGACGAACTTTTGGCAAAAGTCCGTTCTTTGCCTCCCGGAGACCATTTTCTGGAATGGGAACAGTTGACGACGGAAATTCAAGTCGCCAAGAATTGTCTGTGCAATCCTAAATATAAGGAAGAATACGACGCTTCCCACCCGGCTCCGCCAACTCCTCAGGCTCCCCCGGTTCAAGCGGCTCCCCAGGCCACGCCAGGTGCTGTTTTTCCACCGAATATGGCAATGCCTTTTGCCCCAACCGCGACCGCTTCTCCGACGGCCAATCCTTTTTCGCAAACCCCGCCTCCCGGTGTTCTCCCTTCGTCCCCCCAGGGAATCCCTCCCGCAGGCGTGTTGCCAGGGCAACCGATGCCGATGGGGATGCCACCTGCTCCAGGTGCGGTTCCCCAGTATCCCTCGGCGGTTCCCGCGGCAGGCTATCCGGTGAATTATCCGGGGATGGTTCAGCCCGGAGTTCCGGTTCAGCAGGGAATGTATGTTTCTCCGGCTGGGATGGTTCAACCTGCCGTGGCTCCCAACGTTCCTCCGGGAATGCCATCTGGCTCTGTTCCGCAACAGTCCCCCTATGGAGTTTTTGGTCAGCAACCTTCCCCGTCGCCGGGAATGCCGGTAAACATTTCCCAACCGACCGGAAATACCACTTACGGCAACAGTTATTCCGCCTCGGGAAAATCGGCCTATCACGCCAACAAAAAGAATTCCAAAGATACTCAGAATACTGCCATGCAGCGAAACATTGTCGCGGTGGTGGGGCTTTGTATCGTGGCTGTTTTGGGTTGGTTGTTATACGGCAAGATGAATCAACCTCAGGAAATTCGTACCGAGATTGTGGAATCGACACCGGAATTGCCTGCGAATCCTGTTTCCCCTCTTTCCCCTCCTCCCGCGTTGCCATCTCCCCAACCTGGAAAGAGTACGGCAGATGATTTTGCTCAAAAATCACCCGCGGCCGAGAAATTTCAGGAAATCCGGGATGATTTAGCCCGTCAGGACATCGAACAGGCCAGGGTTCATTTGCAGGAAGCGCAAACTCTGTGTAAAAAAGATTCGGAACGACAGGAATTGAATCGTTTGGCCAATATTACGGATTTAATCGAAAATTTTGTCAAAAGTATCCATCAGGCCATGGGGAAATTTGAGCCTACGGTGGCGATGAATTATTATGGAGAGGAATTCAATATCAGCGAATCGGAACCGGGAAAACTGATTCTTTTCCAGCAAGGTCAAAGTAAAACCTACACTTCCGACTCGCTTTACCTCTACAACGATTTCGATGTTGTGGATTTTATCGTGGAGAAGAAATTGGTGAAGGATGTGGGTTGTAAAATCCAGTACGGTGCCTATCTCGTCATGCTTCCCCATGGAAACCACCAATTGGCACGGGAATTGTGGGACGAGGTAGCCAGTCAACAGGACATTTCGCTGATTTATCCTGAATTGAACCGTTGGCCGGATTCGCAGCAACCTGCCAAATTACCGGTACGTTTGCCGTCCGAACTGATGGAAGTCGATTTGTCCCAGGAAAAACAAGAAACTCCTTCGCCGGAAGCAACAGCCAGTAAAAATTCCCAGAAAAAAGAGGAAAAAACGAAAAAGGAAACTCCACGTAAAACCGAAGTCGCTGAAAAGCCTCGGAAAGCAACTCCCACCGCCGCGGAGAAGAAGCAGGCCGAAGAATTGAAAAAATTGTTCCAGGGAATTCGGCAAGATATTAGCTGGCGTGAGATTGCCAATGCCCGCAAAAAGATCAAGCAGGCGGAAAAACTTGTCCAGGCGGAAGAAGACATTGCCACCTTGGAACGGTTGAATACCCTGACCGACTACATGGAAACCTTCATCACCTGGGTTGCCAACTCCATGGGACGTTTTTCCGCCACCGATATGGTTAAAATCAACGGGGAAGACGTTGCCATTGTCGAATCTCGAAGTGGACACCTGATTGTACGGATGCGTGGTGTCAATCGGACGTACACCACCGAAACGCTCAATCCGCGTCTGGTCAAGTTCCTGGTGGAGGATCAGGTGAAACTTGCCCCGGACAACGCGATTATTTATGGAACTTACCTGGCTATGGACGCGGAAGGAGACCGTCAAAAGGCTCGCGCCCTGTGGGAAGAGGCTCAGAAAAAAGGGAAGGATACCACTCTTTTGATGCCGGAACTGGACATTCCCCTTCCTGACGCGGGTCGGAAACCTGCTTCTCAGGAACATCCTCGTGCCACAGCCAACAAAGCGGAAGTACAGGACGTGCCGCCCTTAAAAGAACGGGAAGCCGCCTTGAAGAGTATCCAACAGGAATTTGCCCGGGATTATCAGAAAACCGATTTGCGTGGAAAAGACCTCTTTACCGAGAAGTTGCTTCGTAACGCCCGGTCATCCAACCGAACGCCTGCGGAAACATACGTTCTGTTGCAGGAAGCGTGCCGGATTGCTCAGGAAGTCTACCGTTTTGAAACGGCCTATGAGGCTTACATGCTGATGCAGCAACGATTCACTCAGGATACCTATCTGGAGCGGTTTGCCATGTTGACCAAAGCGAATCCGGCAGCACGTGGGAATATCTCCAAACAGGAATTGTGCAAATGTGCGTTATTCCTCTCGAACGATGCCATTTCGCGAAAAAAGAAAGAGGATGCCAACATTCTGTTGAACATGGCTCAAAAGAATGGTGCCACCCCCAACCAGATTCGTGAATTGCGGGCAGCGATTGCGGCTATGAAATAATTCGGTCTCCATCCCTACCCCTTTTTCCAACCACCCTCCCGGCGAAAATCCATCGTCCCGGAGGGTGTTCTTGGAGGAATGGTCTTATTTACTCACGAATTCCACACCGATTCCTTTGTGTTCGATGAAACAGGTGGTCATGCCGGGACGGGGATGGCTGACGGGGACGAGGAGGGGGAAATGCTCGATGGCCTTCTCGAAATTCGTAATTTTGAAGGCGACATGCGGGCGTTTCAAGATAATTTCCGGCAGAGGGGCACCTTCCTCAAATTTCATCCACTCAATCCCAAACGGATCGTTCTCGTATTCCATCAGGTGTAGCTTCAACTCAGGAATATATGCGTCCCAATCCATTTCCTGATCGGTCGGAATGCCTACATGATAATATTCCATCTGGCACTCTTCCAGCAAGAATTTTTTCAGTGCCAAGTCTCCCTTCGCCAGCGAATCCGCTGCTGATTCCGCATTTTTCAGATCATTCATGCGATTCTCCTTTCGATTTCTCTTCATTCGCGGCTTTCGTGGAATTTTCCGCAATGGCAAGGACTTTTTCGATGATTTCGTCCGTCAATTCATAGCCCGGCTGCATTGGCATTCCCTCCCACACAATTCCGCCATATTTCGGCTCAATCAAAATCACATGCGGGATTCCGAAAACGCCCAGCGCATTGGCACTGCGACGCTGCGTGTCGATTCCCACAAAATAACGCATATCTTTTCCCTGATAATCTCCCGGCAAGGTTGCCAGCGACGCTCGATCGGTCTCGTAAATCGAAATTACCTCCAACCGTCCGGCATACTTCTCAGCCCAATGGTTCAGCAGAGGGATTTCCCGCCGACAAACCGGGCACCACGACGCGGAAAACTCCACCAAAAGGCATTTTCCCTCCAATGATGGAGCCTCCTTATACCATTCCTCCACCTTCAGGAACGATCTCAGCCGTCGGGAAACCACGACCGAAGCGGTATCGTCCGTTTCTTCCACTTTTTGCCCATCTTCCCGCAACATCGGGACAGACAGAAAGAGCCAGGAATCTGCCCAGAGATTCTTGGTACGTCGCAGCGAGGCAACGCTCCCTTCCAATGGAGAGGCCGCCACCGAACGGGGAGCCGCTCCTGAAACGACCGATGGAAGCGTGAATTCTCCCACTTTTTGCGAGACTTCTTCCGCCACCGCCATAGAAAACGAGACCAGGAGAAAAAGAGAAAGGGGGGCGGCCTGAAAAATTGTTCGTTTTGATAAAAATAACATGGAAAACTCCCTATTTTATAACAAGAACCGGCCAGACTTTTGCCTGGACCGGTTCCCAGTATCCCATCAAAATCCGACTACTCGGCTGGCAAAACCAACGGTTGATTCTCCTTGAACTCCAACGTCCGATTTTGGCCGCTCTTTTTACACTTGATAACAATCTGTGTCGTTTTGACTTTGCCCGGGGCGGAATCACCAAACGTCTGGTTGTTTCCCACCAGACCCAAGTCCGCTTTTCCCGTAAATTTCGCAACGACGATGGCGGTGACATTTTTCCAACTGTCTCCCGCACCATATTTTGCCGAAACAATTTCATACGGTGCATCCTTCAACGCCGCGTCCAGACGATTCAACACCGTCTTCGCGTCGGCCACCGTTTTCGCGTCCTGGCACTCCGCCACGACACGATTCAGCAGTGCCTTCAATTCGTTGGAGACTCCCTGAAATTTCATCGCAACCGCCACACACGCCGCACAGGCCGCGTCCCGATAGGCCGGGTCGGCGGCATAACTCATGGCTGCCTTGGCGCTGGCAACGTCGATTACCCGCTTGAACACCTCGAAAATCAACATTTTATCTTCAGGACGTTTGGCGGTCTCAAACGCAATGCGACACATCTCGAATTTCGTCTCTTTCGGCAGGTCGAACTGACGCGGAACACGGATGTAGCTCCGAATACCACGCACGGCATATCGCTCTTCCTTCGATTCTTTCGCCAGTTTCAGGCACGCCGCGGCCACATCCAGAATATCGTCTGGCGTATTCCACGTTCCCAAAACCTGCGTCGCGGCATCCACCGTTGCGTCATCCCAACACGCCTTTTCCACACAGGCCAACGCGGTCTTGCCACCGATCTGTTTCAGCAGGGTGAGCAATTTCCCCTTCGCTTCCGCGTCCGTCGCCGCGTTGAACATCTTCACCACTTCCGCCGCACAATCCTCTCGTGGAAGTCGGGTACAGGCCGCACGAAGAATCCACGAAACTTTCCCGTCGTCCTTCTCGCCATTCAGTGCGTCGACCAGCAGATTCAGATTGTCCAGCGTGACAATTTCCGACAAGGCCGCCAACGCCGCGTCACGCACTTTCGCGTCCAACCCCGCCTGATTCGCCACAGCGACCAGTTTTGGCCCGGCTGCGGCAATGCGACGCAGTTCGATCACCTTAAAATACGCACATGCCACATCCACCTCATTCAACGGCAGGCCATCCCACCTGGCAAGCCACTTTTCATTGACCACTTTGCAGGGCAACGCAACGACTGTTTGTACCATCGCGTCCAGAACCGCCTGACGCTCTTCGGGATTCTCACGTGGGGTACTCGTGTTCAGGGCATCCACCACTTCACCGCAACGTCCGGCACCCACTTTCCCCAACGCACGAATGGCCGCCACCTGGACCTCCACATTCGCGTCTTTCGTCAACGAAATCGCCACCGGGAAGAATAAATTCTTGCTCGCCGCGTCGGTACGGTCTCGCAACGCCAAAATAACCAATGCCTTACGCTCCGGCGGGAGTTTGTCGAGGGCACCGATGATCGCCTTCGTAATCGCTTCGCCATCTTCCGCAGCATATTCCCGAATCGTCTTCAAACCACCCGTGAAACAGCATTCCTTGTCCGAAAACATCTTCGACAACAACAGTTCACAAGCGGCCGATTTGCGAACCAGCAAACCATGATATGCCGCCGCTTTTTGTGCATAAACCGGGAAGGAGGGGTGTACGGTCGCGTCGTAAATCTCCATCGCTTTCGCCAGATTTCCCGCCGCTTCATACGCTTCGCCACAATCCAGAAGCGCGTCGGCCAGACCTGCCCAAACTTTGTCATTCGTGTCGGGCGTCCCCTTCAATTCCGCCAACAAAATCGCCGCGGCCTCATCGTTGGCAATGTAACCCAACGCGGCATAAATCGCCTTCTTCATCACCGGGTCTGGATTGGCTGCCAGTTTTTCCTTCAACAGCCCCACGGCCGCCGTCATTTTCCTTGCCCCGAGCGTGTCCACCACACCCACCGCGGGCATTCCGGTCAATTCCTTCGCCGCCTGAAGGAGTACCGCGTCCACTTTTTCGCCCGGCATCGCTTCCAGCGCATACCGCGCATAGTGACTCAACTTCGCGTCCGGCAACATCGCCGACAATGCTGGCAAGGCCTTTTCCGAACCAATCACCGCCAGCCGCTTGCAGGCAAGCCCTTTCATAAAAATGTCGTCAGGACTGTTTCCCGGTTTGGAAATCGTCTCGATCAAAACCGTGTCGTCCGTGGCGTTGAGAATCGCGTTCTTCAACTCCTGATCGATTTCCGCAAACGCATTCAGAGCCATCCAAACTCCGAATAACATACTTAAAGTCGTGAGAAATATCGTTTTTTTCATATTGAGAATACTCCGATTGAATATTAAGGTTGGTCAAAACAGATTTACGGAAAAATTACATCGTGTACGGTTCCCGCAACGCACGGCTGCGCATCCGATTCGCGTCGTCGTCATTCAGGAACTCTTCTTTCACTGGATCGAATTCCACAGTCCGCCCAAGTTGCCACGCAATGTAGGCACAGTGCGACGCAATGTGCGACTGCGCCGCCGCGTTCGCGTTGGCCGCCGGATTTCGCCGTGTTTTCACACATTCGCAGAATTCCGCAATATGCGTAATGGGATCCGTTCCAGGCATTCCAAAATACTTCAACTCACTGCGCAAAGCGTCTGAGGAAACCATCATTCGACCACTGTCGCCCGTCTCCACCCAACCTTCTTCTCCGACATACCGGGCACTGCACGTCCCCAGTCCCAACCAGCCACTGGATCGCATCACCAGTTTCAACCCATCCGCGTACCAGGCATACACCTCGCCCCCTTTGGAGCCGTCATCATTGAACTGCGGCGTGTACTTGACCGGTGCGGTGTCATCTCTTTCCGCTGCCCACTGGCACAAGTCAACCGTGTGGGAACCCCACTCCAGAATCCCGCCGCCGTGGAAATCGAAGTGACCTCGCCAGCCCCCCGCCACATAGCGGGAATTATACGGACGCCACGGGCAACTTCCCAGCCACAGATCCCAATCCACATCGTCCGGTGCCGGTTCCGGTTCTGCCGGGAGCCAATCCTGCGTCGTGGCAGGCCAGAGCGTATTGGCATGCACTTCCGTCAATTTGCCCAACTTCCCACTCTGAGCAATCTCTGCCGCCAGCATGAAGTTGCCGATATTGCGTCGCTGCGTTCCGGCCTGATAGACAATCCCGTAGCGATTCACCGCGTTGGCCAACGCACGGCTTTCCTCAATCGTGAGCGAAAGCGGCTTTTCGCAATAGACATCTTTTCCATATTTGGCCGCCGTAATCGACGCCATCGTATGCCCTCGGTCTCCCGTGGCAATCAGCACCGCGTCCAGATCGTCACGCTGCAACATTTCGTGCATATCCTTGTACGCACCGCATGCCTTGTCGCCATTTTTCTCGTCGGCCCAATCCTTGATTTTGACCCGTTGTTTTTTCTGAATGTCGCAAATGGCCTTGAACTGAACATCGTTGCGACGGCAAAAGACCATCAGATCGTGCCAACCGCGGCTCTGAATACCGATGGCACCCAGATTGATTTTTTCACTCGGCGCCACCGCGCCGTCGAATCCGAGAACTTTGCCCGGAAGAACTACCGGAGCCGCTGCCGCCGCTCCCAAAACCGCCATACTCTGGAGAAATTCCCGACGCTTGAAGCATCGTTTTGCTGATGACATTCTCTGGTCTCCTGTTGGTTAGAGAAATATTAAAGGTGGGATGGAAAAAATCCCGCGCAAACGAAGGATGTTCCACAACTTTTCCTTATTTTATAAAATCCCCCACGACAATGCAAGGCTGAAAGACCTCTTTTTTCATTATTTTTCCAAAATTTTTTAAGTTTGTGAAAAAATGTGGAAATTTCCGATAAAAAATGAGACGCCTTGTCAAAATGTTTCATTTTCCACTCCTCAAAACCCTCCCTGAGAGAGGGCCAATTCCCCTCTTTCAGAGGGGTGGCGGCGTAGCCGACGGGGTGTTTCTGCACTGAAAAAGCCTTTCCACCTCACCCCCCACCCTACGGGCGTACCCCTCGGAGGGAGGAATGATATTTATACTCATTCCACTTTGAATTTCCAGAAAACGAAAGGAAAGCCCCTCCCTTTGGGAGGGGTACGCCCGATAGGGCGGGGGGTGGGTTGGTGAAATGGCAGAACGACGTTCTATTGGGCAAATTACGATAGAACGCTCCTTTGTTATTCCACCCTGCCCACCCCGGTAGCCTGACGGCTACCACCCCTCCCAAAGGGAGGGGCTTTGGAGTGAATCCGAAAAACTCAAGTGGATGGAGTATAACACAGCACTACGGTTGCAAATTGGGAATTCCCATCGTCCTGCCAAAGGCAAACAGAAGTTGGTTGGCATTGCACTGATATACTTTCTGGAGAGCATTTTCCCACTCGGCACCTTCCTTGATCTCCTCCAACATCTCCCCTATACCAGCCGGTTTTTGTTGCAGGAGAAAGGCAACCAGGCTGCACGCGGCACCATATTGCCATGCTTCCAGCCGGGGCAACTGCATCAGCCCTCCCACCGAATGCGTCTGCTGCATTCGTACTTTTCCCTGCTGCACCTTATTCGCCACGCTACGGGCCGGTTTGACAACATACGCACTGACAAATTCCGCAATCCCTTCGTTTAACCACGTGGGAGGATTTCCGCGAGCTTTATACCGCCAGACAAAACCGTGTACCATTTCGTGAACCATCACCTGAATGAAATTCCACCGTTTCTCCACCCGCGACATATCTCCGAAAAAGGTGGTTACATAGACCTCCCCCTCACCGCTCATGTGACAAAGGCCAGCCGAGGTAGAGTCCCCTTCGTACTGGCGGTAGTCCATCTCGTTCACAAACGCAATGACCGGACATTTTCCGTGCCAGACTGTTTTGGCCTCCGTAAGAGAAAAAATTTTGCACAGTTCCTGATAAGCCAGTTCCAAATATTTCGTACATTCATGGGCAATCATCGGTGGACAATCGCTGACAAAGAAAAAATGTTCCGATTCATAGATTTTCAAGCCTCGTGAAGAGAACGAATTCTGAATCGACTGGATGAATGCTTTCTGTTTTTCGAGAATCGCGGCCACGTCTTCCTCTCGGACTTCCGGCCAGCGCCAGACCCCCGTTTCGCGAAAATGCTGCACACGTTCCGTTTCCCGTTCTTCAAACGTCCGCGTATCGACCACTTCCTCCGGTACTTCCTTTTCGCCTTTCTTTTTTTTCTTGCCGGTGGTTTTTGGGGAAGGTTTTTTGGCCGACTTCTTTTTCTCCCACTGTTTCAGATACTTCTGGTCTTTTTCGGAAAGTTCCTCCCGATCAATACGGGTGAATTTGCCACTTTTCAACTCAATCCGTACCACTTTTCCATCTTCCAGCAGAGAATCGACTTTTCCCACCGCGGTCTTTTCTCCCGAAGTCCACTTTCGGAACTCCTGGGCCAGACTTTCGGAAATCGTTCCCCACAGGATTCCGATTCCCAGCAAAAAGAACGATAAATATTGCATCTTTTCCCTCATTTTCTTCCAGTACATGCGTTTGTCGGATTCTCCAACTCCCCCATCGTAACAAAACTTCCCGAAAAAATCAAGGTGACGGCAAAAATGTCTCAATATGGCTATTTTTTGGCGAAATTTGGGGGTTGTTTTGGCGAGGATACTTTGTTATACTGGATTTCACAGACAGTTTTGGGTAAGGTGTTTCGACTAGTGCTTTGTTAATGAAGCAAAAATGAGTAAAAAACCGCATAAGCGGCACAAATAATCAAAAATAATAGCGGCGCAGCCGCGGACAAAAGTCTTTGGAAAGAGAGGTCTGGAGAGGAGAACTCTTTCTTTAGAAAGGTTTCCTCTCCACGGCGGTTCCGTCTTGACGGGAAAGCCACTCTCGGCTTTAGCCGTGAGTCGCGCAACGCCTGGCCAATAGCCCTATTTCAAATAGCGTTCGATATTCCAACCTGCACGGTCGGAAAAGGAATCGTGACCCCATATTTATAAGTTTAACAAAGCACTAGAACATTTCTGAAATTCCTTTACCCCATTCCAGAAGTGAGACGGGACTTTCCGCAGAGGACGCAGATATTTCCAATGAGGATTATTGCCAAGATAAATAAAGAGTAAATAGGAGAAAATGTTTTTTAGAAGTGTTCTAGAGTATAAACTATCTTCCATCCTATAATTTAAGGAGAGAAAAAGATGAAAAAAAGTTGGATTTTGGGAATTTTGCTGTTTTTTGGCATGACTTCCCTTGTTCTGGCAGAAATTCCTCCGTCCTGGCTTCAAGATTGGCAAAAACCGGGAAAGGAACTGCGTCCGCTGCAAATCATCCATGGTTATTTTGGCGTCAACAAGGAGAAATGGGCACATCCCTACCTGGCCTTTGGGCATTTTGACGGGAAAAGCATTGCGGAAGGGATGCGGTTTTTGAAGGAGGATTGCGGCCTGGGTGGGGTCGTTTGCAACGTGTCGTCCTATGGCTATTTGACGGATGAGAAAGAATGGCAGCATTTTCTCGAAGCGGTTCGCCAGGCCAAGGCCAACGACTTGCGTGTCTGGATTTACGACGAAGACCGTTATCCCAGTCTGGCGGCAGGCGGGCTGGTTTTGAAGGAAAATCCGCAGTTGGAAGCGAAAGAACTGGTTTACGATTCCACCGCCACGGAACCCTTTACGGTACGTCCCTGTTTTGAATACACCCATGCCAGCAACAATTTTGCCTATATTCGGCGGTATCCCAGTCTGGTTCATCCCGGTGCCACGGCAGCGTTTCTCCGTTGGACGCATGAAAATTATCAAAAACGGCTGGGAGCGGAACTCTTTGATTATGTCGAGGCCTTTTTCACCGACGAGCCATCCACCAACGCCATGAATTCGGGGCTTTTGTCTGAAAAAGTGCGGGAAGGGGTTCGGACGGTGGACAAAATCGACCCGGAAAAACCGTTATTGCCGATGGTTGTCTGGGAGGACGATTTCCCGCAGGAGTATCAAAAACGTTACGGAGAGGATTTGCTGGCAGCGCGGAAAAGTCTCTTTACCGGAGATACCGAAGAGGACAAGAAAGTTCGTCAGCAGTTCTGGCAAATGGTGACCGAGCGTGCCATCGAAAATTATTACGGCCAGATTGCCCGGTGGTGTGAGGCTCACGGAAAAGCGTTTACGGGGCATGGTCTCTGGGAAGAATCACTTTATGCACACGTTCCCCTGGATGGAAACAAACTCCGAACGCTGAAGATGTTTTCCATTCCGGGGATGGATTGCCTGAATTCGGAACCCCACTCGGTTTTTTCCAGTCACTGGAAGGCGGCGATGTTGGCCTCTTCCGCAGCGGTTTCCAGTGGCAAGCGGAAAGCCTTTACCGAAATCAGCGACATTGCCACGTACTTCAACGGCAAGCCTCGTGCCAGCGTCGCCCAAATGAACGCCACGGCAGCCTGGCAGGCCGCGTTGGGAATTACGGAATTCACGCTCTATTACCAGATTACCGATCGGACGCCCGCAGAATATCGGCAATACTGCGATTTTGTTGGGCGGATGAACGCGATTCTGCGAGATGCTTCCATGGTTTACGATGCCGTTTTGCTCTATCCGATTACCGATTTGCAACGAGAATATCTGCCGCAGAAAATCCGACCGGAACTGAAAAACCAGCCAGAGATTGTCCAGAAAATCTGTCGCTCTTACGATTGTTTGGGGGTGCAGATGCTTCGTTCGCAAACCACGTTTCGGACAGCGGAAGAGGATGATTTGCAGGCCATACTGAAAAACCAGACCACACGGCTATCCAAACTCGTTCTTCCTGAGGGGATGACGATTTCCGCCAAGTTGCAAAAAATCCTGGACGAATTCCGGCATAGCGGTGGCGAAGTTTCCGTTGGAACCGTTACCCCACAGACTGTTTTGACTCCTGCTACCCGAGAGATTGTGCGAGGAACCCTGGTGCGGGAAGGATACCCGATTCAGATTTTGGTCAACGTTTCTTCCCAGGTTGCCTATTCTGGACAATGTGCGGTCACCGCAACGATGTGTCATCTCTTTTTGCCAGCGACAGGCGAAATTCGGAAATTGCCGGTAAAAGACGGATATGTGGAAATTTCCCTGCAACCTCTAGAAACGTGGATTTTGCTGGAGGAAAACCGTCCCTGATGAAAAGGGAGATTTTCGGTCATTCCGGGGGAAAAGAACGCGATTTCCCCCTCATTTTTCTTTCCATGCTCTGAAATTTTACGCCAGGAGGACTTTTTTCTTCGATTTTATTCATTTCAGGGAAAAAAAGGTTCCCACCCATTTACAGGCGGGAATGAGGACGTTAAAATGATGTTGTCGTATTTTTTTCCAATCAACATCTTGTAAAAGGAGCCAAGGAATGACAGCCTTTCCCGAAGTGAATCAGGTCGTTTTTGAAGGACCGCAAAGTAAAAACCCACTCGCGTTTCGCCATTACAATCCCACGGAAGTGGTCGAGGGGAAAACAATGGCGGAGCATTTCCGTTTCAGTGCCGCGTTCTGGCACACCATGCGTGGTTCGGGGGCCGACCCCTTTGGAATGGGAACGATGTGCCGTCCGTGGGAAGGGCCGGTGGACGATGTGGAAAATGCCTGCAAACGGGTGCGGGTTTTCTTCGAATTCTGCCAGAAAATGCAGATTCCATTCTACTGTTTCCACGATCGTGATGTGGCTCCTGAAGGGAAAAATCTGGCTGAGACGAACCGGAATCTGGATGAGGTTGTCAAAATTTTCAAGGAAGAACAGGAGCGGACGGGAATCCATCTCCTCTGGGGAACCGCCAATCTCTTCGGCAATCCACGATACATGCACGGCGCGGCCACTTCCTGCAACGCGGACAGTTTCGCGTATGCCGCCGCCCAGGTGAAAAAGGCGTTGGAGGTGACACTGGAACTCGGCGGTCAGGGATATACTTTCTGGGGCGGGCGGGAAGGTTATACTTGCCTTTGGAACACCGATATGAAGCGGGAAGTCGATCACCTGGCGGCATTCATGCACATGGCCATCGACTACGCCAAAGAAATCGGTTTCCAGGGGCAGTTCTACTTTGAGCCGAAACCGAAAGAACCGACCAAGCACCAGTACGACTTCGATTCGGCGGCCTGTATCAATTTCCTGCGGGCGTATGGTTTGCAGGATTACGTCAAGATGAACATCGAAACCAACCACGCGACACTGGCCGGGCATTCGATCGAGCATGAACTGGAATATGCCGCCATGCAGGGTTTTCTCGGTTCCATCGATGCCAATACCGGCGATATGCTTTTGGGCTGGGATACCGACCAGTTCCCGACCGACATCTACGAAACGACGAAAATCATGCTCTGTTTGCTGAAATATGGCGGATTCACGACAGGCGGGCTGAATTTCGATGCCAAAGTCCGGCGGGAAAGTTTCTCCCCGATCGACCTTTTCTACGCACACATCGGCGGAATGGATGCGTTTGCCAAGGGGCTGAAAGTGGCGGCGGAAATCCGAAAATCGGGCGAATTGCAGCAGATGGTGGCCGAGCGTTATGCTTCGTGGGAAACCGGAATTGGAGCGGAAATCGAGAAAGGAACGCAGAATTTCAAAACCCTTTCGGAATACATGCTAGCCAAGGGAGATGTGGAAGGAATCGTCAGCGGGCATCAGGAATTGTATGAAAACGTAGTCAATCGCTACCTTTTCTAAATCCTCTCTGAAAACATGCCGGGAAGCGTCCTCTGTTTCCCGGCACGTTTGGTGACACTTTCTAAAAAGAAGCGTCCAGGATATTTCCATCGTGACGGTTGGCGAGATTTCGGTGTACCTCCAGGCTGAGATTGTAGGAAATGTTTCGGGTTGAGCCGTCGCAGAAACTCATTCCCATGGTTCCGGCATGAGCGGAGCCGAAAAAAGTGGCGGAGTCGGTCTGGTATCCCAAACGATCCTGGCAGGGGAGGCCAAGTGAGGAGACACATCGGCAATTATCGCAATCGGTTCCATTATAGACTCCATTATCATCGTAGTTACAAGCTTTCTCATACGTCTGCGGGTCCAGATATTTTTCTCCAAACAGGTACGTTTGGCTGGTTCCATCGGTAATATCGTTCTGAGTGACTTCGCTAAACGCGAATATTACGCCAGTAACAACATCGTGATAATCCGGCCATTCAAACATGGTGTCCAGAAACCTCTTATACGATCCTACCGGATTTTTCCGATAAATATCCCAGGACGGATGGTAAGTCGCGCCGAAATTGGACGCATAGTCCCCCTTAGCCACGGAGGGAGTCACATTCGCGTTGAAAGCTCCCCCTGTTTGGTACAATTTGGCCGTTCGCCGGGAGGGGCAATGGAAAATGGAGAGAGGGGTCGTTATCATGGTGGTGATTGTGGCTTTGTTGGGTATCTCGCGGTCTCCGTCACCAGTCGATTGGTACATGGCATCCTGCTCCAGAAAAGGAAGGAGTTGAAATGCCCATCCCCCCGGCTGATGTTTTCCCACTCCCCAATCGGCATCGCCCGCCACGGAATAATACCAGCCGGAATTCGGATAAAAACCGATCAGGGCTTCATAGTTCTGTGTAGCCAGGGCAAATTGCCGTAAATGATGGTTGCACTGCATCTGCCGAGCCGCTTCTCGTGCCATCTGGACAGCAGGCAAAAGGATACCTACCAGCATTCCAATAATGGCAATCACCACCAGTAACTCCACCAGCGTAAAACCCATACGATGCCTCATTAGCCCCCTCCTTTCGTGAGAAGCGACTTCCGAAACGCCAACATCGTTCCTGCCAACGCCAGAATGAGCCAGACAGACGCAGGTTCCGGCAGTGCATTTTTGTCTCCAACCGTCACGTGCAGACCCTTTTCATCCGCCACCAGATCGGTATAATTCAGGAAACTGCTTACCTGCGAAAAATCGATCGCATTCTGCCACCAGTCAGCCCACTCTGTACTGTCCGTCCCCTCAAAAAAAGTCAGCGTCACCACAGGTACCGATGGGGAATCGGAAACGAACAAAATTTTCGTTGCCTCGGAAAGTAGGATATTCCCCGCGACATCCAGCCAACTCCGATTTTCCGAAATTCCGGTAATATCCACCACGATTTGCGATTTTCCTATCGACTCCCAATCTCCGAGTACCTCAAAATCTTCTGTGGCGGATACCCGCAAAGTTGCCCCGTCATCCAACGTCAAATTCCCGCCGATTTCCCCAGTTCCGCGCAGGCGAACCCCCTCCGCCACGTGGAGATTCCCTTCCGTGGAGGTCTGCCATTGGATTTCCAACGGCGTTTCCGGGGAAGTATTCGCCAGTTTCAAGGTTCCCGTTCCTGTCACTTTCCCCTGAATCACCACCCCGGAGTGTGCTGGCGTTCCCTGAAGCGTCAACGTTTTTTCCGCCGCAATCTGAATGGGAAAATCCACATTTCCCACATTGTTGACCGTATAAATGGTGCCGATACCTCCCAAAATACCCGTTACCGAATTGATGGTCATCGGCTGGTAGCTGTTCACCTGGCTGGTATCTTGGTGCCCTTCCAGAATTCCCAGTCCAATTGCCGTCCCAAAATTGTTATAGGCACAAGCCGATCCGGTATTGTCTCCCACACGAGCGTCCAGTTGGTAACGCCCCGGTTGGAGTGTGTAGGTTTTCTGCATGGCTGCATTGTTGGTGGGCGAATGGTAAACAAACGGCAGAATCGCTTCCCACGCTCCATAACTTCCATCGTCCTGGATGGTGCGAATAAAGATTCCGGCATAATCATCGAATTGTCCGGCTACCGTAATGGGCGTTTCCTCGGTAACGTAGATTTCCGTCGTGTAGGAAAGTGTGGAGTTGTTGGAAATAAAATCCCGATTGGTACTGGTACTATTGGCACATTGTGTCATATCCCAGGCCGTTCCTTGGGAGGTCGTTTCATACCCCGTTTCATCCGGTCGAATCTGCCCGTTTCCAGAATAAAGCGTCAAACTCCAGGGCTGGCCGGGAAGTTCGTACACAGCGTCCCCTGTCACATGGACTCCGCCTGCCAGGAAAGCTGGAGAGGCGTTCAACGTTCCGCTCCTCAATTCCGTTTTTCCTGTAAAGGTGGAATTCGAGTCGAACGTCCATTTTCCCGTCCCCTCTTTTATCAGGGTTCCGGTTCCCTGGATACTTGCCGAACTATCTCCACTCCCCGTATAGGCAAACGTTCCGGTGGAGTCTATTTGAATTGCCGCAACACCGAGAGAATTTGCCGTAACGTTTCCTGTTTGAATCGTCATCGTTCCCGAAAAAGTATTTTCCGCCGAAGTAAAGGAGGTCGTTCCTGTCCCTGAGTGCAAAATAACTCCCGTTCCAGAGAGGTTTCCCGAAACCGTTGCGTTTTCACTTTTCGCGAATTCCAGCGTTCCGGCAGACTCAACCGAAACATTCCCTGTTCCCGCGGAGGCTTTTTCTTTCAAAACCACCTTTCCCGCCACCACCGCAATACTGGGATGCCGCACAACTCCGTTACTGTCTACAACACCGGTACTCTCATTCACCCCAGTCAGCGTCAACGTTCCCGTCCCAACCTTTCGTAAGGAGGCTTTTCCGGTAATCGCTCCATCAAATTGGGAAGAACCATTGTTCACCCCCACCTGCATGTAATTCGTATTCACATCAAAAGAACCCAGCGTTCCCGTTCCCGTCAGTTGGTCTACATAAGCAGAAGCTTGACTCCAGGAAGCCATGTTCGACAATTGGAACGTTCCGTCGGTACCGATATTCAAACTCCCCAGGTTATTCTGCCAGACTTCTCCTCCATGGGTACCATTGGTAAAAATTCCATCCTGAATATCGATCCATCCACCAGCATCCATCTCCACTGTCAATGTACGATTGACATTGTTGGCATAGAGGCGAAACGTGTCTGTTTTGGAAATCGTGTATCTGCCCGAACCTTTCAACGTCAGGGGGGCACTTCCTGCCAGATACAAACTTGGGCCTGATAAAGAAAAGTTCACGTTGCCATGATTCGTTATCGTGATGGCCTGCGTCTGTCCAGGAACTTCGTTAAAATGAAGGGTTCCGCCAGACTCAATCAGAATGTCCTGATTTTGATGGTCGGAAGAAAACGTTTCCGTACTTCCATCAGGAATCGTCCACGTTTCGGCAGCCAAGGGAGAAAGACCAACGGTGGCAAAGAATCCCACCAAATAGAAAAAAATACCGGAAGAAAAGTTTCCTATCCCCCCCCCCCCCTGTAAATTGACAGCTCCAGGTGGCAAAAATACTTCATCATCATTCTCTCCTTGTTGAAAAAATCCAGAAAAACCTTTCCTGAGGAATATTATAACCTTACCGCTTTGGTTTGTCAAGTATTTTTTCTTTTTTAATAAAAAATTTTTCAAAAAACGGTAAAAAAAGATAACGTATCTCTTCAAATAGGGGAAAATTGACAAACAAAAAGAGGCGGCGCGAAGCCAAGATGACAACTTACGGTGACCTGCTATTGATCGACCAGCCGCCAACGAGAGCGGAAAAAGGAAAAATAGATGCCACTATAGGAATCGCTCCCGGTCGCACCGGACACAGATTTCCTGGTGGCTGTAGTGGAGTTGCCGGGCGTGGACGTGAGGAAAACCCCAGGAACGAATCCGATCAAGATAGTTTTCCACCTCATGTCCCATGCTCCAGTCGGGAAATTTCAGCGTCAGGAGCATTCCGCGAAGGTTGATATCCGGGTGCAGCACGAGCGACTCCACCACATCCAGCGTATAATTCGGCGGCACATTAATATCGCACGTCAGCCAACGCACTTTCCGAAATTCGCGACGTTTGACAAAAGCCACTTTGGAGCGAATGTGGCGAAAACGGGGATTTTCCAGCACTTCCGGTGCCATTTCCGCAGGATCAACGCCCAGAACGTGGCAGCCGCGTGACAACAATGCCTGCGTCGCGCCTCCGGGAGCGCTTCCAATCTCGCATACCTGCGACCCTTCCTCAATCGGAAAATTCGACCATCGCAACGCCTCTTCCATTTTCAGCCACGCCCGCGAAACAACCTCCGGCGGCATGGTCAAATCCAGCATTCCGCCCGGTAACGTGGAGGGAAACGAATGAGCCTGATGATACCCGATGAGCCACTCCTGTTTTTCGGGATGGAGTTTGGCTCGATTTTTCTCCCGCCGCGAAAGAAACTCCAACGTCGGCTCCGGCGGAAGAGGATGCACCAAAATACAGTCCAGAACCCAGTCTCCCTGTCGTGCGGGAATATCCTGCCCGGATCGCCAGAGCGTTTCGTGGGGATAGTTCTGGCAAAGTTGCCAACAGAGTTCGTTGGCTTCATCGGTCAATGCAGGCTCAAACTGATAATCGCCGATTTTGTAGGTATCCCTCCCCCAAACGTGGATTCGGTCGAAACGTCGAAAATTCGTCCATTCCCACACTTTCGGAATCATCTCTTCCGGCGTTTTGCCCTGCACCATCCCCAGCGAAAAACCCCAACTGCGGGCAAAGACGCTCTTGAGCCGGATTTTTTCCAGACGTTCGTTTTCCTCCTCCGGCAACTTGAACGTCAGCAGCCCAGGCCGCGAAAACGCCAGTCTCGCGTCGGGAAACTGGCGAACGATTTCCTCTTTCAAAATCGGCTCCGCACCGACCTGAGAAGTCACAAAAAGAAAAGGCATGAAAATATCCTGAACCAGGGATTAATTGATAATTGATA
>JAUNBF010000152.1 GCA_030527185.1 Planctomycetia bacterium | reverse complement strand
ACCGAACCTCAATCCCATCAAGCACTTATGGCAATTTTTCCAGAAAAAAGTACTCTCTAATCGCTATTTTTCTGAATTCTCCGACTTTTTCAGAGAGTGCCGAAACTTTTTCCTCCACCAAAAACGGTATTCTGTCGAACTACACACGTTAATCTCCGAGAACTTCCAATTCTTTGGTCTAAAAACGGAATTTTAAATGCAATTGAGTATAGATTAAAACAGGTACCATCCTGGTTGGCAAAATTCCGAAAATGATTGATATTATCTTTAACCAAAAAAGGAGGTCACTCAAATTGAAACAACAGAGTAGTAAGTTGTGTGTTCTGTACGAGTTCATGGGACTTACTCAAGCCAATTTTGCCAGCGTGATCGGTTCCACACATCCAATATCAACCGATACGAAAACGGATAGAACGCACCAACTGCCGTGCGGTGCCATTATGCTGATTATTTTTGACATTTTCATGGATAAATTTTTGCCCGCTTCAAGGAAAAGAATCTTTACAAATTCTTGAAAAACAGGGAGTTTGTGCGTACAAAAACCTGTCTGCGTCGATTGGCAAATCGGGGAAATACACTTAAAATGGGTATCAACGGACTTTGGGAATTTCCTCCCACCGCGTTGTGTAGGCGGGCGATTTCCATTCCTGGCGGCTTTTCCAGTCCTGCTCCTGTTCCAGTCCCTCGACGGCGAAATGGACGGAGCGTTTTCCCAATTGACGATGAAGTTGATCGAGCGTAGCCATCAGTTGGCGATGTTTTTCCCGATGCGCATCTTCCTGCTGGTTTTGTTCCAGCGACTGAAACATCCGGTATTTGTCCGGGAAGGGGGTGGATGTCAGTCCCAGGAGCGTGACGCCAGCTTTGGTGTACGAAATTCCGGGAACGAAGATTTTTTTCAGACTTTTCAGGACTTGCGGGAGGACTTCCAGCGAATCGTCGGATGTTCGGGCAAGTTCCACCGTCGTGCCGGTGCTAAATGGCGTCGTTCCCCAGTTTTCCGTTTTCATCGTGGCCGATTTTCCTCCCAGAAAAAGATAGACGGCTGTGGCATAGCTCTTTTGCCGCCGCAGTTTTTCCAATGCCGACTGAAGAAACGTGGCGACTGGATGCTCCAATTCCTCCAGCGTCTGCAATTTTTTGCCAAACGAACGGGAAACCTGAATCGACTGTTTGGGGGAGGGCTGATTTTCCAGTTCCAGGCAACATTCGCCGCACAATTCCCGCACGGTACGCTCCAAAACAATCGAAAATTCCCGACGGATAGCCAGCGGATCCATTTGCGACAAGTCCCACGCGGTGCGAATTCCCCGTTGCTGGAACGTTTTGACTGTCCGGCGGCCCACCCCCCAGACCTCTTCGACCGGAATTTGAGGGAGGTACGTTCGCCAGCTTTCCGGGGTGGTGAGGGTGAAATGGTGCTGCGGAAGGCGTTTGGCCAGATGATTCGCCGCTTTTGCCAACGTTTTGGTGGGAGCTATGCCGACCGAGACGGGGATGCCTGTCCACCGGAAGACGGTCTGAATCAGATTTTGCTGAAACGTCTCCATCTCCCCCTCTTCTATCGGCGGGAGTTTCAAAAAAGCTTCGTCGATGGAATAAATCTCCATGTCCGCGGACCATTGCCGCAAACAGAGCATGACGCGGTGACTGAGGCT
Organism: Planctomycetia bacterium; assembly: GCA_030527185.1. Lineage (GTDB taxonomy): Bacteria > Planctomycetota > Planctomycetia > Pirellulales > Thermoguttaceae > RGIG3701. The sequence continues at coordinate 1,738 of JAUNBF010000152.1, read as the reverse complement.
GGCATAAAGCTCAAAATTGGCAGAAAAACAAGCCACCTGATGTCGCTGGCAAAGATGGCGAATCTGAAAAAACGGAATCCCCATCGGAATCCCCAATGCCTTCGCTTCCGGGGAACGTGCCACCACACACCCGTCATTGTTCGACAACACAATCACCGGTCGTCGCCACAATCGCGGCACGAAAACCTTTTCGCACGAGGCAAAAAACGAATTACAATCTACTAGAACAAACAAAATAATAATTGGCACCTTCTAAAAACCTCTCATTCCCCGCAGAACATTTTGCGCGGAATTCAATTCTGCGGGAGATGATTTGTGGACGGAAAGTTTTGCACGAGGGAGGGGAAAATTTTGCCCTAAATTGGCTCTTTGGAGCGGATTTATGGGCGATTTGGCCCATTTTCGCTCAGTAGGTGCGCAGTTTTCCCGTCGGTCGCATTAAAATCGTCAGGCGTAGTATATTGTACGCTAAATTTTTGAAGCAAACTTTCACTTTCGCGCGAACAAGGCCGACGGTGTAAATTTTGCGACTTCCCAGGGCAACTTTGTTCATCAGGCCAAAAACATGCTCGACACGGCAACGAATCCGGGATTTCTGGCGATTTTCTTGCTTTTTTGCGTCAGTAAGTGTGTGACCACGATGCCCCTTTTCGTTAATGAGAGGGACCAATTTCTTTTTTTCGACTTCCAAAATGTTCGCAGCGGACATGTACGCACTGTCTGCCCAAACTTTACGCGATGTTGCACGATTGTTGAGCATTTCCGTAAAGCATTGAGAATCATGGACTTGCGCAGATGTTACACAATATTCCCGAATGAATTTGTGCCTTCGATCAATGTTGATGTGATTTTTATAACCGTAGTGTAAACAATTCCGCTTCTTCGTCCAGCGTGCGTCCACATCCTTGTGAGCTTTTTTCCTGGCCGTCCATTCCTCCGGTGCTTCCCCCGTTTCCTGGATTTTTTGCTTTTCCTCCGGCGTGTTGTGCTGAACAGGAACCTCCTGAAACGTTGCGTCGACAATCTGTCCGCCGTTTGCTCTAAACCTTGATTTTTCAAGGTGTTTGTTAAACTGGCGAAACAGAAAATCGTGAATCCCTTCCTGCTTCAAGCGTTCCCGAAAAGCCCAGATCGTCCGAGCATCAGGAACCTGTCGTTCGGCCCAATCCCCAAAAACTTTTGGAACGAATTCTGCCGGCAATCCGGTACTCCATCTCCTCATCAGCTACATTGCAAGTCCTTGAAATATAAGGATTTCCATCATTATAGCCGGGTCGTGCGGCGGTCGTCCACCACGCGAGGTACCCTTGTACATCCACTCCCGCCTTGCGTGAAAAGACTCCCACGGGATCAGCTTTTCCAGCAAATCCAGCTTACTGCCAATCTTCTCCAACCGTTCCTCCCTTCGATCTTCCTGAAACAACCCTCCCGGACGCATGAAAAAACTCCTTAAAACTTGCTTCAAAACGACATCAAAATATGTCAAAACGACCTCTTGAACCGCCTCAATGATATTTAAAATATTCTCTTTCTGCAAGGGATACCATCGCAAAAAAATAAAAAATCCTAAGTTTTCCAGAAATTTCCCTCCCCCCTCTTTCCTTGGTAACACAAATCGCTTCGCTTACAACTCAATTTGACCTCGAACCTCCAGGTGGAGGTTTTTAGAAGGTGCCGGACGAGTTTTGGGCGGCGGTGGAGGCGTTGATTCCGACGAAGGAGGAATGTCGGGACAAAA
>JAUNBF010000077.1 GCA_030527185.1 Planctomycetia bacterium | reverse complement strand
CTCTCGCCTTTGGCGCAAGCGGCGCTGCGCCTAGGGCTTTTGGCCAGTCGCAGCGCCGCTTACCCGTGAAGATATTAACCGTCGTGGGGGGGAAACCTTTCTATAGAAAGAGTTCTCCCCCCCAGCCCCCCCCTTCCAAAGATTTTTATCCGCGGCTTCGCCGCTATTATTTGATGTATTGGTTTTGTAGAAAGGATGATTCATGAAAACGATTTTTTACAGTCTGTTTTTTCTGTCGTGCGGTCTGCGGGCGGCGGCTGGAGAAGTTGGAGAGGTGAAAACCGGTATCGTTTACAATGCCGAGGCAAAAGATCGCGGAGTTGGCGACCTCTACCTGCCGAAAGGGGTGAATGAAAAAACACCGATGGCACTGTGCATTCATGGCGGCGGCTGGAGTAGCATGGATCGCAACGGCGTGGCGGGGATTGCGGAGTTTTTGTGTGAGAACGGATTGGCTGTTTTCAATATCAATTACCGCCTGACCGGTTCCGGGCCGTGGCCGTTGTGCGGGGAGGATTGTTTGAAAGCGGCAGAATTTTTGCTGGATTCGCCGGAAATGGAGAAGCTGGCGAAAATCGACCGGTCGAAAGTGTTCGTGATCGGTGCTTCGGCAGGAGGACATTTGGCACTGATGACGGGGTTGCGTCTGCCGACGGAACGGGTTTCGGGAATCGTGTCGATTTCTGGGATTGCCGACCTGGAACCGGATCGAAAAGCGAATTCGGGGCGTTATGAGCCGTTTTTGGGGAAGAATCCGTCGGCAGAGTTGCTGAAAAACGCGTCTCCCATGACATACATTCGGAAAGACCAGCCGCCGATTTTCCTGACGCACACGATTTACGACAGCGTGGTGCCGTTTGCGTCGGCCAAGCGTTTTTTCGAGGCCAGCCGAGCGGTGGGAGCGAACATCCAGTGGTACGTTTACGACCGTCGCAACGATGGGCACTGCATTTGGATTCCGGGGAGTAACCCACACCGTCTGTACCCTGATCTGGAGGCGGCCATTCTGCAATTTTACCGTGGTCTAAACGCCCCGTACGCGGTTCCCGTTCCGAAGCCTGTGAAGAGCGAAATCGAGCTTTCCGCGTTCTATTATCCCGGCACCGAGCAGATGGCGGAGTGGGAAATGGTGAAGGACACGTACCCGCACATCAAGCCGCTTTTGGGGTGGTACGACGAAGGGAACCCGGAGGTGATCGACTGGCAGATCAAATGGGCGGTGGAGCATGGAATTTCCAGTTTCTTTGTCGATTGGTACTGGAACCGTGGGGAGCAGCGTCTCGATCACTGGGTGAAGGGTTTCTATCAGGCCAAATACCGTTCGTATCTGAAATGGGCGGTGATGTGGGCGAACCACAACGAGCCAGGAGCGCATGACGAAGCGGACATGCGAGCGGTGACGCAGTTCTGGATTGCGAATTATTTCAAGACACCGGAATACTACACGAAAGAGGGAAAACCGGTCGTGTTGCTCTGGACGGTGAACAATATTGAGGAGGACATGGGGCTGGCAAACGCACTGCGTATTTGCCGGGAAGAAGCGGTAAAAGCAGGGCTGCCGGGGATTTATTTCATCGTGGTGAATTACCGCCCGGAACAGTTGGAATGGTTGAAGGAGGTGGGTGTTGACGAGACGACCGAGTACCACTACGCGGGGATGGCATGGTGGCATAGCGAAAACCGCAAGCCGGGGGACACGTCGCGGCATTACGATTTCGACGTGCTGGTCGATTTGCTGCCGAAATGGATGATGACACGGCAGAAGCTGAACGTGCTTCCACACATCGCGTCGCTTCCGACCGGTTGGGACGACACCCCCCGTTCGTATCAGAAAGCAAAGGTCATTTACGGCAAAACCCCGGAAAAGTTCCGTCGTGCGTGTGAGCTTGCCCAGGCGCAGTGCCAGGAAAACAACGTGCGTCACCTGGTGGTTTCACCGATCAATGAATGGCAGGAAGGTTCGTATATCGAGCCCAACGCGGAGTTTGGGTTTACGCTGTACGACGTGCTTCGGGAGGTGTTCTGCGAAAAGCCGGCGGAGGGTTGGCCGGAGAATGTGGTGCCGGAGAATGTGGAAAAGTATGCGTTTCCGCCGCTCTATGTGGGGAGTGAGTACCGATGGGTGTTCGACGACGATACCGAAAAAGGTTGGTATCGCCAGCCTTACGGTGCGGGGCTGATTCGTGCCGGAAAAGGGACGTTGAAACTGGTTCGTACCGGAGCCGACCGGACAGCCATGCAGGTGAAATTTTTACCGTTCCCCGCGACGAAGTTTTCCCAACTGGCCGTGCGGATGAAGGTCACGCCACTGGAGCGGGACGATCGCGAAATGGCCAAAATTCGCTGGTCGCGCACCGATTCGCCGATTTTTGACGAGAATTGCGTCGTTCGGGAAGCGCAGTCGATGCGGATTCCGATTCTGGCAGACGGCCAGTTCCACGAATACGTTTTCCCCCTGGAAGGCGACTCCGAGTGGAAAGGAGAGATCAACGCCCTTTGGTTCGATCCGTGCAATCGTAAACATGCCAAGGTGGAAATCGAGTGGATTCAATTTCAGTAAACCTCATTTAACAAGGAACCTGCCATGAAAAAATGGTTTTGTCTTTTAACGCTGCTGACATCGTGCCTGGCGCAGGGTGCGGAGTTGTCGTTCCCCGCCCTGCAAACGCCGCCGATGGAGTCACGGCCATGGTGTTATTATTGGATTTTGAAAGGAAACGTCACGGAGTCGCAGATTACAAGCGACTTGGAAGCGATGGCGGAAAAGGGGTTCGGCGGAATCCTGCTGTTCGATTCGCGGTACTATTACGACGAGTTCGATTCCAAAGAACATGTTCCGGTGCCCCTGCATATCAAGCACATTTTCATGTCGGAAGAATGGCAGAATCTGGTCATGCACCTGCTGCGGGAGGCCCAGCGGCTGGGAATGCGGGTGAGCCTGAACATTGCCGATTCGGGAGGAATGCTTCGCGGACCGTGGGATATGAAGGAACTGGGACCCAAAGAGGTGGTTTGGACGGAAGAAAATGTCAACGGACCGAAGAGCGTGACGGTGACATTGCCGAAAGCCCCGGACGATTTCGCGTTTTATGCCGACACGCATCTGGTGGCCGTTCGCCTGAAAACAGGGGCGGTGAAAGACCGGGAAAATGTCAAGTTGGGAAGCACGTGGTATGGTGTGCGTGAGCTGTCGGAGAGTGGTCTGGAAGTGACGGACGTGGTGGATTTGAAGCCGTTTGTCCGTGATGGGCAATTGACGTGGAACGTTCCTGACGGGGCGTGGAAGATTCTCCGTTTCGGGTACAAAGTGGTTGGCGACTTTGGTTCGGTCGATATTTTGAGCGAAAAGGCGGTCTCCCGGTACTTCCACCTCTTTGCCGAACCACTGATTCAGAAAGCCGGACCGCTTGTGGGCAAGACGCTGACGCATTTTTACAATGTGAGTTGGGAGGGGAGCAACCCGAACTGGACACCCGGTTTTGAGGAGGTTTTTCAGCGTCGCTGGGGCTATTCGCTGGTGAAATTTTTGCCGGTATTGTGCGGATTTGTCGTGGAAAGTCCCGACGTTTCGCAGCGCTTTCTGACCGACTATTACCGAACGGTGAGTTGGTGTTTTCAGGAGCATTGCTACGCCAACATCGGTCGGCTGTGCCACGAGCGGGGAATTGTCTGGCACTCGGAGGATGGCGGACCGTGGCGGCGGACGGCACCGATTTTCCGGGAGTCGGACATGCTGACGTTCTGGGGACAAAACGATGTGGCACAAGGGGAGTTCTGGGTCAACACGCACGACGCGACGAAAACCCGCTCCAACATGCGGTTTGCGGCAATGGCGGCGAATCTCTACGGACAACGGGAGGTGGCGTGCGAAGCCTTCACGCACATGACGAAGCACTGGACGATGTACCCGGCATGGCTCAAACCGGCGGCGGACGTGAATTTCATCGACGGCATGAACATGGTCATCTGGCACACCTTCACCGCCTCGCCCCCCGAACAGGGATTGCCGGGGTTGGAGTATTTTGCTGGCACGCATGTGAACACCAACGTCACGTGGTTCCCGTATCTGGAAGGTTTTCTCACGTACCTGGGACGCTGCCAGTACCTGCTGCGGCAGGGGACGTTCGTGGCAGACGTCGCGGCGTATGTCAGCGATCGGAACTACGTCGGCTGGGGTCGTGGCGAAAAGTGGAACGAAAAATCGTCGCTCGTTTTGCCGAAAGGGATGGTTTTCGACTGGCTCGACACGCCGTCGCTGTTGCGGATGGAGTTTCGGGAAGGAAAACTGGTTTTGCCGTCGGGAATGGCGTACCGGATGTTGGTGGTGGACCCGGTGGAGGAGGAGTTGCCCGTCGAAGCGCTGCGGAAAATCGAAGCCCTCCAAAAAGCCGGGGCGAAAATCGTCTTTGGGCAGAAACGCCCGCAACGCGATCGCGGTCTGAAGCATTATCCGCAAGGCGACGCGGAAATTCAGGAAATCGTCGCCCGTATCTGGCAACCTGCGGAAACGTTCCCGACGGATGGCCTGCTCCCCGATTTTGAGGGCAATTTCCAGTACCACCACCGCTGGGTCAACGGAACGGAAATCTATTTTCTCGCGGGCAGCGGTGAAAGTCTCTGCACGTTCCGCCACGGTGCTGCCGAAGGGCTTTGGTGCGATGCGGTTTCGGGAAAAGTGCGAAAAATCACGCTCCAACCGACGGAAGATGGCCGATTCCAGACGACGCTCACGCTCCCGACGCACGGTTCCGCGTTTCTCCTGTTCGGCTCCACGGAAAAACCCAACGCCGACGCGAAAAAACCGGCCACCGAAACGTTCCTGCGGCTCGACGCTCCGTGGACGGTGCAATTTGACAAACGCTGGGGTGCCCCGGAGTCGGTCGTTTGGGAAAAACTTGCCGACTGGACGCGGCACGCCGACGATGCCATCCGCTACTACTCGGGAACGGCCACCTATTCGCAAACCTTTACCGTGGAACAACTTCCGAAAACGGCGGTCTGGCTCGATCTGGGAGAGGTCAAGCACATTGCCCGCGTTCGGCTCAACGGAGAGGATTTGGGGGTCGTCTGGACAGCACCGTGGGAAATCGACGTTTCGCAAGCGCTGCGGGAAGGGGAAAACCGGCTGGAAATCGACGTCGCCAATGTCTGGGCAAACCGGCTGATTGGCGACGCGCATCTGCCACCGGAAAAACGTTTCACCCGCTCGAACCTCTACCTTTACGAAAAACCGGACGATATTCCCGACGGCGGCAAGCGTAAGTACATGCCGTGGCAGGGTTTCCATCAAGAGGACGTGCCGATGCCTTCGGGACTTTTGGGTCCGGTTGAGTTGAAACGGTAATGTTGGTGTTTTGGTTGTACCCCATTCGTTTCTTCAGGATGGGGTACCGTTGGAATCAAAATTCCGAAATTTGAGGAGAGGGGGAATGTAAAATCTTCGCATAAATTTCCGCTTTTTTATCCAAAGGAAGCGGGTAGGCACGCGATGACGAAGGAAGTCGATACAAACGCATGGGACGGCCATGAAAAAGGAATTCGGAACAGCCGCCGACAGGTGGTTTGGCTGCCTGAATCAATGTCAAAAGAGTGACTGTGGCTTTCTCGCCCGTCGTGAGAAGGGTGTGGCAGTGCGGAATCCGGCGGAGAAGAATTTCTTCCAAGTCCAACGACTGCACGACTTGCAGAAACGCGTCCGAGGCATTTTCCCGCTGACGGATGACTTCTGTAGCCGTATCGTAAAAAGCCATTTTTTCCTGCCGTAGAAATGCCTGTATTTTGTCTGCGTCGAATTTTTTCACATCGGTACGAAGAAAATGGTCTTTATCGTTAAAATAAACCAGTCCGAAAATCCGCCAGAAATCGTTTTGCAAATTCGGGTAAAAAAACTCCATCGACCACCGTTTCCGAGGTGGCGGAAAACTCCCCAGAAACAATCGCGTTGCGTCGGGTGGCAAAAACGGTGCTAGGGGATGGCGTTCTACGGACATGGAAGAATTGATAATTGCGGGTGTTTACACTACATCTTGGTTTTTATCTAAGACTATCCATAATTATGTTTGATTGAGATAAATAAAATTACAAAAAACCTTCTATTGTCATTTCGGCTGGAACCAACATAATTATCAATTATCAATTACTATAGTTGGTCGTTGCGGAAGTCGAAAATGTGGTGGATGGAGAGGATACCGACAATCGGTGCGTCGGGGGTATCATCCCGCGTGACGGCCAGCGTGGTGATTTTGTTCCAGTCCATCAGTTCCAGTGCGTCACTGACAAGCGTTTCCGGCAAAATCCGCTTGAAATTCCGCGTCATGAAATCTTTCGCACAGACTGTTCTGAAATCGTCGAAGTGCTGGATCGCTCGCCGAATGTCGCCGTCGGTGATGATTCCGACCGGGATTTGCCGTTCGTCCAGAACCATCGTGATTCCCAGACGCTTGGCGGTCATTTCCATCATAATCTCTTTGAACGGGGTCGTCTCCGTCACGAAAGGAACGTTCTTTTCCATCCGATCCTTCACCCGCGTCAACAACCGCCTTCCCAACGCTCCGCCGGGGTGGTAGAGAACGAAATTTTCGGCCTGGAAATTCCGCTTTTCCATCAGGCAAACCACCAGTGCGTCCCCCATTACCAGGGCTGCGGTCGTCGAGGTTGTCGGTGCCAGTCCAATCCGGCACGCTTCCGAATCGACACCTGTATTCAACACGAAATCGGCCTGTTGCGCCAACGGGGACGTTGTATTTCCCGTCATGGCAATCAGCGTGCAGCCAATCCGCTTCAACGGTTCCAGAATCGCCAGAATTTCCGCCGACGAACCGCTGTTGGAAATCGCAATCACCACGTCTCCCCGGCAGACCATCCCCAAATCGCCATGAATCGCCTCCGCCGCGTTGAGAAAAATCGCCTGCGTCCCCGTCGATGCCAGCGACGCCGCAATTTTTTTCCCGATGATGCCTGTTTTGCCAATCCCGGTGATGACGACTTTCTGATTCTGGGCATAAATCAACTCCACCACCTGCGAAAATGTCTCATCCAAACGTTCTCCCACTTTTTGAAGCTGCGTCACCTCCTGCTGAAACACCTCTTTCGCTCGTTGGACGGTATTCATGGCATGTTCCTCTCCAAAACGAGGGCAGATTTGGCAATCTGGTCGAAACGAATTGCCTGGGCGAGAATCGTCTCCACTTGCGAAAGTGGAAGCTGATTGGCCGCGTCGGAAATTGCCTGGTCGGGGTCGGGGTGGACTTCCGTGAAAATCGCGTCTACGCCAATCGCCGCCGCCGCGTTCATAAGATACGGCACATGTTCCCGGTTCCCCCCCGTGGAGGTGCCATTGCCACCCGGTTTCTGCACACTGTGCGTCGCGTCAAAAACAATCGGAAAACCTTCCTTCCGCATTTCCACCAACGACGTCATATCGACCACCAACTGATGGTACCCAAAACAACTCCCCCGTTCGCACAACAAAATCTTCGCGTTCCCGCACTCCAGCAATTTTCCCACCACCTGGTGCATGTCGTCGGGTGCCATGAACTGCCCCTTCTTCACATTCACCACCTTTCCCGTCCGTGCCGCGGCGACCAGCAAGTCGGTCTGACGTGCCAGAAACGCGGGAATCTGGAGTACATCCACCACCTCTCCCACTTCCGAACACTGCCACGATTCGTGAACATCGGTCGTCACCGGGATTTGCAATTCCTCCCGGATTTTTGCCAACAATTTCAATCCCGCCTCCATTCCCATCCCTCGCGGTGAGTGGATCGAAGAGCGGTTTGCCTTGTCAAACGACGATTTGAAAATCAGCGAAATGCCCCATTTTTCGCTCAATCGTTTGAGTTCCTCCGCCGTCGTCCAGACTTGCGACTCGTTTTCCATCGCACATGGCCCGGCAATCCAGGTGAACGGTTGATTTCCGCCGATGGTTACGTGGAAACCGATGGGGATTTGTTGAGTTGGAAGCATGATAAAAAACGAAAACAAAAGCAAAAAATAAAATCCACGTAGCGGCGCACATAAGGGATTTCTGTCCGTGGCTGCGTCGCTTGATATTGTTTTATTCGCGTACCGGCACTCCACAATTCTCCTGCGCCCGCGACAACACCTCTCTGGCCTTCTTCCGTGCCCGACGTGCCCCCGCGTCGAGAATCTCCAACACCTCTTTCCGATTCGCCGCAAATCTGGCTCGTCGTTCCCGTGCCGGAGCGAAATACTCCTCGCTAATATCCGCCAACGCTTTTTTAATCTGGCCGTAACCGAACCCGCCGCGTTGGTAGAGTTCCGCCATTTCCTGGCGTTGTTCTTCGGTGGCAAACAGTTTGTACAGGAGGTAAAGCGGGTCGGTTTCCGGGTCTTTCGGCTCTTCCATCGGACGGGAGTCGGTGACGATTCGCATGATTTTCTTCCGCTGCGGCTTCACTTCCTCAAAAACGGTCAGCGTATTGTTGTAACTTTTCGACATTTTTTCGCCATCGGTTCCCGGCACCCTGGCCGACGTGTCGAGAATCCTCTCCTTGGGAAGAACGAACGTTTCGCCAAAGAGGTAATTGAAACTGGAAGCAATGTCGCGAGCCACTTCGACGTGCTGTTTCTGATCCTCTCCGACCGGCACCAGATTGGAATCGTACGCCAGAATATCGGCCGCCATCAGCACAGGATAGCCGAAAAGCCCCATATCGGCACTCAGCCCGCGAGCTTTCTTTTCCTTGTAGGCATGACAACGTTCCAAAAGTCCCATCGGCGTACACGTCATCAGCAACCACGTCAACTCCGAAACTTCCGGCACGTCGGACTGAACAAAAAGCGTCGCTTTTTCCGGGTCCAGCCCCAGACCCAACAAATCGAGTACCGCGTCGTAAGTCATTTCTTTCAGCCGCTCTTTGTCGCGAACCGTCGTCAGGGCGTGCAGATTGGCAATAAAATAAAACGCCTCGTCGGGATTGCCCTGCAACTGGACGTATTGCTGAATGGCACCGAAGTAGTTTCCCCAGTGAAACCGGCCTGTAGGTTGAATTCCTGATAAGATTCTCATCTGTGCAACCTTCCTATAATATCTGTCCATCGATTTGTCTGAAAATGTGCTATCGCCTCAGGCAACGCGGCGAGAATGTCGGCTGCGGCGGTGGGACGATAGAAATTGGCCGTCCCGATCTGCACTGCCGACGCTCCCGCCACGAAAAACTCCATACAGTCGTCGATCGTTTCGATACCGCCAATCCCGACGATGGGAATCCGCACGGCCTGGGCCACCTGAAACACCATTCGCAACGCAATCGGTTTGATGGCGGGGCCGCTTAACCCTCCCATACCATTGCCGAGTCGTGGCTGGCAGCGTCGCCAGTCAATCGCCATGCCCAACACGGTGTTAATCAGCGAAACCGCGTCGGAACCGCCATTTTCCGCCGCCCGAGCCATGATGGTAATGTCGGAAACGTTCGGCGTGAGCTTCGTTATCAAAGGCAAATCGCACTTTTCCCGAACACCGGACACCAGTTTTTCGCACTCCTGTGGATTCTTCCCGAAGTCGGTACCGTGCGCCACGTTGGGACACGAGATATTCAATTCCAACGCCGCCACCCCAGGAACATCCTGAAGCATGACGGCCATTTCCGCGTATTCCTCCACCGTCCGCCCGGCAATACTCACGATAATCGGACAGCCAATCGACCGCAAATACGGCATTTTCTGCGAGACGAATTCCTCGATTCCATCGTTGTCCAGCCCAATAGCGTTCAACATCCCGGCAGCCGTTTCGCACGTCCGCGGCGGCGGGTTTCCCTTGCGTGGGAGGCGAGTAATCGTTTTCGGCAAAATTCCGCCCAGATTTTTCAGCGCAAAATGCCCCCGTTCCGATTCCAATTCGGAAACATTTTTCGCATACCCGAACGTTCCCGACGCGGTAAGGATCGGATTCGGCAATCGCAATCGCCCGAGCGCAACTTCCCAATTCATCGGCCTCCCCTTTCTGTATGGAAATCGTTTTACCTGACGACCTCCCATTTTAGCACATTCTGCCGTCCACACAAGGGCGGGAAGCTGAAAAATACGGACGGAATCCCCTTTTTCTACTGCAACGGTTGCATGGGAATCGGTTTTCCTTCCAATTGCAGGGCCTGCATGGCAGGGTCGGTGACACCGTAAAAAATGGCGTTCATGTCGATCCAGGCCGCTATCGTAGCCCATTCTTCCGGGGTGAGTTGCACATCGTAGTGCCCTTTTTTCAACAGGGCGACCAGGCCGCTCCCAATCGCTCCGATTTTTCCTCCCGGTGGCGTCAATTCGATCCGATTTCGCTGTTCGTACCGAGGAACCCAATCTTTGTTTTTCGTCAACACAACGTAAGAACGATTGTATTTTCCTTCGGGAACTCCGGTCAAATCGATTTTATGCTTCTGAAATTCCACGTCGGCAGGGTCGGCTCCATGGCAGGAGACACATCGGGCATTCCAAATCGGCTGCACCATTTCCGCATACGAAAAAGGCCGTCCCCCCAGGTTTCCCGGCTGGATGACGGAGGGTTTTCGCTGGGCTGCCAGAGGAATGCTCTGTCCGGCACGTGCTGTGGGATTGAAATACGGATTCTGCCCACCGACAGCCGCGTTACGAGGTTCATGACAACCGACACACGCAATCTCCTCTCCCGGTTGGAGATAGGTCAACGACCGCATGGTCTGGTACGCAAAACCGTGTTCGTCCAGAGCCTGGAAAAGGAACGGTTTTTGGGCAGGTGCCACGAAATTGACCGAACCATCCGCTTCGACAGGCACGGTTCCCAAAATCGCACGTCCGTTTTCTTCCCCCGCAATGCCGACGGGCGGGTCGTTTCCATCCGGCGTATCTTTCGGGAAAATCTGGACAATACGCAATTCTTTAATCGAACCGCGAGGAACGTTTCCCAGCCCCTGATAAATATCCTGTACAAACATCCGTCCTTCCGAAGAGGCCTTTTCTGGAAGGAAACTGGGAAGCACCGGCGGCGTCGGAACGGCCACCAACGGCATGGGATGGCAACTTCCAATCGCCTCATCCCGATAGAGCAATTCCCGATTTCCAAACCGATCGAGAAGGTAAATACCCAAGGCGTTGTCCTGAATGGCACCCGGTTCAAAGACGAGCCGACAGGGACTGTAGGAAACGAGGTAATAGTCCTCACTCAACGGCAAAGGGGAATGATAAAATTCCCGAATGTCGTTACTTTCCGCTTCGGGATAGGGGATTTCCGGCGTGATACGCTCCAGCGCCTGCGGACCGTCGTGACTGACCGAGGGGTCGAGCAAAACGAGCGAACCGCCGGTACAGGAGTGGTGAGCCGCCGCCACCAGGAGCCATTTTCGACTCTGCGGAACCGGCTTGGCCTGGAACGTGCAGAAAATATCGAGCGAAGCGTTGCCCCAAACAGCCATCGGATTCGTGCCATCCGGCCGCATCGACCAGAGATTCTGGTGCGTCACCGCGTCGCGGTCGATGTAATCCCAGCGTGAGTAGAAAATCTGCCCGTCGTGCGAAACGGTGGGATACCACTCGTTCGTGTCGTGCCAGGAGAGGGTTTGGATGTTGGAGCCGTCGGCATTCATGCGGTGGATGGTGTAAACGTGCCACCGATCGCCAAAGCCCCACCAGAAACAGCGTGCGTACCCCTTCCGCCGCGTGGAGGAAAACGCAATTCCGCCGTCGGGCAGGTAGGTTGGCATCAAATCCTCGTAGCAGCCATCGGTGAGTTGTTTCAGACCGGTACCATCGACGTTGGCTTCGTAAATATGGTAATATTCGTGATGGCTTGCCTCCTTTTCATTGATTTCGGAGGGCGTCCAGGCATCTTTCCAAGGAAAACGGGGGGAATTGCCCAGTTCCACATAGGAAAAAATCACCTTTTTCCCGTCGAACGACAATTTCGGCTCCACCACATTTCCCGACTCCAGTTTTCCCCCCAGAATATCCCGACAGGCAAGCGACTTTCCCGGATTTTCCAGCACAAACAGCCCGCCCCCCTTCTGTGCCCGCCAGCCAAAATACTGCATGACGAGGTGGTTGTAGGAGGTCGGACACCGTTTGACAAAGAGCATTTTCTCAAAGTCCAGCAGGGGATTGGAAAACGCAATGGCACGCTTGAGAATCCGCACCTGCATGTAATACGACAGCAGGTTCTTTTCAGGCGACTTCTCCAAATTCTCCAGCAGTGCGTAAAACAACGTCGCCGGTTCCGCCGTCTTGTCGGGGTAAAGGTTTTCCAGCAACTGCCGCGTTTTCGCCAGGTGTTCCACTGCGTTTTGGAAGTTGTCGTCCCGTTTCCACTCCTTCAGAATCATCTTCCACAACGCCACATCGATCGGCTTTTCCAGCCCTTGAGCCACCGATTTCTGGAGTGCCGCCTGGAGCGTGTCGAGTTCCTCCTGCGTCAAAAGGACTCCTTCGCCAGCTATTTCCGCTTCGTAGCACCAGGGACTTGTTTCCGTTATCCGGGTATAAAAATCGTTCGAGGCCAGATACGATTTCCCGGAGTCCCGGTACGTGATTTTCGGGTCCCAGCCAGTTGTGTCGCAAAAAATCTTCTCTCGCGACGCGACGACGAAGCGGATTTTATCCCCCTTTTTCACCGCCACTTCCAGATGGTGCGACTTCCCGGTTGCGTCGCCACCGCCGATTTCCTCCTGCCAGAGTTCCGTCATGCCACCCGCGTGAAAAAAGCGAATCGTGCCGCAAACGCCGTCGCTGCCCGCTTCCACGTGGAGTTTTTTCATCGTCCCATCCACCGTCACCGTTCCATCCTCAGGAGCCGTAAAACAGAGTACCGCGGGCGTATCCGTGCCGGGATGAAACCATCCTTTTCCCACCCGTGTCCAGTCGGCTGTCGTCCAGTACGTGGAATCGTACCACGTATCCATTTTGTGAAGCATGGTTCGATAATTGTAGGGGGAATTCTCTTTCGTCGCTTTCCATTCCGGTGACTGGAAAATATCTTCCGTTTGACCAAAACAGGCGAGCGATACGAAACAATAGAGTAAAAAATAACCAAATTTCATGCCAGACCCTTTCTATTTGTCATTTTTATGGATTTCAGATTCACTTCTCAAAGCCCCACCCAGAGAGAGGGGCATTCCTTCTGTTTTCTGGAAACGTCACCTTCTAACCACCAACCACCAACTATCAACCATCAACCATCAATTATCAATTATTTAGTCTTTCCTCATTCTAATGCAACAATAGCACCTTCCGCAATCCCCCCCATGGCACGCCAGACATCGATGGAGATTCCGTCGGTGATAAATGTGACGGAACCGTCGCCGCGCAGTGCCCCTACGCCGCCGGGATGATTGCTGCGGGCAGAGACGTAAACGGTGGTCGAACTGGTCTGGCAGGGACCGGGGTAGTCCAGGTGTTCATCCCCCACGCAACTCATCGTGTCGATTCCACTGTTCGGCGTGTAAACGGTCATGAAATTCATGCAGCCACAGTCGTCGTTCATGAAATCGCCTCGAAAATCCTGATAAATATCGTCTTGCGGCAAAAGAACCTCCGACATGAAAAAGGTGTTGGAAAGTCCGTCCCGAATCTCCTGGAGAGTGGTGTAACGATTGTTGCCGAACGCCGCTTTGTAATATTGCGACTCCCCTTCGATCGGGTTGTGTTCATGATCGCCGTAACCCCAGCAGAGAATGTAGTTTCCGCGTGCTCGTGTCCCTTCTGACGTGGCACTTTGTTTCCATGATCCCGGTCGGTCGCTGGGGCAGGTGTAAAGAGGAATCTTCTCCCTTTGTGCCTGCGACTCAATGTTGACTGTTTTCAGATCGATTTGTTGAAACAGAGCCGTCTGCTCCAGATACGGCCATAAAAGTGGAACAAATGTGGCACGTTGTCCGGCACCTTGTTCCGCTTCGGGATAATTCACCTTCGTTTTTCGCGAACACCACGAGTCGGCACTCGAACCGTGCATCGCTCCGTAGGGAAGTTTCTTCATGCTTGTTTCATAGTTGAGCATGGCCAGTCCCCACTGTTTGAAATGGTTGGAGCATTGCATTCGCCGTGCCGCCTCCCGAGCCTGCTGAACGGCGGGAAGGAGCAATCCCACCAACATCCCGATGATGGCAATCACCACCAACAGTTCCACCAACGTAAACCCTTTTTTGATAGTCATTTTCATGGTTTCCCCAAATTCCAGTTCTGTTTTCCACGCCGGATGACCACCCTTCTCTCCGAACGGAGATTCAGCTCTTCCGGCAAAATCTGCTTCTTATTTACCACTTCAAACGAATAGCCACGCGGAACGTGACGGGAGGTTTCCTCAAACGCGTAAAGTCGCACGATTTTTTCACCGGGAGGGACTTCGACCCAATAGCGTCCCTCCACAATCTTCGCCGCTGCCGTGGCCGATTTCCCGTCCACCGGCACAAATTCAATCCGTCCTTCCGCGACCGGTTTATCGGAATGGTAAATCACTCCCGAAACCTCTCCCATCGGTGAACCGCAGCCCACCAGCCCAAGAAGGATTCCCAAAATCGAGTATCTCACCGTTTCCAAAACCTCCTTCCCAACCAGACCAGCCCCAAACCCAACAGCCAGAGCGTCCCCGGTTCCGGTACGCCGGCAGGCCCCGTTCCCCGCATGATGTACGCGGCTAAAAGGGTACTGTCGCCGTTGTATTGCCCCAGACTGTTCACGACGAACTCAATCGTTTCCTCCGCAAAAAAATCCTCCACGAAAAAATCCTGCGTGGGAAGAATGGGGTGAGGTGCCAAATCAGAATCAAAAATCGGATCGTACCGATAAATTTCTGATCCGTCCGCAAGAATCGAAAACACGACGCTATTCCAATCAATATTGCCGAGAACTTCCGCGCCGACGTTCCCCAGGATGTTGAACCATCCCGCCTCCTCTTCCCCAAGATCGTACTTCAGGATGATGAAATTCCTGCCTGTCTCAGGATTTTCCGGGTGGATTTCGAGTTGCGACGCGTTTCGAGAGAACGAATTGCCATGTACCTTATTAGGCGAAACCCCCGAATCGTTTGTTGCCACATAACCAGCCCCACCAGATACCGTGCCGTAGGTCATCTCCCTGGAATTGGTGGCATCGGCAAGGTGAGCCGCGTTGGCCGACCAATACGACCATCCCTCCGCGGGGGTGCTGGTCTGATAACTGTCCGCGATGGAGGTGATGTACGGCAATGCCTCCACCTGCATTCCAAGGTACGACGTTCCATTGGCATAATCGGCATTATTGGCTCGAAAAGCCATTCCCAAGACGGAATTGGGGGTGTAAATCAGCGATGTGGAAAATTCCTTCCCCGAACTCTGTACCGAAATAGTCTCATTTTCCACCGAAGTGCGAAAATTGCCGGAATCCTGATAACTCAACGTGTAGTTTGTTCCTGTTCCGCTTGCTTTGGCATGTTGCGCAAAACCGGTGATTCGGACAGGCCCACAGTACGTTTCCGAACTCCACTCCAGAACCGTCGCGTTGGTGTCGTTGGAGGGATGGAGATTCAGTTTGCCCATGGCGGTGGTGATGGGGTTGGATGCGTTCGTGTCGGTGTCGCAGAGCATTTGAGAAGAGACTTCGTTGTAATACTGTGAACCCCCTTCCGGCCGGAATCCCTGCGCACGAGGATTCAGGTTGCCAACATCCCCATAGCCCAGGAGCATTTTATCTGAACCGCTCAAGAGATAATACTGCCACGTGCCATTCGTTGTGGGAATGACTGCCTGCGTGCCTGTTGTGAAGCCACTTTCCACGGCACCATAGTCCGCGGCCAAATCTGCCAGAATCGCTGCCGAAACCCCGGAAGCCAACTCAAACCATCCCAGAAAAAGGATGCACCAGAACCAAAATCCACCACCACTTCCACAGCCTAGAAACTGGGGGGGGGGGGTAGAATGCGCAAAAATTTCATCGGTCGTCTCCTTGAAAAAAAGTTGTGAGAAATAACAACTTCCTCATTTTAACCTAAAGATTTCCCAATTTCAAGTCCCTTTCTGAAAAAATTTCCAAAAAAGTGAAAAAAACTTCCCTTTTATTTTTTGGGGGAAGGTGTCAGGAAACCGATTATTTTCCCAAATTCCTCCCCAGCCTCCCGAAAAAAGGGAAAATTTTTTAACTTCTGAAAGTTTCCCAAAATTTTTTGGAGGAAATTTTCCATCGATTCCAAACGTCTTGAAAAGTGATTCTCTCGTTTTTTGAAGTCTTTGAAAAAATTTATAAAATGATAGTATGGAACAATTTTGATAGTATTATACTTATATGTTCATACTTGACAAAAAAATCATTTAGTTCTATATTGCCGTTTAGTGGTTGTGAAAAGGTATGTTTCTTATTTTCCTCAAAAAAATGGGGGAAACGGTAGAACGGTTCGTCAGGAAAAAAGGGTTTGAAAATGAAGAAAAACTGGATGATGTGGAGTCTGTTGGGTGGATTGGGCGTCGTGGCTGGATCTGCAATGGCTGCGGAAAAACCGGAAGACGCGGACAATTTTTACAAAAGTGAGAAAGTCACGATGGAGAAAGTGGCTTTCCCCAACCAGTATAAGATGAAAGTGGCGGGAAATTTGTTCGTTCCGAAGGATACGGTGGCGGACGCGAAATATCCAGCCATCATCGTTGGTCATCCGATGGGAGCGGTCAAGGAGCAGAGCGCGAATCTCTACGCCACGAAAATGGCGGAACGGGGATTCGTGACGCTGGCGATTGATTTGACATTCTGGGGCGGAAGTGAGGGAGAACCTCGCAACGCGGTTTCGCCGGATTTGTATGCGGAAGCGTTCAGTGCGGCAGCCGATTATCTCCGAACGTTACCGTTGGTGGACAGGGAGCGGATTGGCGTGATTGGAATCTGCGGAAGTGGGAGTTTCGCCATCAGTGCCGCGAAAATCGATCCCCGTTTGAAGGCGGTCGCGACGATCAGCATGTACGACATGGGAACCGCCAACCGTTCGGGGTTGGGGAATGCCGTGACGCTGGAGGAGCGGAAGAAAATCATTGCGGAAGCGGCCTTGCAGCGTGATGTGGAGTTTGCGGGTGGTGAAACACGCTACACGAGTGGAAGTGTCCATGAAATTACGGAAAATTCGCATCCGATCGAGGTGGAGTTTTACGGATTTTATCGGACTTCTCGTGGTGAATTCACACCGGAAGGAGCGACGCCGCAAACGACGACGCACCCGACGCTCAGCAGCAATGTGAAGTTCATGAATTTCTATCCGCTGGAGGACATGGACGTGATTTCGCCGCGGCCGATGTTGTTTATTGCGGGCGAAAAGGCACATTCGCGGGAATTCAGCGAAATGGCATATCAGAAGGCTGCCGAACCGAAGGAACTCTATCTGGTGCCGGATTCGGGGCACGTCGATTTGTACGACCGCGTGGGACGGATTCCGTTTGACAAACTGGAACAGTTTTTCTCCGAAGCGATGAAAAAATAGAACGTTAGAGTCGATAGTTGGCAGAATGCGTTTCTAAAGAGGTGTGATATGCAGTACATCAGCCATTACCAATCCCCCCTTGGCAATATCCTTTTAGCGGCAGACGACGTTGGCTTAACAGGTCTATGGTTTGAAGGGCAGAAGTATTTTGCGCTTTACCTGGAAGAGGAGCGTGTGAAAAAGGAACTGCCTCTGTTTGTGCAGACCAAGAAATGGCTTGACGTTTATTTTTCGGGACGAGAACCGGATTTTAAACTGCCACTTCACTTTTGCGGCACAGATTTTCAAAATGAGGTATGGGAAATTCTTTATTCCATTCCCTACGGACAGACCATGACCTATGGAGAGGTTGCCAGGCAGCTTGCCGCAAAACGTGGATTGAACCGCATGTCGGCTCAGGCCGTCGGTGGAGCTGTTGGACGCAATGAAATTTCCGTTGTTGTTCCGTGCCATCGAGTGGTTGGAGCAAACGGCAGCCTGACCGGGTATGCTGGCGGAATCGATAAAAAAATAGCCCTTCTTAAACTGGAGGGAGCTTTCCAGGATGAATTTTTCGTGCCCAAACGCAGTACCGCACCGTAAAGGGGAATACACGATTTTCGTTAAAGTGTTGGGATTACAAGAGATACACGAGACGATTCGTGCTTGAAAAGAACCTTGTTTAGGCAGTTGTTTTCATTCATCCTGCATTACGAAAGGGTGCGGTGGATGTGGCTTGAAGGTATCAATTATCCATGAACCTTTCTTGTCACCCACCCCATCCTTTCCACCACCTCCTCTCTTTCAGGTATCTGAAGAGGTTCTTTACAGAAAAATTTTTTTGCAAAAATACTGAAAAAAGTCATTGACAAAAGTCATTGACTTTGGTATAATGATGGGGAAGGAGGAGAAAAAATGGGTAAACGACAAGACGAAGCGTTGAAAACAAGGCAAAAACTGATCGAAGCGGTGAATGCGTTGGTGGAAGAAAAAGGGTACAACGAAATTCGCATTGAGGAAATCACCGAAAAAGCGGAAGTGGCCAAAGGGACGTTCTACGTCTATTTCAAACGTAAGGAAGACCTGATTGCTGCGGCCACTTTTGAGAAGTTTGACATTTTCAAGCGGGAATCGTTGGAAGTGAGCGGCGGGATTGAAGTGCAAATCGCGTATTTTTTGAAGCGCTCGACAGAGTTGATCGAAGAAGGGTCTCTTGCCAGGGCACAGCAATGGTTGCGTAGCGGCGTGGCACCTTTGGAGGAGGACTCCATCGTTGCCGCCAAGCTGAAATACGACCGGGAATTTATCGAAGAATGTATTTGCCGGGCAGTCGAAATGTCGAAGCTCCGCAAGTCCACACCGGTGGAAAAACTGGCGGTTCAGATTGTTTCGCAGTATTACGGATCGCTCTGTTTATGGTGTATTTCCAATGGCAAAATCTCCATGCAGCGGCTTATCGACGACTTTTGTTCCATGCACCTGGCAAGATTGTTTGATAAGTATCAAAACAAAAACAGAAAGTTAAAAAGTAAGGAGAGAAGAGAATGAATAACTTCGCGTTAAACGATGGCAACACCATCCCCGCTGTGGGCTTTGGCGTATACCTGATCCCCAAGGATGGCCCTACCTACGACGCGACCCTTGCGGCGCTGAAAGCGGGCTACCGGCATATTGACACCGCCGCCGCTTATTTCAACGAGGAAGACGTTGGCAGGGCGGTTCGTGACAGCGGCATTCCTCGCGAGGAAATTTTCATTACCAGTAAACTGTGGCTTCAAGACCATGGTTATGAGGGTGCGAAGAGAGGGATTGCGCGTTCGCTCAGAAAGCTCGACCTCGGCTATATTGACCTTTATCTTGTCCACCAGCCCTACGGCGACGTGCCTGGTGCGTGGAAAGCGATGGAGGAGGCAAAAACAGAGGGCAAACTGCGATCCATCGGTGTGAGCAACATGACCCCGAAAATCTGGAACCGTTTTGTTCCTCAGTTTGCCACCAAACCGGTGGTCAACCAAGTAGAGTTTCATCCGTTCTTCCAGCAAAGAACACTACGTGAAATCATGGCGGCAGACGATGTGAAATTGGAAGCGTGGTATCCACTGGGACACGGCAACGCCGAGTTGTTGACACATCCCATCATTGCTGCGCTGGCGGAAAAGTACGGCAAAAACACCGGACAGATTATCCTTCGTTTTGAGGTCCAGGAAGGCGTTATTACCCTACCGAAATCCACGAACCCAGAGCGGATTACAGGAAATCTTAATATCTTTGACTTGGAACTGACGGAAGAAGAATTGCAAGAGTTACGGGCACTGGATACCGGCAAGGGATTTCATGACCCGGATGCGCCGGGCGTTGCCGAGATGCTTTTGAACGCCTATCAAATAGAAGATTGATTTGGAGGAAATAATCCTGGTATCGGAAGAAATGAAAAAAATGGATGACCAGCTTGAGACGAGGCATTTAAAAAGTATCTACGCAAAAGAGGCCTACCAGTTGGGGAGGTCAATATAGCATTGTGGAAGGAGCGTCCAAATGATCAGACACATTTTTATCGGAACATTGAAGAAGGGTATCCCCGATGAAATCAGGCAAAAGGAAGTTGCCGACATGAAAGCGATGAAGGAGAAAATCCCTGGAATCGTTGCGCTGGAGGTGGGATTCAGTACCGGTTGGGTGGGACAGGAAAATCAGATCGTGATGACGGTGGATTTTGCGACCAAAACCGATTTTGATGTTTACATGACGCATCCCTATCACATGGAGTACATCGACAAAACAGGAACGGAATATTTCGAGCGTTCCTCCTTTGTCGCGGCACAGTTTGAGTTTCCCGCAGAATGAAAGGAGGAAAAAAGATGAATGTTCTGCTTTTGGGAGCAACGGGGACGTTGGGG